>NZ_JBEXIL010000002.1:0-294969 GCF_040608555.1 Micromonospora sp. NPDC005172
ATGAAGTTGTTGCCTCGACACGCCGATACGGCTGGCAACAACTTCATGATCGACGCGCCTCGGGCACCCGGCGCGGTCAGGTCATGAGCGCGGCCAGCCAGGTGCCGGCCAGCAGGGCCGGGCCTAGCGGGAGCAGGGTGTTGGGGCGGACCCGTCGCGTGGCGAGCAGGCCGACGACCAGGGCCCCGTGCAGCAGGTGTGCCAGGAGAAGCCCGGTGAGCAGGGCGTCGCGGCCCAGCCAGCCGAGCGGCAGCCCGAGGACGGTGGCAAGCTTGACGTCCCCGAAGCCCAGTCGGGACCTCGGCAACAGGGCGAGCAGCACGTGCGCCGCGCCGGCGAGCACCGCGCCGACCAGCGCGCCGACCAGACGCCCGGGAGTGCCGGCCAGCAGCGCCACCCCGGTCAGCCCGCCGAGGGCCAGCGTGCCGGCGGCGGCGACCAGCGGGTCGGGCAGCCGCAGGCAGGCCAGGTCGACAACGGCCAGCACCAGACCCACCACCGCCACCGCGAGGAGGACCGGCAGCGCCGGGTCATCACGCAGCACGACAGCGAGCCCCACGAACACCACGGCCGCCAGCGGCGGGCAGAGCCAGACCGACCCACCCCGCCGCACCGGCGGGGTGACGAAATGCCGAGCCAGCGGGGGTACGACGAGACCGACCAACCCGCCGAGCAACGCCACCCCGAGCAGCGCGGCGGCCGACATGGGCCGGACGTTACCGCCGGGCTTCCGTCCGCGCCGCCCCCGATCGTGGTCCCGCTGCCTTGCGGCGTGGGCGTTCGGTGCTCACCACCAGCGCGACGCCGGCGACGATGACCGCACCGCCGAGCAGCACCTGCGGCGTGATCGGCTCGGCCACGAGCAGCGCGCCGAGCGCCACCGCGACCGCCGGGTTCACGTACGCGTACGTCGACACCAGCGAGATCGGCGCGTTCTGCAGCAACCAGACGTACGCGGTGAAGGCAACCAGCGATCCGGCCACCATGAGGTAACCCAACGCCAACCAGGACCGGGTGCTCACCGAGGTCGGGTGGAAGTCACGCAGTTCACCCCGGGCGGCGGCGACCACGGCCAGCGCCAGCGCGCCGGCCACCATCTCGTACACGGTCGCGACGAACGGGTCGGCGGGCATCTCGATCCGTCCCGACAGGAACGACCCCACCGACCAGGCGGCGGCTCCCACCACCACTGTCAACGCTCCGACCAGCGGCACCGCGTCCGCCGTACCGGCGGGCAGCACCAGCAGCACGAGTCCGACGAAGCCCACGGTGACCCCGGCGAACGTCCAGAGCGGCGGCCGGTCGCCGGTGGCCGACCGCAGCAGCACCACGAGCAGCGGCACGGTCGCCACCAGCAGGGCGGCGACGCCGGACGGCAGCGCCTCCCCGGGCGGCCCGGACTCGGCGAGCACCACCAGGCCGTTGCCACCGGCGAGCAGGAGCACACCCACCAGGGCGGCGGAGCCGAGCTGCCGACGCCGCACGCGGAGAGCACCCGGCCCGCGGCGCAGGCGCAGCACCACCGCCAGCACCAGGCCCGCCACGGCGAAGCGCAGGGCGGCGGACAGCAGCGACGGCAGCGTCTCCACCGTAATCCGGATGGCCAGATAGGTGGAGCCCCACAGCACGTAGACCACGATCAGCGCGGTCCACACCAGGGTTGGCGCGGCGACGGCGCGGCGGCCGGATGCGGCGGCGGCGCTCGGTGGAGATGAGCTCATCGGTGGACCACGCTACGGTGACCTCGGAGTCGGCGTCGCGCATTGGTGGCCGGCCTCTCACCACTTGTGCAGGAGGGCGGCATGACGAATTACGGACCACCGGGTGAGGGCTACGCAGGCCCGTGGCGTGGGCAGCGACCCGACGAGACGCCCAACCGGCCGCCTCAGCAGCCCTACCCGCCGGCCGCAGAGCCCTATCCGCCGACGGTTCAGCCCTACCCGGCCGCGTCGCAGAGGCCGGGCCCTCACGGCGACAGCCAGTACGGCGGCGCACCGGCGACGCCCTACGGCGGCGGGCAGTACGGCGGCGGGCAGTACGGGGGTGGACAGTACGGCGGCGGGCAGTACGGCGGCGGGCAGTACGGCGGCGGCCAGTACGGGGGTGGGACGGGCACGCCGTACGGCGCGGAGCCCTCCGGGCCCTACGGTGGCGGGTACCCCCCCGCCGACAGGGAGCCGAACTACGGCGTGGGGACCTACCGGCCCGACGGTGACTCGTACGGCGACGACCCTTCGCCCACACCGCCACCGAGGCGCGGGCGGGGGCCGATGATCGCGGTGCTGGCCGTCGTGCTGCTGGTGCTGGCCGGCGGCGGCGCGTACTGGTTCCTCCGGGGTTCGGACGACCCGGGGCCGACGACAGCCGCGCCGACCGGCTCGGCCGCTGCGGCGGAGCCCACCGGCGGTGTGACCGATCCGGCCGAGCCGGTGCCGAGCGCCGCGGCGCCCGAGTCGTCGGCCGACCCGCGCTTCGTGAAGGTCGGGCAGTGTGTGCGCAACGACGGCGTGTCGGGCGGCAAGCCCAAGCTGCTGATCAGCGGCTGCGCCCCGAAGTCGTACGAGGTGCTGCGCCGGGTCGACGGCGCGACAAGCGGTGAACGCGACGCCGAGGCCAAGTGCGCCAAGGTCGAGGGCTACACGAACTGGTACTTCTTCGACAGCGAGCTGGACACCCTCGACTTCGTGCTCTGCCTCAAGCAGCGCTGACCACCCACCCTGGGGATGACATGACGACCTACGGACCAGCGGGTTCCGGGCAGCCGGACGACCCGTACCAGCGTCCGCCGACCGGCCCCGGCGGCCCGCCACCGGTCGATCCGACGCTTCCGCAGTGGGGGCCGCCGCCACAGCCCGCGCAGTGGGGACCACCACCCGAGCAACCGCCGCAGTGGAACGCTCCGCAGCAGCAACCGCCGCAGTGGGGGCCGACGCCGGAGCAACCGCCGCAGTGGGATGCCCCGCCGGGGCCGTTCCCGCCCGCCCCGGGCCAGCCGGCGGCACCGTGGGGTCCGCCGGCACCCGGTGGATACCCGATGCCGCCCCCCGCCCCCGCCAACAGGAACGGCCGGAAGGTCGCCCTGATCGTCGGGCTGGTCGTGCTGCTCCTGCTCTGCCCCTGTCTCGGCCTTGCCGGCTGGGCGGCCTGGCGGATCGCCGACTCCGACAGCGATGTCACGCCCCTGCCGTCGGCGAGCGCGCCGGTCGCCCCTCCCGGTCTGCCCAGTGATGCCCCGAGCCCGGTCGTGCCGTCGCCGGACGAGGAGGAGGAGTTCGCCGAGGGCGACTGCGTGGTCAACGACGGCAGCGAGGACGACGCGGAGTTGCGCAAGGTGCCCTGCGGCCCGAACACCTACCAGGTGCTCCTGCGGATTCCGGCGACCACCGACGGGGACCGGTGCCAGACGCTCGCGCCGCAGGCGACCGCCAACTACGTGCACGACAACTCGATCGACCTGTTCGACTACGTGCTCTGCCTGAAGAAGCGGTAGACGATTCCCAAAACTAGGGCTGTCTAGCATGGACGCTAGACAGCCCTAGTTTTCGGTCGACGGCCTCAACACGCCGGTAGCCTCATCTATCCATATCTAGCTTCGCAGCTAGAGGGCCCGATATTCTGCGATGCGTGGATCCGGTCCGCAACCCGTACGCCCCGGGCGCCGGCCAGCGCCCTCCCGAACTCGCCGGGCGAGGGCGCGAGCTGGACGTCTTCGACATCGTGCTGGAACGCATCGCCCGTGGGCGGCCAGAGCGCAGCCTGATGCTCACCGGGCTGCGCGGCGTCGGCAAGACCGTCCTGCTCAACACGCTGCGGTCACAGGCGATCAACCGCCTCTGGGGCAGCGGCAAGATCGAGGCCCGTCCGGACCAGTCACTGCGCCGCCCGGTCGCCGCCGCCCTGCACATGGCGGTCCGCGAACTCGCTCCACGCCACCGCGCCCCCGACCGGATCGACGCCTTCCTCGGGGTACTCAAGGCGTTCGCCCAGCGGTCCGTTCCGACCGGGCGCGCCGGGTCCGCGCCCAAGCTGCGCGACCGGTGGCAACCCGGCATCGACGTTCCCGCCGCGAGCGGACGCGCCGACTCCGGTGACATCGAGATCGACCTGGTCGAGCTGTTCAGCGACGCCGCCGCCGTGGCCAGTGACGTGGGCACCGGCATCGCCGTCTTCATCGACGAGATGCAGGACCTCGGGCCGGAGGACGTCTCAGCGCTCTGCGCCGCCTGCCACGAACTGTCCCAGATCGGTGCCCCACTGATCGTCGTCGGCGCGGGGCTGCCGCACCTGCCCGCCGTGCTCAGCGCCGCCAAGTCGTACTCGGAACGGCTCTTCCGCTACCAGCGCATCGACCGGCTCGACCGGCTCGCCGCCGACCAGGCGCTCTGTGCGCCGGCCGAGCGCGAGGAGGTGGAGTACGAGCAGAAGGCGCTCGACCTGCTCTACGAGAAGTCGGGCGGCTATCCGTACTTCGTCCAGGCGTACGGCAAGGCGACCTGGGATCACGCGCCGCGGTCGCCGATCATCGCGGCGGACGTCCGGGTCGCCGCGCCCGAGGCCGAGGCCGAACTCGCGGTCGGTTTCTTCGGCTCCCGGTTCGAGCGGGCCACCCCGGCCGAACGCGAGTACATGCGGGCGATGGCCACGCTGTCCCTGGTGGAGAGCGAAGCCGGCGGCGTGGTCCGCGACGACATGGACGCCGCCGTACCCACCGCCGAGATCGCCCGCGCCCTCGGCCGTAAGCCGGCCAGCCTCTCCCCGGCTCGCGACGCGCTGATCAAGAAGGGGCTCATCTACTCGGGCGAACGGGGCACGGTGGCCTTCACCGTCCCGCACTTCGGCCGCTACCTGCGCACCCAGCCCGCCTGACCGGCGCGGTCAGGCCGGCGCGGTCAGGCCGGCGCGGTCAGACTCTCGACCAGGGCGCGGGGAAGACGACCTCGCCGCGCGGCGGAGCACCCTCCTCGCTGGTGGACGGCGGCAGCACCAGCGCCTGCCACGGCTCACCGAGACCGGCCCACGGGCTGCTGAGACCCAACTCGGCGGCCGGCCCGAAGCCGAAGCGACGGTAGAACGCCGGGGCACCGAGCACCACGACCAGCCGCTCGCCCAGCTCGGTGGCGGCGTCCAGGGCGGCCTGCACCACCGCGCTGCCGTGCCCGACCCGCTGGCGGTGCGGCGCGACCGCCACCGGCCCGAGCGCGAGGCCCGGCGCGACGGCACCCCGATCGGGCCGAACCCCCACTCGGGTGAGCAGCGCGTAACCGACGACCTCGCCGCCGTACTCGGCGACCATGGCGAGCTCGGGAAGCCAGGCGTCGGTGCTCCGGAGGTCCTCGACCAGCCCGACCTCCGGCGGCGTCTGCACGTCCGGGCGGGCGAACGCCGAGGCCAGCACCCGACGCACCGGGCCGGTGTCGGCCGGGTCTTCGGGACGGAGCCGCAGCGTCGTCACCCGCGCGACGATACCCGTCACACCCCGTCCATCAGCGATGGTCGCTCGAATCGGCGTGGCGCACGAGCATGCCGACCGATCCCGATCCGGCGGTTGCCCGGGTAGCAAACGCCGCGACGGGGTATGACTGTTCCATGACGCCCGTACGCTCCCTCGCCCGCGCCATGTTGAGCGGCATCTTCGTGGTCCAGGGGTACCGCAACCTCCGCGACCCGCACCGACTGGCGCAGGCCGCCAAGCCGGTGACCGACAAGGTCGCGCCGCTGTTGCAGAAGGCGCACCCGAGCTTCCCCACCGAGACGGAATCGTTGATCCGGCTGAACGCTGCGGTGCAGGTCGGGGCGGGGCTGATGCTGGCCACCGGTCGGTTCAGCCGTCCCGCCGCGCTGGTCCTCGCCGGCACCCTCGTGCCGGTGACCATCGCCGGGCATCCGTTCTGGAAAAACGACGACCCGATCGCCAAGAACAACAACCAGATCCACACCCTGAAGAACCTGGGGCTGTTCGGCGGTCTCCTGCTCGCCGCCGCCGACACCGGTGGCAAGCCCGGCATCCGCTGGCGTACGGGTCACCGCATCGGCCACTCTCGACGTTCCATGCAACGCGCGGTGCGCACCGCCCGCCGCGAGGCGCGGATCGCCGTCCGGTCGGCCGCCACCGCGCGTCGACTACCAGGCTGACCTGCCTCGATGCCTCTCAGTGTCACCCCCACCCCCCGCTAAGGCCGCGAATTACCTGAACCACCCGGTAGGCGTTAACGCGGTGGAAATGTCAAAAACATGTGTGGGATCGGACACGGTCGCATAACGCGGGAGGCACTGACGTGAGGCGCCGTTCTAGGCTCCGTGCAGGACCTGGACGGGTAGGACGACCTTGGTACGGGGGTGGCCACGCCATGCCGACGGCTGTCGGTAGACGGGCGGACCTCCTCGCCCCAGTTCAGCGCATGACGCGCGGGATCGATCGCAGGAACGTCGTGCGGGTCGTCATCGTGGCTGCCGTCGCCTACGCCGCCTGGCTCGCCATCGGCGAGTTCGGGCGACCGTACAACTTCTTCGACATGAAGATCTACCACGGCGCGGTGGCGTGGTGGGCGAGCGGTCACGAGCTCTACGAGTTCATCGCGCCCGGCACCACACTCGGGTTCACCTACCCGCCGTTCGCCGGGCTGGTCATGTTGCCCATGGCACAGCTGCCGATCGGCGCGGCCGGGATGGTCAACGCCCTGGCCAGCATCGCCGCGCTGGCGCTGGTGCTGGCCGGACTGCTGCGTCCCATCGTGGACCGGTTGGGCTGGCCGCTGTGGTTCACCGTGGCCCTGGCGGTCCCGCTCGCCGTCGCCATCGAGCCCAGCCGCGAGACCCTCGGCTACGGCCAGGTCAACCTCCTGCTGTTCGCCCTGATCATGGCGGACCTCATCGGACTGCGGTGGCGCTCGCGCCGGGGTACCCACTACGCCGCCACCGACGGTCCGCTGCTGCGCTTCGTCTACGGTGGCGCCTGGGCGGGCGCCGGCATCGGCCTGGCCACCGCCGTCAAGCTCACCCCGGCGCTGTTCATCGCCTACCTGCTGATCACCCGTCAGTGGCGGGTGGCCGCCACTGCGATCGGCACCACGATCGGCGTCACGATCGGGACGTTCGCGGTCGTCGGCGACGAGTCACGGACGTACTTCGGTAGCGTGCTCTGGCAGACCGAGCGGGTCGGCGCGGCCGACATGACGCCCAACCAGTCGCTCGCCGGCCTGCTGGCCCGGCTGTACGACTCGATCGAGACTCCCGGCCTGCTCTGGCTCGCCTTCTCGGTGCTGATCCTGGCGGTGGGCCTGTCCCGAGCGGCCAGTTCGCGCGCCGACGGTGACGAGCTGACCGCGTTCACGCTTGTCGGTCTGACCGCCAACGTGATCAGCCCGATCTCCTGGACGCACCATCTGGTCTGGGTGATCCCGGCGATCATCGTGCTGGCCGACGCGGCCGTACGTCGACGCGAGGCGAGCAGGGGCCTCACGCAGCGCACCGGCCAGGGTCTGGCGTTCGGTGGCCTGAGCGGCCTCAACGCTCTGCGCCCGCCGATCTGGTATCCCACACTGACGGGGTTCCGGCACGGCGTCGCCGCTGTCGGGCTCTATCTGCTGTTCCTGGTCTCCCCCATCTGGCCGTACGAGCACCAGTTGCCGGAGGTGTCCCACTACCAGGACGGCCTGTTCGGGGCGCTGATGGAGAACTCGCTGGCCCTCGCCCTGATCGTGCTGGTGGCGGCACTGCCCTGGCGACCCGGCGCCGAGCCGGCCTTCTACGGCGAACGACTCGCCCGGGCAGTGGCGGTGAACGGGCGCCGCTGAACGGTCAGGGACAGTTGACCCACTCTTCGGTGCCGTCGGCGAAGACCTGCCGCTTCCAGATCGGCAACCGGGCCTTGGCCTCGTCGACGAGGCGGGCGCACGCAGCGAACGCCGCAGCGCGGTGTGCCGTGCTCACCGCGGCGACCAGCGCCACGTCACCGATGGCCAACGATCCGACCCGGTGCGAGACCGCCACCGCGTACACGTCGGGGTCGGCGGCGACCTCGGCGGCGACCTCACGCAGAATCTGCGCGGCGCTCGGGTGCCCCTCGTAGTCCAGGGTCACCACCGCACGCCCGTGGTCGTGGTCGCGCACGACGCCCTGGAAGGAGACGACCGCGCCGGCCCGGTGGTCGGCGACCGCCGCCTCGTGCGCGGCGAGGTCGAGGGGCCGGTCGGTGACCTCGACGACGGTGATCGGCGGCGCGGTCACGACGCGCGCTCCCCGGACAGCAACGGCAACGGCACGATCGGCACCCGGTCGCCCTGCGCACCGCTGGTGCCCGGCCGGATAACGGCGAACCCGTCGGCGCCCGCGAGACCGCGCAGCATCGCCGAACCGACGTGCCGCACCGGATGCGCCGTGCCGGCGGCCCGGTCCACACGAACCAGCGCCAGGTGGGTGTGGTCGCCGCGCCCGGGCACCGCCTCGGCCAACGTGGCCTGCGGCAACACCGGCATCGAGCGTCCCTGTAGCCCGGCGAGCAGCGGCGCGACAAGTGACACCAGCGCGACGATGGCGGACTGCGGGTTGCCGGGCAGGCCGGCGACGAAGCGGACCCGCCCGTCTGGATCGGCCAGCCGGGCCAGCAACATCGGGAAGCCCGGCCGGACCGCCACCGTGTTGACCACGTAGTCGGCGCCCAACGCCTCCAGGGTCGGGTGCAGGTGGTCGACCGGACCGTGCATCGTGCCGCCGGTGGTGCAGACCAGGTCGGCGTTGGCCAGCGCCGCGCGCAACGCCGCCACGTGCGCGGGCAGCGTGTCGGCCACCGGACCGACCACGTCCGAGGGGCGGACCTGGCAGCCGTACCGCCGGAGCCACGCCGGCACCGCCGGGCCCAGCGCGTCGCGTACACGGCCCGCCGCGGGCGGACCCGCCGTCAGCAGCTCGTCGCCGAAGACCAGCAGCGCGGCGCGCGGCGCCCGCCGGACCCGCAGCGTGTCGTGCCCGCAGGACGCGGCCAGGCCGATCACCGCCGGGTCGACCGGCGTACCGACGGGCAGCAGCTCCTCGTCGGCGTACGCCTCCTCGCCCGGCTGCCGCCACTCCGGCGTCTGCCGGGGCGTGCCGCTGACCAGGCCGCCGGTGACGGTGGACTCCTCGACGCGCAGCACAGCGCTGGCGCCCTCCGGGACCATGGCTCCGGTCGCGATCTCGACGGTCGTGCCGTCCTCGGTGAGTGGCCCGGGAGTGTTGCCGGCCAGCACCCGGCCGACGATCCGCCACGGCCCGTCGCCTCGGACGGCCCAGCCGTCCACGCTGGAGGTGGGGAACGCGGGCAGGTCGGTGCGGGTTGTCAACGGCTCGGCCAGGGTCAGACCGTCGGTGTCGACGAGCGGACGGGCGACGGCGGGCAGGGCGGCGGCCAGGCCGACCGCGTACACCCTGGACCGCGCCTCCTCCCACCCTGCCGGCGGGGGCGCGGCGACCCGGTCCGCCGTTGGTGTGGTTTCCGTTCTCACCGACCGAGCCTATCGGGACGGGCCGACAGCCGGCGCGGTCTGGACCGCTGAGTTAGTGGTCGCCGCCGCGGAGTTGGTCGATGGTGTGGCCGAGGATCGGCCCGAGCACGGCCAGTCCGTCGCGGGCACCACCTGACGAGCCGGGCAGGTTGACCACCAGCATTCGGCCGGCCACCCCGGCCAGCCCACGGGACAACACCGAGGTGGGCACCCGTTCCCGACTGTGTGCTCGGATCGCCTCGGCGATGCCCGGAATCTCGTAGTCGAGGAGAGCCCGGGTCACGTCCGGCGTCCGATCGGACGGGGTGACCCCGGTGCCACCGCTGGTCAGCACCACGTCGACCCCGTCGGCGAGGGCGTCCCGCAGGGCGACACCGACGGGCTCGCCGTCGGGCACCACCACCGGCTCGTCGACCTGACAGCCAAGCTCACGCAGGCCGGCGACGAGCAGCGGCCCACTGGTGTCGGCGTACACGCCGGCCGCCGCCCGGTTGGACGCGACGATCACCCGGGCCCGGATCACGGCCGATCCTCCGGCCGGACCCACTCGCCGGTCTTGCCGCCCTCCTTGCGCAGCACCCGGACCGCCTCCACCGAGGCTGCCGGGTCGACCGCCTTGACCATGTCGATGAGCGCGAGACCGGCGACCGCGACGGCGGTCAGCGCCTCCATCTCGACCCCCGTCCGGTCCGCCGTGCGGGCGGTGGCGGTGATCTCCACGGTGTCGGTCGTCAGACGCAGGTCGACGGTGACGCCGTGCAGGGCGATCGGGTGGCAGAGCGGGATCAGCTCCGGAGTGCGTTTGGCACCCATGATGCCGGCGAGCCGACCCACCGCCAGCGCGTCACCCTTGGGCAGCCCGTCCCGGTGCAGCAGGTCGATGACCTCGGGTGTGGTGCGCAGACGGCCGGCCGCGACCGCCAACCGCCCGGTCACCGCCTTGGCGGAGACATCGACCATCCGGGCCGCGCCGGCGAGGTCGACGTGGCTGAGCTGCGCGGGTTCGGTCACGGCCGTGAGCCTATCGGTGCGGTACGACGTGCGGGCGCTCGGAAGGGGCGACGGCACCGCGTTCCGCCGGGTGCGACGGCGAGTCCACCGGACCATCACCCCTTCCTGGCCGGACGACCCGCCACCGAAGTCTCTGGGGGGAGACCTGGCGGCGAGCGTGTCTCGACGACCCGGTTCTGCCCAGGGGCAGAACCTCCCCCGTTCGTCGATACGCGACAGAAGCTACCGAGCCCGGCGATAAGAAATCGATAAGCCACGTCTGAGCAGGTCAACGGCCTGTCTGGTGGTCGAGCTCGGCGAGACGACGCTCCACGTCGTGGCGTTCCGGCACACCCATCCGGACGAAGATCGCCAGCGCCCGCTCCCAGTGCCGCCGGGCCTCGGCCGGGTCGACGCTGGCGAAGTGCTCGCCCAGTCCGGCCAGTGCCCGCCCCTGCTCGTGCGGGTGCGCGATCCGGGTCGCCAGTCGCAGGGCCGCTCCGTGCATCTCGGCAGCCGCCTGGTCCAGCCCGCGTGCCCGTAGGGTGCGGCCCAGTTCGTTCAACGCCGCGGCTTCGACGTGCCGTTCACCCGAACCGACCGCCAGGCTGCGGGCCATCTCGTGCTCCTGTTGTGCCTGCGCCAAACGACCCAGACCGCGATAGGCGATGCCGAGGTCCAGGCGTACCTCCGCCTCCCCGTAGCGGTGACCGGTGCGATCGCGAAGCGCCAGCGAGGCCTTGAGGATCCTGATCGCCTGGGGGAGGTCTCCCCTGCGCGCGCGTACGCCCCCGATGTGGCTGAGGGCGTTGAGCACGTGGAACTCGTTCGAATTCGTCCGGGCCCACGCCAGATGACGCCGGTGCAACCACAACGCCTCGTCGTAACGACCCAGTGACGTCAGGGCCAGACCGACGTTCGGTAGCGCCATCGGCACTCCGACACTGCCGTAGCCCTTGTAGTCACGCAGACGTTCCATACCGAGTTCCACCGCTTCGGCGAGGTGGCCGCTCCAGTAGTAGACGGGAGCGAGATTGGCCTGGTAGCGCGCGGTGTTCAAGGTGTTCTGCGATTCCTTGGAGAGTTCGACCGCGCGGGTCAGGTGGTCGAGAGCCCTCCGGTTGTCACCGGTCTTGACGTATGCGGAAGCCAGGTAGTTGTGCATCAGCGCGGTCGGATCGATGTCGCCCGTCGCCTCGGCTGCGGCGAGCCCGTGCCGGTGGGTCGTGACGATGTCCTCGAAGTACCCCCGGATGTAGCAGAATCGCCACAGCGCGCGAGCCAGCCGCCAGGTGTGTTGGTGAAAGCCCGACTCGTGGGCTGAGACCACCATCGTCACCAGGTCCGCCCGCTCGGCTTCCAACCACTCGGCGCTCGGCTCCCCGAGAGCGTCGAGCAACTCGGGTCGGTCGAAGGGAAGATGACTCACCTGAGTTCGGATGCCGAGGGGCTCGATGGTCTCCGCGATCCGCAGTGCCGCTTCCAACGTGAGATCGAACAGTTGGGCCAGGGCCGACCGGCGTTCCTGCGGGGAATCGATGTGGGTGCACAGCTCGACGGAGTACTGACGCATGAGGTCGTGGAGGCCGTACTGCCGCGAGTTCAGGTTCTCCACCAGGTGCCGGTCGGTGAGGTCGTCGAGAGCCGCGTGCGCTTCCGCGACGGTGAGTCCGGTCAGTGCCGCGACCGAGATCGGGCCGAACCGACTGCCGGGATACAGGCCCAGGAACCGGAAGGCCCGCTTCGTCGACTCGGACAGCGGCTCGTAGGAGGCGGTGAACGCGCCGGTGATCGTGCTGTTCTCCCCACCCAGTTGCAGGAGAGCCGACGTACCGCCGGCCATCTGTGCCGCAAGATCCGCCAACCGCCACCCGCGCCGGTGTGCCAGCCGGGCGCCCGCGAGCCGAATCGCCAGCGGAAGGTGGCCGCACCGCCGGACCACCTCGACAGCCGCCTCCGGCTCGGCGTCCACCCGCTCCCGCCCGACGCTCAGGGTCAGCAGGTCGACGCCCTCCCGGGACGACATGACGGGCAGGGACTGGGACGCCCCGAGATCCGGGTGGGTGAGTCGGCGTCGCGATGTCACCAGTACGACGGCGGTCGGCTCGATCGGCAGGAGGGGAAGGATCTGGTCGCTACCGGCGGCGTTGTCCAGGATGATCACCGACCGTCGGTGGGCCAGCTCGCGTCGCCAGCGTTCCGTCCTGGCGTCCACGTCGATCGGTATCTGCTCGGCCGGAACCCCGAGCTGACGAAGCAGGACGACCAGGGCCGACGCCGGGGCCATCACATCCTTCTCACCGTGCCCGCGCAGGTCGACGTACAGCCGGGCGTCCGGGTACCGTTCACCGAGTCGACGGGCCAGGTGCACGGCGAGCGTCGTCTTGCCGCTGCCGGCCATGCCGTCGATGACGTGCACGGCCGGGACCCGACTCTCGACACGTCGTGTCTCCGCCAACAGCCGCGCCACCATGCCTTGTCGGCCGACGAAGTCGGTAACCGAACGGGGCAGGTGGTCCACAGGCGTGACCGCGCGGGTCGATCTGGGTGTCGAGTCTCCCGTCGGCGACGGACCGGACGCAGCCCTCGTGTCGCGCCGGCTGTCGTCGAGAGGCACCCGGTTGGGCATCTCGGCGACGATCCTGCGGCGCAACTCCTCGAGATTGGCCCCTGGGCCCACGCCCAACTCGCTGATCAGGTGCTTGCGAATCTCGTCGTACGCGAGGAGCGCCTCCGCGCTGTCACCGCGCTCGTGCAGGGAACGCATGAGCAGGCGGTACGTCGGCTCTCGGAGCGGATGGCGCGCGGCCACCTCCCGCAGTGACGGAATCGCGAGGTCGTCCCGTCCCGAACGGAGGTGCACCTCGGCGAGTAGTTCCACCGCCAGAAGGCGCTCCTCTTCCGCGGCGACGGTTCGAGCCGTCAGGACGGGTCCGAGCGGAATGCCGGCGAGCATGGGACCCTGCCACCGCGCCAAGGCGCGGCCCAGCAGTTCCGACGCTCGCTCCAGGTCGCCAGCACCCAGCGCGTCCCGGCCCGCGTACAGCTCCTCCTGGAAGCGGAAGACATCGACCACCTCCGGCCGCAGGGTGAGCCGATAGCCGTTGCCCTGCCGCACGAGAGTGGCTTCGGCGAGCCCCGACGTCTCGAACTCTCGACGGAGATTGGCCGCATAGGTCCGCACATTCGCCACGGCGGATCGCGGAGGGTGATCGACCCACAGCTCGTCTATGAGATCGACCAACGTCACCAACCGGCCTGGTTGGACCGCGAGCATTGCGAAGATTACCCGTTGTTTCGGCGTACCCAGGTGCAACTTGTGCTCGGCAAGCAGCACCTCCACGTCACCGAGCAGGTTGATCTTCACCGTTCCCCCGAATTCACACCCATCGGTGTTTAGCTGATCACAGTGGGAAAGGCTATCGGTGTCCACAATTCACACCAACCCCTCGACCAGGTCACCCGAACCGACACCGACCAGGCAAGGAAGACCAGATTCTGCCCGACCGGATTGAGCCCGGACCCGAACTGACGGATGGGGCCGACCGAACACCGTCGCCACACTAGGGAGGATGCGGCATCGCCGATAGCCTCGCAGCAGCGCGCAAGCTGCGGATCGCCAGTGCAGTACGACCGCGCTCCGCGCAGGCGGCATGGACAGACCGTCACAAAGCTCGCTAGCTTGGCTAATGTTGCGCATACCGACATTTATTGCTACTAAAACTGTGTAACTGCGCTTAGGCTCCCCGTCACGAGAACGGTTCCGGAATACGGAAACGGCCGGACGAGTGGAGGGAGCATGCAATGCGCGGCAGCGAGTGGTACTGACATCCGGGTGGCACTGAGCGGTAAGCTCCCGTCGTCAACAGGTAACTGTCGGCGACGACGGGAGCTTCATGAGCCAGGGGTCACCGCAGAATCCCAGGACAGATCGACGGCTCCTGCTGCTCGTCGGTCTCATCGTCGTCATGGCAATCGTCCCCACAGTCGTCGCCGGGGCGAACGTGTTGACCCGTCCGCCGGTCTCCGTTGGCGACGGAGCGACGTTCGTGGCGCTGATCTTCATGACTGCGCTGGGCACGATCGTCATGGCCCCGATCCGCATCCGCTCCACCACACACGCCATCGCCTGGGTCGAAACGGCGATCGTGATAGGACTCGCCGTCGCACCACCCTCCTGGGTGGTGCTGGCAACGGGGGTCGGCGTCGGTGTGGGGTCGGCCATCATGAAGCTGCCGACGATCAAGGCGGCCTTCGCAGTCAGCAAGAACATCCTGGTAGCCGGTGGGGCGGGCGTCGCCTCGCTGGCCGTCCACTGGCAATGGCCCTCGGCCGGCGTGGTCGAACTGGCCTCTCTCCTCGGTGTGATCTACCTGGTGGCGGCGCTGCTCGACGATCTGCTGGCGATCCCGGTGATCGCGCTGGCCACCGGCACACCTGTCGCCCGTCAGTTCCTGAACAACCTTGACCTGCGGCTTGCCGGCTTCGGCGTGCGCTTCATCGTGGCCTTCTGCACGCTTCTCATCCTCCGGGAAGATCCCCGACTGCTGCTCGCCGTCCCGCCACTGATGTTGAGCCTGCACCTCGCCTACTCGGCACGCATCCGTGGCCGCACCGAGCAGCAGGCATGGCAGCGACTCGCCCGCACCACCGACGCGCTCAACGTCGTGGACCTGGACAACGTGCTCACCACCGCCGTCACCCAGGCCGCCGAGTTGTTCTCCGCGGACGAGGTCGAGATCGAGCTGCGCGACGGTGGGCGCACCGTCCGCGGCGCCACCGGTGGCATCACCTTCGACGGGCCGACCGACACGGTCACCGAGGTGGACGGCACCATCGTGCCCACCCCGCTCGAGGGCCACGACCGCTCCGTCGACGTCGGCGTCCTGCGCCTGCGCTTCCGTGGGCCGGTCGAGCTGTCCGAGCGGGAGCAGTACACGCTGCGTACCTTCGCCTCGGCTCTCTGCACGGCGGTCCGCAACGCACAGGCGTACGCGGAGCTGGCCCGGGTGGCCAACGATCACGCGTACGCCGCCGCGCACGACGCGCTCACCGACCTCGCGAACCGCCGGCACCTGCTCGACCAGGGCACCGCGCAGCTCAGCGCCCGGCACGCCGACGGGGTGACGGCCCTGGTGCTGATCGACCTCAACCACTTCAAGGAGGTCAACGACACCCTCGGCCACGCTGCCGGCGACCAGGTGCTGGTCCAGGTCGCCGACCGGCTACGTGACGCCGCCCAGTCGAGCGATCTGGTGGCCCGTCTCGGCGGCGACGAGTTCGCCGTACTCCTGCGCGGGCTGCCCGCCCCGGCGGTGGCCGCGCACCGGGCCGAGACGCTGCTCGCCGCCCTGCACGAGCCGTTCGAGCTGGACGGGATGCGGATCAGCGTCGAGGCCAGCGGCGGGATCTCCGTGGCCCCCGCCAGCGGCGGGATGGCCGAGCTGCTGCGCCGCGCGGACGTGGCGATGTACCAGGCGAAGCGAGCCGGCCAGCGGATCTCCACGTACGCCCCGACGCGGGACACCGCCGACCTGAACCGTCTCACCCTCGGCGGTGATCTGCCCCGCGCGGTCGCCGATCACGAGTTCATCGTCAACTTCCAACCGATCGTCGACCTGGGCACCGGCGAGGTGACCAGCGCCGAGGCGTTGGCCCGCTGGCATCACCCCACCCACGGGCTGATCGATCCGCTGCGTTTCCTGGAGGCGGTGGAGCGCTCCGGAATGCTGCCGGCCTTCGCCGAGGCGATCCTCGACCAGGCACTGATCGCCGCGGCCGACTGGCGCGACGCCGGCTTCGACGTACCGGTCGCGGTCAACGTCTCGCCGCGCAGCCTGCTCGACGCGCGCTTCCCCGGCTCGGTCCTGGCCCGACTGCGCGCCCACGACCTCCCGCCGGAGCGGCTGGTGCTGGAGCTGACCGAGACGCTGACGCTCAGCCAGCTCGACGTGGTCGACCGGGTGCTCAGCCGGCTACGCGACGAGGGCGTCCGGCTGGCGCTCGACGACTTCGGCACCGGCTACTCCTCACTCTCGCTGCTCTCGCGGATACCCGTGCACGAGCTGAAGATCGACCGCAGCTTCGTGACGACGATGGAGAGTTCGGCCGAGGCGGCGGCCGTCATCCGTTCCACCCTCGACCTGGGCCGCAGCCTCAACCTGGCGGTGGTGGCCGAGGGCGTGGAGAGCGAACCGCAGCGGCGCGCCCTCTGGGAGTTGGGCTGCGCGGCCGGCCAGGGCCACCTGTTCGCCCGGCCGATGCCAGCCGGCACCCTGCTCGCCGCGTTGCAGCGCGGGTCGGGGGGTCAACCCGGATTCCTGGCACCGCCGCTGCACGACAGCGGCGCCGTGATCCGGCTCAACCAGACCCGCCGCCAGTCCGGCCGCTCCCGCCCCGACCGGCACCTCCCGGCCTGAGCGAGCACGCGCGCCAGCGCTCCCAGGCCCGAGGCCCGGCCATGCGGACAGCGAGGTCAACGACGAGGTCTGCCAGACTGGCGCCCGTGATCGCCGACGCCCCGACCGCCGTCCGCCAGCGCTGGCGGACGATCGACACCGCCGCCGGCGGACTCGCCCTCGACCTGGGCCTCTACTCCGTCTCGGCCCTCTTCGCGGCGATCACCGCGAGCACGTCGACACTTCTGCCGCACCGCGCCTGGGGTGCCGTCGCCGCCGCCGGCTACCTGGTCGCGACGCTCGCGGTGGTCGTCCAACTCGTCGTGCGCCAGCGCAGCCCCCGGCTGGTCGGCCTCGCCTCCCGCTGGGTGGTGACCGGTTTCGCCTGGGTGACCACCGCACTGTCACCCGTGCTCTGGCAGAGCGTCGAACGGGCCAACGGACGTACCGACCGGGCACAGGAGGAGGTACTGGTGGTCGAGCAGGCGGGCATCCGCCTGCTGGAACACGGCACGCCGTACCTCGGGCGGGACGCGATCGCCGCCCTGCCAACCGGTGAACAACTGCTCGGCTACACGCCCTACCAGCCGGGCATGGCCATGTTCGGCCTGCCCAGGGCACTCGCCGACACCTGGTGGACCGATGCCCGCGTGTGGTTCGCGGTGGGCACCGCGGTGGCGCTCGCCCTGGCGGTGGCCACCCTGCGCGCCGCGCCCGCCACCCTCGGCGGGGATCGCCGGCGTGACGCCGCCCTGCTGCGTGCAGTGCAGGCCGCCACCGTCCTGCCCATCTGCGCGCTCACCCTGGCGACCGGCGGCGACGACCTACCCGTACTCGCCCTCTGCCTGCTCGCCCTCGCGCTCGCCGCCGCCGGGCGGCCGGGCCGGGCCGGCCTCGCGGTCGGACTGGCCGGCGCGCTGAAGCTGTTCGCCTGGCCGATCGCCCTGGTCCTGATCGTCTGGGGTCTGACCCGGCAAGCCGGTATCCGGGTCGCAGCCGGCGCGATCGGGCTTCCCGTGGTCGCCCTCGTTCCGGCACTGCTTGTCGACCGCGACGCGCTGACCGAGAACGTGCTGCGCTTCCCGCTCGGCCACGGCCTGGTCACCAGCCCGGCGCAATCCCCGTTCCCCGGTTACCTGATCGCCACCGCGCTGCCCGGAGGCCGGCTGATCGCCGCCGCCCTCCTGGTCGCGGCCGGCGCGGCCATCGCCGTCCGGCTCGCGCGCCGCCCGCCCGGGACCGCCGCGACCAGCGCGCTGATCTGCGGGTACGGGCTACTCGCCGCCATCACCCTCATGCCCTCCACCCGGTTCGGCTATCTGCTGTACCCGCTGGCCCTGCTCGTGTGGGCACCCGCCCTGCACCGCCCGGAGGCCGCACCGACCTCTCCGACGTCCGAGCACCTGCCCGGTCGGACCACATCGGCGTAACCGGCGGGCGCAACCACGCCGCACGGCGTACACCTGAAGACATGACCACGTACCGAGACCGCGCCGATGCGGGACGGGTGCTCGCCGAGCGACTCACCGCCCTGGTCGGCGAGCCGGACGCCGTCGTCCTCGGCCTGGTCCGCGGCGGCGTACCGGTGGCCCGGGTCGTCGCCGAACGGCTCGGCGCCCCCCTCGACGTGCTTGTCGTCCGCAAGCTCGGCATGCCCTGGGCGCGCGAGGTCGCCTTCGGCGCGCTCGGCCCGGGCGGGGTGCAGGTGCTCAACGACGCCATCGCCAGCCGCCTCAGCAGCGACGACATCGCCGAGGTCAGCCACCGCGAACAGACCGAACTGGAGCGCCGCGAGCGGCTCTACCGGGGTGGCCGCCCGCCACTGGACCTCACCGGACGTGTCGCCGTGATCGTCGACGACGGTCTCGCCACCGGCGCGACCGCCCGTGCCGCCGTCGAGGTCGCCCGCCGGCTCGGCGCCCGCCGGGTCGTGGTGGCCGTGCCGGTCGGCGCCCAGGAGGCGTACGAACTGCTGGCCGCCGAGGCCGACCAGGTCGTCTGCGCCCAGCGCCCGCCTGACTTCGGCTCGGTCAGCGTCTACTACGACGATTTCCACGAGGTCTCCGACGACGAAGTCATCGAGGCGCTCACAGCAATCGCCTAGGTCGACCGGGTACCGTCGGGTGATGAGTGACCTCATCTGTCCCAAGTGTCGCGGCGAGATGCGTCAATACGAGCGCAGCGGCGTCGTCATCGACCAGTGCGGCGAGTGCCGGGGGATCTTCCTCGACCGCGGCGAACTCGAGAAGCTGTTCGAGGCAGAGGCCAACTGGAGTCGCCAGCAGGCCGGGCCGACCGCGCCGGCACAGCAGCAGGGTGGTTACCCGCCGCCTCCGCCCCCGCCCGTCCAGCACCAGCCCGGTTACGGCGCCGTCCCGCCGCCCCCGCCCCCACCGCCCGCGCACGGCTACCCGCCGGCGCCCGCCTACGGCCACCAGCAGCAGCACCACGGCTACCACGGCCACTACCGGCACAAGAAGCGCAAGAGCTTCCTCGACGAGATGTTCGGCTGAGTCCGGCCGAAGCTCCCGCCCGGGTCGGTACACGCGGTCGACCCGGGCAACGCCGGCCCCGAGCGATTGGCTGACGCGGCGGTCCGTGCGAGGCTGCATCGCATGACCGTCACCCGGCCGGACGAGGCCCTCGCCGAGGCGTACGACGGCATCACCGCGGTGGTCGACGGCCGCGACGACGCTGACCTGCAACGAGCCACCCGGTGCCGAGGCTGGCTCGTCGCCGATCTGCTCCTGCACGTGCTCGGCGACGCCCAGCGGGCACTGGTGGCCCTGGCCAGCCCGGTCGACGGTCCCGCCGACGTGGACGACGTCTCCTACTGGCGCGACTTCCCCGCCGGCGACGACCAGGCCACCGGACACGCCTGGTGGATCCGGCGGTCGGCGTCCGCCTTCGACCGGCCGAGCGGCATCGTCCGCCTCTGGCAGGAGACCGCACCGGCGGCGGTCCGCGCGGCCGCATGCGCAGACCCCGAGGGGTACGTGACCACGCAGGGGCACGTGCTACGCGTACCCGACTTCCTGGCCACCCTCACCACCGAGGCCGTGGTGCACCACCTGGACCTCATGCCGGAGCTGCCGACCTCGCCCCCACCCGGACCACTGGCGGTGCGCATCGCGGTGTCCACGATGGACGGCCTGTTGAGCGACGAGGCGGTCCGCCCCGCCGGGTGGGATGATCGGGATTTCCTGTTGAAGGCGACCGGCCGCATCGCCCTCACCGATCGGGACCGGCTGGAGTTGGGCGAGGCGGCAGGCTGGTTCCCCCTGTTGGGGTGACGTGATGAACGAGGAAGACGTGAAACCTTCAACCGACACGCTGCCGAAGATCGGTGCGCCGGCCACGCGCGCTCTGCACAATGCGGGCTACACGACTCTGCGCGAGCTGGCCGGGGTGCCCCGTACGAAACTGGCCGCACTACACGGCATGGGCCCCAAGGCGCTCGACATCATCCAGGCCGCTCTCGAGGAGCACGACCTCAGCCTGGGGTGACGCCTACCTCGATCGGTCGGCCCGGACGAATGTGTTCTCGGGCGCCGATCAGCCGATGGCCATGTCGACGAATCGCGACAGATGCAGCTGGGCCGCGACCGTCACCGTGTCGGTCGGACCATTTCGGTGCTTGGCAACGATGAAGTCCGCTTCCCCGGCCCGCGGTGACTCCTTGTCATAATAGTCGTCGCGGTGCAGCAGGATGACAACGTCCGCATCCTGCTCGATCGAGTTGTGGGTGGCGATGCCGTTCGCCACGAAGTTGTGTGTACCGAGAACTGTCGCATCGAACACCTCCTGCTCACCGATCGGCTCGATAGACACGATCGAGTCCCAGAAGATGTCGTTGGTCGCGTGCAGGTCGAGGTCGGCAGAGTCGAGCACCGCAGCAACCGCCGCGAGCCGAGAGCGGCTGGGCGCGTGCTTCCAGAGCGTGCTGCCGCAGAACTGGGTGCCGATGGCCTTCGCGAACTCACGGTGGGACATCCCCTGCTCGACCAGGATTTCCTTGACCTTGGACCAGACCTCGCGGGGGACCGTGTCGACGTTGGTATTGCTCTCCGTCGATTCCAGGGCGGCGAGCAGAGCAGCACAACCCTCCGACCGCTGGCCGTGGACTCCGACCTCACGCAGGAACCTCAACTGGTCGTCCCGGCCGGAGATGTCGAGCGTGTACTGGGGACGGTGGCCAACCACCGGCACGGCCCGGAGACGGGCGGTGATGCCGTACCTCAGAAGCAGCCTGGAGATGTCTTCCAACATTCGCCGACTCGTGGACGAGAAGTAGACCCGTCCGCCGCGGCCTGAACTGTTGACGGTGACCGAGCCGTCAGTGGCCCAGAGATGCCGCAGGAAGACGGTCACCTGCTCCTTGGGAAGTCCGAAGACCGAGGACGGGATGAACTTCTCGTGCGAGCGCAGACCGAAGAGGCCCAAGCCGTCCAGCCACTCCGCTATCGGGTTACGTCGGCCTCGGGCCAGCCGGAAGGGGGCAGGCAGCCGCAGGGTGGTCACCCTCGCGGCCGCATAGTCGTCGCGCAGGGCGGTGATGCCGAAATGTTTCGCTGCCTCTGCCACCGCGTGCAGGTTCAACTCGTCCCGGCTTGCATAGCGAATCGGCTGACGTCGCACGAAGGAGCCGTCGCCCAGCAGGTGCGCCAGCATGACGACCTCTGCCTCAGCCCACGGGCGAATCGTCATCGGGGGCGGCAGGTGTCGTGGCGTGGCGACGCGGTCCCCCGGTGCCAGTTCACCCAGCGGCACCCATCCCGTGAAGGCAAGGAAGGGGTGGTTCGCCGTTGCGTCGATCTGCTTGCCTGAGGCCAGCGTCAACCGGAACACCTCACGGGTGCCGCTCGGAAAGACGTGGGTCATGGTGCGGGGGGTATAGCGAAGACCCTCGTCGAGGGCCCAGACTGGAATGTCTTTCGTCCGGTTCGACAGCAGTTCGCCGAGCGTGATCTCCGCGTTGTTGTCTGCACGAACGACCCGGGTATCCGCAGTGAGACATCCCGATTCGCGCAAGTCAGACAGTTGCGGGCGCTTGTCGGTGCGCTGTTCGGGGCCACGGTTGAGCTGACTCACCGCGATGACCGGGCACTCGACCTCCTTGGCCAGCAGCTTGAGGCCGCGGGAAAGGTCGGCGACCTCCTGCTGCCGGCTCTCGGTGCGCTTGGGCGAGGTCATCAGCTGGAGGTAGTCGACCACGATCATCTTGAGGTCGTGTCGCTGCTTGAGCCGGCGCGCCTTGGCCCGGATCTCCATCAGGTTCATGCTCGGGGTGTCGTCGACGAACAGCGGCGCCTCGCTGATCTCGCCCATGCACCGGGCCAGCTTGGTCCAGTCGTCGTCGGAGAGCTGGCCGCTACGCAGCACGTGCAGCGGCACCCGCGCCTCGGCCGAGAGCAGTCGCATGACGATCTCGACCTTGCTCATTTCCAGCGAGAAGATCGCGGCCGCCTGGTTGGCGCGAATAGCAGCATTTCGGGCAAAGTCCATACTGGCGGTGCTGTTGTGGGTGGGAATCATCGCCCGGCTGGCCAGGTAGAGATGTTCCGGGTTGTCCACTGTGACGCAGCGGACCGGCACGCTGGGCACCTGGCGGACGTCGACGATGAAGCGGGATGTCGTGCGCACGTCCGAGGCGGTACGGCGGCGTTCGGCGTGCGCGTCCCGCTTCCGCTTGAGTCGGAAGACCGCATCGGGCGTGGAGAAGTTCAACGTGTAGGCGATCGACGACTCGGGGGTACGCCCGCGTACCGGCGTGGCGTTGACGGTGCAACGGTAGCCGAGGCTGACGATGAGTTCGCGAACATCATCAGCCAGCCGCTTCGAGGTCGACGTGTACTGCAAGTTCCCGGCTGGGGCGACGGTGCCGTCCGTATCCATCAGGCCCGCGAGGAGCGCCCGGCGCTGGACCTCGGAGGCGCGCAGGTAAGCGGCCGGGATGTGCTTTGTCTGCGCTACCCCGGTCTGACGCAGCAGTCCGAGGAAAGAGCCGTGGAGCATTTCAGCGTCAGCCGTGGTGAGCCGGCTGGCGTGACTGTGCCCGTCGCCGAGCCAGGCCCCGAGGGTGTAGGGCGGAATCGGTAGCTGCCGCTCCGGGAGGCAGAGCGGGGCGGTGTTCCGTACCGCATGGTTGAGCCGTCGCTCGGTAGTGTCGGTACGCAACGTGGCAACGATTTCAGCAGTGGTGACCACGGCGTCGTGCTCGACTTGAGTGCTAGCCGACGCCGTGCGGTCAGCCCGGCGGAGGAGAGCATCCAGCAGCGTCCCGGACGGGTAACCGGGCGCGGTCCAGTTGCGCGGCTTCCCATTACGAACAGTGGGACGGGCTAGCCGACCAATCGAACCGACCTCGGAAGCAACAGTCTGCAGGACGTGGCGGAACTCCGGCCCGATCTGCTCCACAGCTTCGAACAACGGGATGGGCTGGTTCCCCGCCCCGCTGTACCTCTCGTCCGCAGCGCGCACCCTGACCAGCGACTCCTCCGGCCAGTACCGCCTCTGCTGGCTCGGCTTCTGCCGTCGGCTGGCCCGGCTGGTCGTCTTCCAGAGATGCTCTGCGTCCGCCACGATCACGGTGCCGTCCGAGAACTCGACCTCATAGCAGGGACGCCCGTGCATGACGTCGAAGGCGTGCGTCACCGTGGTGGGGCGGCCGTCCGCCGCCAGCAGTTGATCACCCACCCCGACCTCACCCATCGTGGTCCAGCCAGTGGGAGTCGGCAACGGGGTGTCGAGCGCGAGCGCCTTGCCAAGACCGGGCCGGCCGGCCACAATGATCAACTGGCCGGCGTGCAGGCCGTTGAGCAGCCGGTCCAGGTCGCTGAAACCGGTTGGCACACCGGTCATGACGCCGCCCTGCGCGCCAACCGCCTCGATCTCGTCCAGCGTCGGCTGAAGCATGTCGGCCAGGATCGCGAAGTCCTCGCTGACCCGGCGTTCGGTGACGTCGTAGACGGCCTGCTGGGCAAGGTCCACGACGTCGTCGACGTCGCGGCTGCCGCCGCTGGCGGTGCCGTAACCCAGCTGCACGATCTTGGTGCCGGCCTCGACGAGCCGGCGCAGCACCGCGCGCTCGCTGACGATCCGGGCGTAGTACGCCGCGTTCGCGGCGGTGGGCACGCTGGCGATGAGAGTGTGCAGGTACGGCGCGCCACCGATGCGTACCAGATCCCCGGAGTCGGCGAGCGCCGCCGCGACGGTGATCGAGTCGGCCGGCTCACCCCGACCGTAGATGTCGAGGATGATGTCGAAGATGGTGGCGTGCACCGGTCGGTAGAAGTCGTTGGTCTTGAGGATCTCGACGACGTCGGCGATGGCGTCCTTGGAGAGCAACATGCCGCCGAGGACGCACTGCTCGGCGGCGACGTCCTGGGGTGGGGTCTTGTCGAACTGGCCGTCCCGCTGCCCGGGTGGCTGACCGTTGCCGGACCGTGCCTCCGCCCGCATGTCGTCGGTGACCGACACCGGTCCCCCCTCCACTGCGTCGGATCTGGTCCCAGCTCTACCGCCGAGGTACGACAGTTCTCTCGACCGAGCCGGTCGATCGGGGGCCATCGCGCCGGCGGTCGAGGGCCAACCATACGGACCCCGAGGTCAGCGACTCAACAGGCTCGGTGGATGAGCCTCGGGACAACCTGTGGAAACCGGTGGACGAGCATGTGCGCAGGGTGTGCACAGGCTGTGGACAACCGTTGGGGAATTCTCGGCTGCAAGCCTTTGAACAGGCAAAACGCGGTCCCCAGCCTGTGGAGGAGAATATTTCGGTCGGTTCTGTGACACGATCTTCCCGTACTATCTCCAGCGAACGGCTACACCTGGACAGCGGATTACGCTTTGGGTTCAGAAGGGTCACACTCCGGCCGTGAGTTACCGGGACTGGGGACGCGGGGAGGGCAGCCCGCGCGAGCGTCCGCCAACCGCCTCGTGGGGTCAGCCTGCGCTGCCCGCTCCGGTCGACCCCTACGACGAGGACGCGGGCTACCGCACCTCCAGCCGGCAGCGTGCGCGGGATCGTGGGCAGGACGAACCGGTCGACGCCTACCTGCCGCGATGGGCGCTGGAGTCGGGGGTTCGACGGGCTGACGGTGGTGGCCGGCATGCCGCGCCCGATGAGGACGATGTCGAGGCCGAGCCTGAGCGCCCGAGTTCCGGTGCCGGCTGGCGTGGTGCCGAGGCGACCGGCAGGCGACGGGCCGACGCGAGCGGTCGGCGTGAACAGCGGGCGATCGGCGCGGGCCCCGATTCGGACCACACCCGGGAGTGGACGCTCGACCGTCTCCAGGATCAGGGGTACGCGGGCCGTCGGCGCGCCGACTCAGCGGAGGAGCCGGTTTCCGGCGTGGCCTCCGACCGTCGTCCCCGTCGTGCGCCGGCCGGTCGTCCCCAGGTGATCTGGTCCGGTGGAGATCTGGAGGCAGGCTCGGCCGAGACGGCGTCCCGTCCGGAGGTGAGCCGGCCGACGCGGCGCAGCCGACGCGCGGCAGAGGAGTCGTGGACCCGTCCGGCGGTCGATCCCTGGGAACGTCGGTCGGAGCGGCCGGCGGAGCCCGATCCGTCGTACGCGCCCGCCGTGGACCCGTGGGACGCGTCGGGTGTGCACGCGTGGCCGCCACCCGGCCCGGACGCCACGGACCTGAGCGGGCAGTGGTCCCAGGGGGAGAGTGTCGGTGGTTGGGAGCGGTCGGACCGCACCGGCCAGTGGGAGCGGTCCGCGGTCGAGGACGACCAGTGGGACCGGACGCTGCCACCCCGCTCGGATCGTCTGACGGAGGGATGGCCGAGCCGGGACAGCAGTTTCTGGTCCGGTACGCGGCTGTCCGGTGACGATCCGCGCTGGATGGATTCGACCACGTCCGCGCCTCGTTCTCCGGTGGTGGGTTACACCGCTCCGCGGCCGCGCAGTGTTCCCGTACCCCCTGTCGGTGCCGTGCGTCGGGCGGACCGGTCACCTGTCGGTACGGCGTCGGTGCGGCGGCGGGTCGAGTCGGTGGCGACGGGCGGCTGGGCGCGGCGTCTGGAGGACGACCTCCTCGACCCTGATCCCGGTGGGTCCGTCCGGCCGCTGCTGTACACCACCGCCTGCTACGTGGTGCCGGCGGTGCTGATCTTCCTGTGGTTGCTGACGCTGGACGGGCAGGCGCCCGCCGGTTGTGTCACCGACATCAGTGGGGGCGGCTGCGACTCCGCGCGGTCCCGTGCGTTGGAGTCGTTGCTCGCCGGCTCGCCGCGGTTCGGGTTGGCGCTGGCGAGCAGTCTGGTGGTGGCGGCGCTGCTGCGCCGGGTCGGCACGACGTGGCGGTCGGCGACGATCGCGCTCGCCGCGGCGGTGGTCGGCGGTGGTCTCTCCACGGTGCTGATCAGCGCGGTGACCGGTCAACCGATCGGCTGAGGCTGGCGAGCGGGCCTGATGGCGCATGCGCGAGGGCCCGCACCGATCGCTCGGTGCGGGCCCTCGTCGTGGTCCGGCGTTTCGTCAGCCCTGAACGACGTTCAGGTTGAACGATGCGGTGACCTCGGGGTGCAGCTTGATCTTCACCGGGTAGGTGCCGGTCGACTTGATGTGACCGGGCACCTCCAGCCGGCGACGGTCGAGGACCGGACCACCGGCGCCCTTGACGGCGTCGACGATCTCGGCCGAGGTGACCGAGCCGAAGAGCCGACCGCCGTCGCCGGCGCGGGCCTTCAAGTTGACCTTGAGACCCTCAAGCTGGCCCTTGACCTCGTTCGCGTGGTCGAGGTCGCGGATCTCGCGGGCCGAGCGGGCCCGCTGGATGACCGTGACCTGCTTTTCCGCGCCCTTGGTCCAGGCGATCGCGAAGCCCTGCGGCAGCAGGTAGTTACGGCCGAAGCCGTCCTTGACCTCCACGATGTCGCCCGGGGCACCGAGGCCGGACACTTCCTGAGTCAGGATGATCTTCATATCGGTGCCTCCTCTCAGCGGGCCGTTGCGGTGTACGGCAGAAGCGCCATCTCGCGGGCGTTCTTGACCGCGCGGGCAATCTGCCGCTGCTGCTGCGAGGTCACACCGGTGACCCGCCGAGCGCGGATCTTGCCGCGGTCGGAGATGAACTTGCGCAGCAGCGCCGTGTCCTTGTAGTCGATGTAGGCGATCCCGTCCTTGTCGAGCGGGTTCACCTTCTTCTTGGGCTTGCGAAGGGCCGCAGCCTTGGCCGTGGACCTTGCTCCTGGTTTGCGATCGCGGGCGCTCGGCGCCATTAGAACGGAGGCTCCTCGTCGAAGTTGCCGCCCGAACCGGCACGCGCGGGAGAGGGTGCGGCCGAAGCCCAGGGGTCGTCGAAGTTGCCTCCGCCGCCACCCTGGCCACCACCACCGCCACCACCGAAGCCGCCGCCACCGCCACCGCCACCGCCACCGGAGCGGGACATTTTCTGCACCTTCGCCGTGGCGTAGCGCAGCGACGGGCCGATCTCGTCGACCTCAAGCTCGATGACGGTGCGCTTCTCGCCCTCGCGGGTCTCGTAGGACCGCTGACGCAGCCGGCCCGAGACGATCACGCGGGCGCCCCGCTGCAGCGACTCGGCGACGTGCTCCGCCGCCTGACGCCACACGGTGCAAGCCAGGAAGAGCGGCTCGCCGTCCTTCCACTCATTGGTGGTCTTGTCCATGAAACGGGGCGTCGAAGCGACCCGGAACTTGGCGACCGCCGCACCGGACGGGGTGAACCGCAACTCGGGGTCATCGGTCAAGTTACCGATGACCGTGATGGTGGTGTCTCCTGCCATGACCATCTCCTCGCGCACTCAGCGTCTCGTCGTACAGGCTCTCAGAGCCGTACGACAGAGTCGCGGAGGCTGATCCGGGCGAACCGGGTTGAATGACCGGACTGAATGCTTAGCGCATCTCCGGCCGGATGACCTTGGTGCGCAGCACGGACTCGTTCAGCCGGAGCTGACGGTCCAGCTCGGCCACGGCAGCAGGCGTGGCCTGCAGGTCGACGACGGCGTAGATGCCCTCGGCCTTTTTGTTGATCTCGAACGAGAGGCGCCTGCGGCCCCACACGTCCGTCTTCTCAACCGAGCCACCCGCGGTCCGAATCACGTTCAGGTACGTGTCGAGCGACGGGGCGACGGTGCGCTCCTCGAGGCTGGGGTCGAGGATCACCATGATCTCGTAATGACGCAAGACGTGCTCACCTCCTGTGGGCTAAGCGGCCACGGTCCTTCCGTGGCAGGAGGTCGTGCGTCGCTGCCCGCACGTGCCGGGGGAACCCGGCCGGACGCGGACAACCTGACCAGGATACCCGGTCCGGTCGATCATGCCCGGGGCGGTCGGGTCGACATCGCGGGCATGCCGACGGGGGCTCGCCGTCCGACCGTCACTGGTCGGTGGCGAGCCCCCGTCAACGAGGCCGCGGAGCGTCCCGTCCGCATTCCTTGGGTGGGACCTGGGGAGGAACGACCACACCGATGAGGTTGGACCGGAGACGCCCCGCGGAGCTTTATCGTGTTGTTATCTGACGATACAACGGCTGTCGTCCCCTGTCGGGGCAAAAGGCAGAAATTTCCGAGATTATGCAAAGGTGCCGATCGTCCCCGCAGCGCCGGGCCGCGCCACGGGGATGATCTCGCTCTCGGGCTGACGAACACCGGTCACCATGCGCGGCGAACCCGCCGCGATCAGCCCCGGGCCCCGTTCGCCGGGTCCCGTTCCATCAACGATCGTCCGTCAGCCGGGGTGACGACATCGCGCCGGCCGTCACCGCACCCGTCGGGGTTGCGACGTAGGCTCGCTGCCATGCGTATCGGAGCCCACGTCGATTCGACCGACCCGCTGGCGGAGGCAGCCGCCCGGTCCGCCGACACCGTGCAGTTCTTCCTCTCCGACCCGCAGGGATGGAAGGCCCCCAAGCCGCGGGAGGACGCCGAGCGGCTGCGCGCCGCCGAGGTCGACCTCTACGTGCACGCCCCGTACGTCATCAACGTGGCGACCCTCAACAACCGCATCCGCATCCCCAGCCGCAAGCTGCTGCTCGGGCACGCGACCGCCGCGGCCGAGATCGGCGCGAAGGGCCTGATCGTCCACGGTGGGCACGTCAACGCCGGTGACGACCTGGCCGTCGGCTTCGACAACTGGCGCAAGACCTTTGCGTACGCGGCCGACTCGGGCGGATTCGGCGTTCCGGTCCTGATCGAGAACACGGCCGGCGGCGACAACGCGTGCGCCCGCCGGCTGGACGCGCTCGCCCGGCTCTGGGACACGATCGGCGATTACGAGGTCGGCTTCTGCCTGGACACGTGTCACGCGTACGCCGGGGGTGAGGAACTGCTCGGTCTCGTCGACCGGGTGAAGGCGATCACGGGGCGGATCGATCTGGTACACGCCAACAACTCCAAGGGCGCGTTCAACTCCGGGCAGGACCGGCACGACAACCTCGACGGCGGGACGATCGATCCGGAGCTGGTGGTGGCCGTGATCCGGGCCGCCGGAGCGCCGGTGGTCGTCGAGACCCCGGGCGGCGTCGCGGGCCAGGGCGCCGACATCGACTTCCTGCGCCAGCAGCTCCCGACGGAGCGCCCGGCAGCATGAAGACCGGAAAGTCCAAGCCGGGAAAGGCGCGGTCCACGTCCACCGGCAATGACCCGATCCGACCGGCCACGCCGCCCACCGGCGACGTCCCCATCGCCTCGGCCGGGACCACGACGAGTGACACGCCCCGGGACGACCCGGCGCCGGACAGCGGCCCGAAGATCGCCAGGACGACCACGAAGGGCGACGCCGCCGAGAACGGCGGCGCGAAGAGCGCCGGTGACGACGAGACCGCCACGGCCAAGGGCGACGGTACGACGAGCGCCGGCAACGAGAAGGCCGACGCCACGAAGCCCGGTGCCGCCAAGGGTGCGGTGGTGAAGGACGGCGAAAAGCCCGAGGGCGGCAAGGTCGGTGACGACGCCGACAGCGAGGCCGAGCCGGTCGAGCCCGACCGCTGGGAGGCCTTCGCCTCGGCCCCGGAACCTCGGCCCACCGTGCTCACCCGGGCCGCCCGGCCGGTCGGTCGGTTCCTGGTCCACGAGTGGACCCTGGCGGCCCTCGCCTCGGTGGCACTGGCCGTACTGATGACCTGGCCGACGCTGCGCTACCCGCGTTACACCCTGCCGCAGGACACCTGGGACCCGAGCCTCCAGGCGTGGCAGATGGCCTGGTCCGGACACATCCTCCTGGCCGATCCGGCGCGCCTGTGGCAGTCGAACACGTTCTTCCCGGAACTGTGGAGCTTCGCGTTCTCCGACACGCTGCTCGGCTACGCCCCGGCCGGGATGCTCGGCAGCGGCCCCGAGGACGCGGTGCTGCGCTACAACATCATGTTCGTGCTGGCGCACGCGCTCGCCACCTTCGGGGCGTACGCCCTGGCCCGCCAACTGGGTGCCGGTCGGATCGGCGCCGCCGTCGCCGGGGTCGGCTACGCGTACGCGCCGTGGCTGCTCGCCCAGGCCGGGCACCTGCACGTGCTCTCCAACGGTGGCATTCCGCTGGCCCTCGCGATGCTGGCGCGAGGGCACGGCTGGTCGCTGCGGCGCGGCTACCGGCCCGAGCTGCGACACGACGGCTGGGTGTACGCCGGATGGCTGGTGGCGGCCTGGCAGATCAGCCTCGGCTTCGGCATCGGCCTGCCGTTCGCGTACTTCCTGGCCTGCGCGGTGCTGGTCGCCGCCGTGTTGTACGTCGTGAAGCGGCTGCGCTCCGGTCGGGCCGTGCCGTTCGGTCGCCGGCTCCTCGTGGCCGACCTGGTCGGCGGGGTGTTCTTCGCCGGGGTGGGCCTGCTGATGGCTCTCCCGTACTTCCAGGTGACCGAGCTGCACCCGTACGCCGAGCGGACCGTCCGCGACATCAGTGTCTTCTCGCCGCCGGCGTCCGGCTTCGTGACCGCGCCCGCCGAATCACGGATCTGGGGCGGTTTGCACGAGGGTGCCCGCGCGGCGCTGCCGTGGCACGCGGAGATGACCCTGCTGCCGGGGTTCGTGCTCTACGCGCTGGCGTTCGGCGGGTTGTTCTTCTCGGTCTGGCGGCTGCGGCACCGGCTGTTCCTGCTCGCCGGTGTGCTGGTCACGATGGTCTTCGCGATGGGTACCCGCTTCTTCCACGGCACCTTCACCTACGTGCCGCTGTTCGAGCACGCGCCGGGCTGGAACGCGTTGCGTACCCCCGGGCGGTTGATGCTCTGGACCACGTTGCTGCTCGCGCTGCTCGCGGCCGGCGCGGTCACCGCCCTCACCGACCGGGTCCGTGAGCTGGCCGCGCAGCGGATTCCGTCCTGGCCTGGTCCGTGGCTGCGGATCGCCACGCTGCTGCCGCTGCTGCTGGTCACCGTCGAAGGGCTGAACACCACCCCGCATCCGGTGGTGCCGACGCAACCCGCCGCGATGCGCTCGGCCCAGGGTCCACTGCTCGTGCTGCCCAGCGACCAGGGCATCGACCAGCACGTGATGCTCTGGTCGACGAGCGGATTCCCGGACGTGGCGAACGGCGGCAGTGGCTTCACGCCCCGGCAGCTCGACGACGTCCGCCGGGTCAGCCAGTCGTTCCCCGACCGGACGAGCGTCGACTACCTGCGGACGCTCGGTGTGCGGACGGTGGTGCTGCTGCGCGACGACGTACCCGGCACACCGTGGGAGATCACCATCGACGCACCTGTCGAGTCGCTCGGCATCACGCGTCAGGAGGTCGGCGACGCGGTGGTGTACCGGCTCTGACGCCCCCTCACGCAGGGACGCTCGCGGGTTCGGGTTCGTCGGTCGTCGGCTGGCGACGCCACCGGTCCAGCCAGGGTGCGTCCGGTGCGCCGTCGAGGACACCCCCGTCCGGGTCGTCGGGGTAGTTGGCGCGTACCGCGTCCTGCTCGGGGTGCAGGATCTCCCGGACGACCAGCACGCACAGGGTCACCACGGTCGCCAGCCGGAGCGTCGACGCCAGCACGAACACGCCTTCCGGGAAGACGGGACGGCTGGTCGCCGCGCCGAGCAGTTCGCCGTAGAAGGCCACGAAGTAGCAGACCTCGGCGAGCTGCCAGGCCAGGAAGGCCCCCCATTTCGGCCGGGCCAGCACCACCAGCGGCAGCATCCAGAGCACGAACTGCTGGGACCAGACCTTGCTGAAGATGAGGAAGGCGGCCACCACCAGGAAGGCGAGCTGGGCGAGCCGCGGCCGGCGCGGCGCGCGCAGCGCCAGCACGGCCACACCGAGGCAGGCAAGCGCGAACAGGGCGTACGAGATGGTGTTCAGGGTCGGGGTGTTGGTGTTCAACCATTCGAACGGGCCCTGCTGGCCGGGGTCGTTGCCGACCTTGCCGTCGAGGTAGCGCCCGATGTACCAGAGCGTGCCCCAGTCGATGGGCCGCGTGGTGTTCAGCTCGAAGAACCGGCCCCAGTTATCCGGGTTGGCCCGGTACGCGGGCAGGTTCACCAGCACCACGGCCACCACCGCTGCGCCGAGGGCGGTCAGCGCGGCGCGGAGTCGGTTGGCCCGTAGGGCCAGGACGAGGATCGGACCCAGCAGGAACAGTGGCCAGAGTTTCGCCGCGCCGGCCAACCCGAGCAGCACGCCGGCCGCCACCGGTTGTCGCCGGGCCCAGGCCAACAGACCGAACGCCGCCAACCCGATGGCGAGCAGATCCCAGTTGACGGTGGCGGTGAGCACCAGCGCCGGGGCGAGCGCGAACAACGCCGCGTCCCAGGGTCGTCGGCGGCGCAACGCGAGGATCACCGCGACGGTGGCCACGGCGAGTGCACCCAGCACGAGGGCGTTGAGGTTGTAGAACCACTGGCCCTGGTTGATGCTCGGGTCACCCTTGCCGATCGCGTGCACCGGCAGACCGAGGGCACCCATGAAGTAGCCGGTCAGCACCGGATATTCCACCGGGTGGTCCCGGTAGGGCACCTTGCCCTCGTTGAGGCCCTCGGCGTAGTAGAGGGCGAGCACGTCGGTGTAGCAGAACCGGTTGTACTGCACGTTGTTCTGCCAGGCGCCGTCCTGGCACGGCGATTTCTGCACCCAGTGCAGCGCCAGTGTGAGGCAGGCCAGCGCCAGGACGATCCGGACGGCGGTCCAGAACCGGCGTTCCGGGCCAGCCGGCCGGTCCAGCGCCGTCGCGTGGTCGCCGAGCGGCCCGCCGATGGCACCGGAGAGGCCCCGGACGAACCCGTCGGAGCGGGACGGGTGGTCGGTGGTTCCGGCGTCGTCGATGCCGGGCGTCGACTGGGTGCTCATAAAGAGGCATCCTGCCGTACTCGCAGCGATGAGTCATGTACTCGTCGGCCCGCCCAGGTCAGAACCCGTACGGCCGCCGTCGACGAGTGACCGGTGCCGCTACGCCGACCGCCGGCCGGACAGGTCGTCCGGCCGGCGGCGGTGTGTGCGCTGCGGCTCTCAATCCATGGTGGTCAGTGGCAGGTCGGGCGGCGGCTAGCCGCCGTTCGGACCACCGGGCCCACCAGGACCGCCCGGGTTGTTCCCCCCGGGGTTGCCGTTGTTGCGGGGGCAGAACGGATTGGTCAGCGGGTCACAGGTCTGGCCCGGTTGGCCCGGCTGACCCGGCTGGCCTGGCTGACCCGGCTGCCCGGGCGGTGGTGCCGCCGGCGCCTTGCCGTTGCCCTTGGTGACGTCGCCCTCGCCGGTGACGGTGGGCAGGGGGATCTCCTCCTGCCCCTTGAGGGCGGTGTTCATGTACTTCTCCCAGATCGGACCGGGAAGGGTCGAACCGCCGATCGGCTTACCACCCGCGAGGCGGATCTGCGGCTTCTTCGGGTCCCGGCTGCCCACCCAGACGGCCGTGGCGACCTGCGGGGTGTAGCCGACCGTCCAGGCCTGCGAGTTGTCCTTGCTGTCGTACTCCCAGGTGCCCGTCTTGGCGGCGGCCTGGCGGCCGTCCTCCAGCGAAAGGCTGTTGGGGGCGGGGATCTGCTTCAGGACCGCGGTGACCTCGTCGGTGATCTTCTTGTCGATCCGCTGCTCCGGCTTGATGCGCTCGCTGCCGACGACCTTCCACTTGCCGGTGTTCTTGTCCTGCTGCTCGACCTTGATGACGAAGTGCGCCTTGATGTACTTGCCGTCGTTGGCGAACGTCGCCATCGCGTTCGCGTGGTCGAACACGGTGAGCGGGTACTTGCCGAAACCGGTGTAGTTGTCGAACGGGTTCGGCCCCTTCTTCGCCAGGTCGAACGCCTGCGGCGGGTCGACGCCCCACATGGTGGTCACGCCCGCCTTGCGGGCCATGTCGACCACCTTCTCGGCGCCGATCGTCTTGGTGACCCAGTAGAACGGCACGTTGTACGACTGGATCGTCGACTCTTCGAGGGTGCAGTTCTTGCCGCACTTGAGGTTGGTGCGGCCGGCGTTACCGATCGCGACCGCGGAGCCCTCGGGCTTGTACGGCGTCGGGTCCCAGTGCGACTTCACCGAGATGCCCGCCTCGATAGCGGCGGCCAGGGTGTAGACCTTCATCGACGAGCCCGGCGAGTGACCACCGGTCAGGTCACCGTTCTTGTCGGTGTTCTTGCCGGCGTAGTCGAAGTCGGCGCCGCTGTCACCGCCGTAGTAGGCGAGCACGCGGCCCTTCTTCGGGTCGATCGAGACCACCGCCGCCATCAGGTTCTTGGGCTGGTCGTTGAGCTCCGAGCCCTTCTTCGACTGCATCGCGACGTTCTCGGCGGCCGTCTGGAGCTTCGGGTCGATGGTCGTGGTGATCCGGTAGCCGCCGTCCCGCAGCGCGTCGACACAGCTCGTCTTGCCCTCCGCGCCGCTGTCGGAGCAGAGACCCATCGCGTCCATCTCCTGACGGACGTAGTTGATGACGTTGCCCCGGGGGCTGTCGACGCCGAAGCCGTTGCCGCCCTTCTTCGGTGGCAGCACCTTCGGGTACGCGGTGGGCGCCGGCGGGTGGTTGGGGGAGTCCAACCAGCCCTCCTTCTTCATCCCGTCGATCACGTAGTCCCACCGGGTCTTGGCGTCGGTCGGGTTGACCGCCGGGTCGTAGCCCTTGTGGGTGTCGGTCGCCACCGGCTGCTTGATCAGCGCGGCCAGGACGGCGCCCTCGGCGGGGGTGAGCTTGATCGCCGACTTGCCGAAGTACGTCTGCGCCGCAGCCTCGATGCCGTACGCGCCGCGACCGAAGTAGATCACGTTGAGGTAGTGCTGCATGATCTCCGGCTTGCTGTACGCGTCGTTCAGCTTGGAGGCGAGGATCGCCTCCTTGACCTTGCGCCCGTACGTGTCGTCCTGGAGATTCTCGAACGCGTTGCGGGCGTACTGCTGGGTGATCGTCGACGCGCCCTGCTTGTCACCGTTGGAGACGTTGTTCCACGCTGCCCGGACGATGCCCTTGTAGTCGACGCCCGAGTGCCGGTAGAAGTTCCGGTCCTCGGCGGCGGCGACGGCGTCCTGCACGTGCTGCGGGATCTGGCTGATGGTGACGAAGGTGCGGTTCTCGCTGCCGAGCTTGGCGAGCGTGGTCTTGCCGTCCTTGGCGTACACCGTGGTGGACAGCGGCAGCGGCAGCTCGTTGGGCATGACGACGTTTGTCGAGTAGTAGGTGAAGCCGACCACGCCGACACCGGCCAGCATGATGAAGACGGCGAACCCGGCGATCAGCAGGTTCATCCGCTTGCGCTTCTTGGCACGGGCCGCCGCTGCCGGATCACCCGCGCCGCGACCGCCGCGACCTGGCCCGTTCGGACCACCCGGGCCGCCGGGACCACCTGGGCCGCCGGGACCACCCGGACCGCCCGAGACCGGCGAGACACTCGCCCGGGCGACCGCGGCACGGCCACCCACCGACGCGGAGCCGACACTGGCCCGGCCCGCCGAGGCGGCGCCGACGGCGGCGGTGCCCACCCGGGCCCGACCGGCGGGCGCTCCCGGCGCAGGTGACACCGGAACGGAGGCCCGTCCGGTGCCGGCGCGACCCGCGGCCGCACCGGGTGCAGGGGACACGGGCACCGAGGCGCGACCGGGCCGGCCGGGCGTGGCCGAGCCCACCGACGCGGACCCGGCGGCACCGCCGGGCGGTGGCACGGAGGCCGAGCCACCGACCGACGCGCGACCGCCGGCCGCTCTCGGTGTCACCGGGGCCCGACCGGGGGGCGCCGCAGGCTCCGCGGAGGACCAACCACCCGCGCGGGAGTCACCGCCGGGTCTGCGGTACGCGTCGTCCGCGCCCGGTCCGGGGTCACCGTCGGGACCCGGGTACTCGGCCCGACCGCGCGCGGAACTGGGATCGCCGTACGAGTTCATTCTTCACACCCTGCCGGTCGCGGTGGGGCGCGACAGCGCCGCCACCGGGTTGCCGTGAGTTGCTTCACCCGTAACGCCGGCACGAGGGTGCCGGTTCGCCAGGGTCATTGCTGAATCAATGGGGCTAATCGGACCAACGAGTGGTCGACCGTCCCGGGTCATGTCCACGGCCCCGGAGCCGGTCGAACCAACTGAGATCACCGTTGCGCCTCTCGCCTCCGCCGACCCACGCCCTCGGCGGCCGTCGCGTCCTGCGCGCCGGTGCCGGCACTGTCGCCGTCACCGGTGAGACCATCCCGGCCGAGCAGGTACTGCTCGACGAGATGGTTCCAGTCACAGCCGAGGCACACCTCCACCACGAAGACCTGGAACTCACGTAGCGTCATCGCCAGCGCGGGCAACTCGGCCAGCGTGCGGGCCTGGCCGGCGGACTGCTTGAGTTCGTCGCCGTAAATGTAGTGGACCAGGGTCAGATTCTCGCTGCGACAGATCGGGCAACGCTGGTCGGTCGGTTCGCCGTGGAACCGCGCAGCGTTCTTCAGGTACGGCGAGGCGTCGCACACGTCGTACGTGCCGACCCGGCCAGCCAGGAGCTCACGCAGGACCGCTCGCTTCTGAAGCGAGTAGTCGACCACCTGGCGAGACGTGCGCATGCCGAGAAGGGTACGCGGTCCGGCCCGACGAGGCGACCACGCTCACGATGCGTGACGACAGCACCCCGGAACGGGGGTTTGTGCTGGCCGGCGCCAGCCGCTAACGTGCGATGTATCGGTCCGATACATCGCGGCGGTTACCGCTCCGCGCCGGAGGGTAAAGGGAGGATGGCCCGTGCTCGAATTCGCCATCCTCGGCCTCCTGCAGGAGTCTCCGATGCACGGCTACGAGCTGCGCAAGGAGCTGACCGCCAAACTCGGCGCGATCCGGGCGGCGATCAGCTACGGCTCGCTCTACCCGACCCTGCGCAGGTTGCAGGCGGCGGGTTGGATCACCGAAGCCGCCGAGACACCCGCCACCGCCGAGGAGGTTCCCGCGCTGACCAGCCGACGAGGTCGGGTGGTCTACAAAATCACCGCGGAGGGCAAGGAACGCTTCGCCCAGCTCATCGCACAGGCCGGGCCCGAGACGTACGACGACACGGGCTTCGGGGTGCACTTCGCGTTCTTCGCCCGGACCGACCAGGCGACCCGCCTGCGCATTCTGGAGGGTCGCCGCCGCAAGATCGAGGAGCGTCGCGAAGGCCTTCGCGACGTGCTGGGCCGGGCGGCCGAGCGCCTCGACGCTTACACGCTGGAACTGCAGCGCCACGGCCTTGATGCCTGTGAGCGCGAGGTCCGCTGGCTGGAGGAGCTCATCGCCAACGAGCGCTCCGGCCGAGCCCCGACGGTCCCGAACATCGGGACAGCCGGTGGCCGACGAGAAGACAACAGCCCGCCTCCGCCTGGAGAGACCAGGAATGAGCGGCCGTGACAGAAAAGAAGGAGGCAGACGCTATGGGCTCCGTCCGCGTCGCCATCGTCGGTGTGGGTAACTGCGCCTCGTCCCTGGTTCAGGGCGTCGAGTACTACCGGAACGCCAACCCGAACGACCGCGTCCCGGGTCTCATGCACGTCGCCTTCGGCGACTACCACGTCAACTCCGTGGAGTTCGTCGCGGCATTCGACGTGGACGCCAAGAAGGTGGGCATGGACCTCTCGGAGGCGATCGTCGCCAGCGAGAACAACACCATCAAGCTCTGCGACGTGCCGCCGACCGGCGTCACCGTGCAGCGCGGCCCGACCTTCGACGGTCTGGGCGAGTACTACCGCGAGATCGTCGAGGAGTCCGACGCCACCCCCGTCGACGTGGCGCAGACGCTGCGCGACGCGCAGGTGGACGTCGTCGTCTGCTACCTGCCGGTCGGCTCCGAGCAGGCCGCCAAGTTCTACGCCCAGGCCGCGATCGACGCCGGCTGCGCGTTCGTCAACGCCCTGCCGGTCTTCATCGCCTCCAACCCGGAGTGGGCCCAGAAGTTCACCGACGCGGGCCTGCCGATCGTCGGTGACGACATCAAGAGCCAGGTCGGCGCCACCATCGTGCACCGCGCCCTCGCGAAGCTCTTCGAGGACCGGGGCGTCGAGCTGCTGCGCACGTACCAGCTCAACTTCGGCGGCAACATGGACTTCATGAACATGCTGGAGCGCAAGCGGCTGGTCTCGAAGAAGATCTCGAAGACCCAGTCGGTCACCTCGCAGATCCCGCACGAGATGAGCAAGAGCGACGTGCACATCGGCCCGTCGGACCACGTGCCGTGGTTGGACGACCGCAAGTGGGCGTACATCCGCCTCGAGGGTCGCTCCTTCGGCGACACCCCGCTCAACGCCGAGCTCAAGCTCGAGGTGTGGGACTCGCCGAACTCGGCCGGTGTCATCATCGACGCCGTCCGGGCCGCGAAGATCGCGCTGGACCGCAAGATCGGCGGCCCGATCCTGTCGGCCTCGTCGTACTTCATGAAGTCCCCGCCGGTGCAGTACGCCGACCACGACGCCCACCAGGCCGTCGAGGAGTTCATCGCCGGCGAGGTCGAGCGCTGACCCGCTGAACCACCAGCAGCATCGGCGAGGGCCGGGTCCTGTCGGACCCGGCCCTCGCCGCGTCCGGGCACCGCCAGTGCGGCGATCGGTGGCAGTTCGGCAGCACGCTGCTCGGCGTGTCGAATCGCTCGGCAACCAACGATCAACGGGTCAGGACCAGGCGTGTCGCAGCGCGACGCCGGCCTCCAGCTCCAACAGCGTGACCTTGCGCGGCAGACCCCCGCCGAAGCCGACCAGCTTGCCGCCCGCGCCGACGATCCGGTGGCACGGCACGATCACCGGCACCGGATTGCGGTTGCAGGCCACCCCCACCGCCCGTGCCGCGCCCGGGTCGCCAACCAGCCGCGCCACCTCGCCGTACGTCAGCGTCCCGCCGTACGGGATGCGGGTCATCTCACGCCACACCGCCCGCTCGAACTCGGAGCCGCGCGGGGCGGCGACGGGCACGGTGAACGCCGTCAGCTCACCACCGAAGTACGCCCGCAGCTCCGCCACGGCCTGCCGGGACAGCGGGTCGCCGGGCTCGTCGACCGCCCCCTCGATCCGGCCGAAGTGCGCTCCGCAGACACTCGTGCCGTCGGTAGCCACGGAGAACTCGCCGATCGGCGAGTCGAGCACGGTCCAGCGCATGTCGCCATTGTCCCGCGCGGCGAGGCAAACTTCCGCCGCCGCCCGGCGTCTGAACTTCGGAGGTGGGCGGTGGCGGATGTCGACGGGGAGTTCACCACGTTCGTTCAGGAGCGGGGTGCCGCTCTGCTGCGCGTCGCGTACGCGCTGGCCGGCAATCAACACGCGGCGGAGGACCTGCTCCAGAACGCGCTGGCCAAGGCGTACGCACGGTGGCCGCGGATCAGGGGTGACGCCGAGCCGTACGTGAAACGCATCCTGTACCACGACCAGGTATCCGGCTGGCGACGACGAGGGCGGCGCACGGAGGTGCCCGTGGCGGAGTTACCGGAACGGGCGGCGACCGGCGACGGCGGCCACGAGACGGATCTGCGGTTGCTTCTGCTGGAGGCTCTGCGGGCGCTGCCGCCACGCCAACGGGCCGTGCTGACCCTGCGCTACCTGGAGGACCTCAGCGTCGAGCAGACCGCGACGCTGCTCGGCTGCCGAGCCGGCACGGTCGCCAGCCAGAGCGCCAAGGCACTGGCACGGCTCCGGCGTCTCGTACCGCGGCTGGACGAGCTGACCAGCCGCCCGGAGGTGACGCGATGACCACTTATCTGGACGAGGTGCTCCGCGGGGCCGTACGCGATCTCGCCGACGGCGCCGCGCCCGCTCCGGGGCTCGCCGCCCGGGCGCTCGGCCGGGGTCGTCGGCTGCGCCGTCGGCGACGGCTGACCGTGAGCGCGGCGGCGGTCGTCGCGGTCGTGGTGGCGGCTGTGCCGTTCGTGCTGCTCCGACCCCGGCCGGCCCCGACCCCGGCGACGCCGCCCCCGACCGTGACTCCGTCACCCTCGATCACCTCGTTACCGTCGGTCCGGCCCGTCCCGGCAGCGAACTGGACCGCCACACCGCTCGTGCTGCCGGGGAACTGGGAGGTGACACGGGCACAGTTCACCGGCGGTTCGGGCAACGGATTCCTGCTGGACCGGAGCCGTGGCCGCTACGTCCCCACCGATCGGTACGACGGCATCTTCCCCGCACCGACCGGGTCGCTGGTGGCGGTCGTCGAGGAGGACCGTCCACGTGAGGTCGGCCTCGTGGACATGGCGACCGGTAAGACCCGCTGGCACGAGGTCGGCCCTGCGCTGAATCGCCCGACCTGGTCACCGGACGGTCGCCACCTTCTGTTCACCACCGATCAGCTGGACCACTTCGGCTTCGTCGTGGTCGATCGGGACGGCAGGAGGCGCACGCATCAGGTGTCCCGGCAGCGCTACTTCTGCACCGACCAGTGCTCCTTCGTCTGGACTCGCGACGGTCGGGAGGTGGCACTGCCACAGACCGCCAAGGGCAAGCCACGGTCCGAGTCGATCCGGCACCCGCGAAGTGGCGTGCAGATGTTCTCCGCCGACGACGGACAACCGACCCGGTCGGAGCCGCTACCTGGCGATCCCGCCGGTCCGTGGGCCTGGTCGCCGGACGGTCGCCTGGTCGTCGTGCAGGGCCAGCAGGAGCCGTTGCTGGTGGAGACCGCCACCGGGCGGGTCGTCAACGCGCTGCCGGTCGCCGACGCCGTCTGGGCCGGCGACGACCGACTGCTCTACCGGCAGCCGTACGAAGGTGACTTCGTGCTCGCCGACACGGCGGGGCGCGAACTCGTCCGCCAGCCGCTACCCGAACAGCTCTCGGAGTTGGAGGTGAGCGTGGCACCACACTGAGCCGTCGGACAGGACGACGCCGTTGCGCGGGATCGATATCGTGCAGGTCGTGGCCACGGGGACGCTCATCTTTCTGATCATCGGCGGAGCCGGTGTCGCGGTGCTGGCGCTCGCCCTGCTCGGCAGCGAGTTGCTCCACTTCGGGCATCCCGGCGTGGACGGGCCGATCTCCACCGAGACGATCGCGGGTTTCGCCGGAGCATTCGGGTTCGGCGGGGCGATCGTCAACGAACTGCTCGGTGCGCGTACCCCTGGAATGATCGCGGGCGCGGCGGCCGGCGGCCTGCTCGCGGCCGTGCCCACGGCGTGGCTGGCGTCGCGGTTCAGCCGGGCGGCGCGCAACATGCGCACCGACCCCACCCCCACCCGGGACGACCTGGTCGGTGCGCTCGGCCTGGTCGTCACGCCGGTGCCTGTCGACGGGTACGGCGAGGTGCGGGTACGCGTCGCCGGCCACCCGGTCAAGCTCAACGCCCGCGCCGACCAGCCAATTCCGATGGGCGCGCAGATCTTCGTCGTGCAGGCGCTCAGCGAGACCAGCGTGCACGTCGAAACCTACTGATTCCTCCTCGCAGACAGGACCCCCCTCCATGCCCCTGTTGATAACTGTCGGCGGCGCGGTCGTCCTCGCGCTCGTCCTGGTGTTGTTCGTGCTCTCCCGGATCAAGGTGGCCGGCCCGAACGAGGCGTTCATCGTCACGGGCCGCAAGGGGCGCACCACGCACACCGCCGACGGCGGCCGGTCGACCGACACCTCCGGGCAGAAGGTGGTGCTCGGGGCCTCGGTCTTCGTGCTCCCGGTGGTACAGAAGCTCCAGTCGCTCGACCTGTCCAGCCGGCGGATCGACGTCGGCATCCGGGGCGCGGTCAGCAAGCAGGGCATCCGTGCCGACCTGCACGGTGTGGCGATCGTCAAGGTCGGAGGCACCGAGGACGCGATCCGGGCGGCGGCGCAGCGGTTCCTGCACCAGCAGGACGAGATCGACAACTTCACCCGGGAGGTGCTGGCCGGCGCGCTGCGCTCGATCGTCGGCCGGCTCACCGTCGAGGAGGTCATCCGGGACCGCGCGGCGTTCGCCAGCGCCGTGGCCGAGGAGGCCGAGCACTCGATGACCAACCAGGGGCTGGTGCTCGACACGTTCCAACTCCAGGACATCCTCGCCGAGGGCTCCTACCTCCAGGACCTGGGCCGGCCCGAGGCCGCCCGGGTGCTCAAGGACGCGGCCATCGCCGAGGCGCGGGCCCGGCAGCAGGCCGAGCAGGAGCGGCTGCTCGCCGAGGAGGCCATCGCCGAGGCGAACCGCAACCTGGCCCTCAAGCAGGCCGGCATCCAGGCGGAGATCGACGCGGCGAAGGCCAGGTCGGCCGCTGCCGGACCGCTGGCCCAGGCGGAACGGGACCAGGCGATCCTCTCCGAGCAGCAGAAGGTGGCCGAGCGCAACGCCGAGCTGAAGCAGCGCCAACTGGACACCGAGGTACGCAAGCCGGCCGACGCCGCCCGGTACAAGGTGGAGCAGGAGGCCGAGGCGTCCCGCAACGCGGCGGTGCTCAGTGCGGACGCGCAGCGCCAGGCGGTCATCGCCGCCGCGCAGGCCTCCGCCGAACAGGCGCGACTCACCGGTGAGGGCGAGCGCGCACGGCGTGCGGCCCTCGCCGAGGCCAACGCGATCGAGGGTGCCAAGGAGGGTGAGGCCGAGCAGCGGCGGCGTTCCGCGATCGCCGAGGCGGTCGAGCGCGAGGGTCAGGCCGAGGCGGCGGCCATCCTGGCCAAGGGCCAGGCCGAGGCCGAGGCGATGGCCCGCAAGGCCGAGTCGTTCGCCGCGTACGGCGAGGCTGCGGTACTGGACCTGCTGGTCAAGGTCCTGCCGCAGGTCGTCGAGGCGGCCAGCGCTCCGATCGGGGCGATCGACAAGATGACGGTGATCTCCACCGACGGGGCGTCGTCGCTGACGAAGTCGGTGGCCGGCAACGTGGCACAGGGGTTGCAGCTCGGCAGCGACCTCACCGGCATCGACCTGGCCGGCCTGCTCGCACGCCTCGGCTCGGCATCCACCCCGAACGACGCAGCGGTCGACGGCAAGGTCGTCGAGACGCGCTGACCCCTGCCTCCGCCGACCGCCTCGCCGATCTTGCACTTACTGTCGCGACATAAGAGGGCATAACCCTCACATCGACAAGCCAAAGTGCAAGATCGGCGAGGTGTGGGGGCGGGGGTCGGGGTGGGGATGGGGGTGGGGGTGGGGTGGGGTTAGGGGATTAGGCCTTCGGCGCGGGCCCAGCGGAGCAGCTCGGCCTCGGCGGCGTCGCGGTCCAGGGGTCCGTGCTCCAGGCGCTGTTCCTTGAGGTGCTTCCAGGCCCGTCCGACGATCGGACCGGGGGGTACGCCGAGCAACTCCATGATCGCGTTGCCGTCCAGGTCGGGGCGTACCCGGGCCAGGTCCTCCTCGGCGGCTATGCGGGCGATCCGCCCCTCCAGCGCGTCGTAGTCGGCGGCGAGCTGGGCCGCCTTGCGACGGTTGCGGGTGGTGCAGTCCGAGCGGGTCAGTTTGTGCAGCCGGGGCAGCAGGTCACCGGCGTCGGCGACGTAGCGACGCACCGCCGAGTCGGTCCACTCGCCCCGGCCGTACCCGTAGAAGCGCAGGTGCAGCGCGACCAGCGCGGTCACCTTCGCGGTGACCTCCTTCGGGTACCGCATCGCCTTCATCCGGGCCTTGGTCAACCGGGCGCCGACCACCTCGTGGTGGTGAAAGCTGACCCGGCCGTCGGACCCGACGGCCTTCGTCGCCGGCTTGCCCGCGTCGTGCAGGAGAGCGGCCATCCGTAGAACGAAGTCGCAGCCCTCCTCCTCGTACGAGACCGCGTTCTCGACCACCGTCAGCGTGTGCTCGTAGACGTCCTTGTGCTGGGCGTGCTCGTCGATCTCCAGCTTCAGCCCGGTCAGCTCGGGAAGGAACCGCTCCGCCAGGCCGGTGTCGACAAGCAGGCGCAGCCCGGTGATCGGGTCGGTGCCGCAGAGCAGCTTGGTGAACTCGTCCCTGATCCGTTCGGCGGTGATCCGGTCCAGGTCCGCGGCCATCTCGGTCATCGCGAGGTGCACGTCCGGGTGGACGGCGAAGCGCAGTTGGGCGGCGAACCGGGCGGCCCGGAGCATGCGCAGCGGGTCGTCACCGAAGGACTCGCGCGGGGTGCTGGGCGTACGGATGACCTGCGCGGAGAGGTCGGCCACCCCACCGTGTGGATCGGTGAAGCGGTGGTCCGGCAGGCTGACGGCCATCGCGTTGATGGTGAAGTCGCGCCGCTTCAGGTCCTCGTCGAGGCTGGTGCCGTACACCACCACCGGGTTACGGCTGACCTGGTCGTACGACTCGGCGCGGAAGGTGGTGATCTCCAGCCGGAGCCCGTCGCGCTGCGCGCCGATGGTGCCGAACTCACGGCCGGTCTCCCAGATCGACTCGGCCCAGCCCTTGATGATCCGCAACGTCTCGTCGGGGTGGGCGTCGGTGCAGAAGTCCAGGTCGTCGCCGAGTCGGCCGAGCAACGCGTCCCGCACCGAACCGCCCACCAGGTGCAGCTCGTGACCGGCGCGGACGAAACGGCGGCCCAACTCGTCGGCGACCGGGGAGACCCGGAGCAGTTCGGCGACGGCGTTGCGCTGCGCGGCGGTGAGTTCGCGGCGGTCGGCGGCGTGGGGAGCGGAGGCTTCGGACATGGGATCGCCAGCCTATCGGGCCGGGGTGTGATCCGATCCGCCGGGCGCGGGTAACGGGTGTGGGTTGACTAAGGTCTGTGACGTGCGGGTCGGTGCCCGGCTCGACGTACCCCTGGGAGGCTGGAGATGAGCGGCGGGCTCTACCGCAGCGCGAACGCCGCGCAGGACGGCGGTGCGGGAGCCAACCTCCGCCCCTCCGACGGCGCCACCTTCATCTCCGCCGAGCCGCTGAACCAGCCGGCCATGGAGTCCACCGCTCCGCCCCAGGAGCAGGTGGGCGAGACCAGCGCCGCCGCCAACAGCGCGGTGATGGCGATCGGCAGCCTGGTCAGCCGGGGTACGGGCTTCCTGCGCACCTTGGCGTTGACCGCCGCGCTCGGTGGCGCACTGGTCGGTGACGCGTACACGACCGCGCAGATCCTGCCCGGAATGGTGTACGAGTTCCTCCTCGGCGGCATCCTGACCAGTGTCCTGATCCCGGTGCTGGTCCGCCGCCGAAAGGTCGACACCGACGGCGGTCAGGCGTACGCCCAGCGGTTGTTGACCCTCGCGGTGCTGGCCCTGGCCGTGGCGGCGCTGGTGGCGGTGGCCTTCGCCTCGGTACTGACCTCGCTCTACGCCAGCAAGAAGACCGGAGCTGACTTCCGGGACCTGGTCACGGCACTGTCCTACCTGATGTTGCCGATGATCTTCTTCACCGGCCTCAGCGCGCTGATCAGCGCGGTGCTCAACACCCGGGGGCACTTCGCGGCCCCGATGTGGGCGCCGATCCTGAACAACATCGTGGTTATCGCCACGGCGGGCCTGTACATCGCGATCTTCGGCGCGAGGATCGTCAAGCCGGACGAGATGACCACCGGCCGGATCCTGCTGATCGGCGGCGGCACCCTGCTCGGTGTCGCCATCCAGGCCGCCGGGTTGCTGCCGGCGTTGCGCAAGGTCGGTTTCCGCTGGAAGCTCCGATTCGACTTCCGCACCCTCGGGCTGCGGGAGCTGGGCCGCCTCGGCGGCTGGATGTTCTGCTACGTCGCGGTCAGCCAGGTCGGCCTGATCGTGCTGTTCAACCTGCTGAACCGGGCCGGCAAGGAGAACGCCGCCGGCCCGCTGATCTACAACAACGTGTTCCTGCTGCTGATGATGGCGCACGGCATCATCGCCGTCTCGATCATCACGGCGCTGATGCCCCGGATGAGCGCGGCGGCCGCCGACGGTCGGTACGCCGACGTCGCCGCCGACCTGTCCCGGGGCACCCGCACCGTCTCGGCGGTGCTCGCCCCGATCGCGGTCTGTTACGCGGTGCTGGCCACCCCGCTGGCCGTGACGCTGTTCCGCTACGGCGCGTTCACCGACGAGAACGCCGCCGACACCTCACTGGTGCTCCTGCTCGCGGCGCTGGCACTGGTGCCGTTCGCGATCAGCCAGCTCTTCACCTTCGCCTTCTACGCCCTGCCGGACACCCGCACCCCGGCGCTGATCAACATTCCGGTGGTGGCACTGCGGATCGGTGTGCAGGTGGTGCTGTACGTCGCCTTCGCCGCGCACTTCGCGGCGGCCGGGATGATGATCGGTAACGCCGTCTCCTACATGGCAGCGGCGTTCGCCTCCGCCTGGCTGCTGCGGCCCCGGGTCGGCCGGATCGGGATGGGGGCCATCCTGCGCACCCTTGGTCGGGTCGCGGTCGCCGCGCTGGGCTCGGCCCTGGTCGGCCTGCTCGTGGTGAGCGTGCTTCCGGGGGGCGACACGCCGAGCTGGATGCAGGCCGTCCTTCAGCTCGTGATCGGCGGCGCGGTGATCGGTGGGTCCTATCTCGGGCTGGCCAAGGTGCTGCGGATCGGGGAAATCACCGAGGTCGTCGGCATGGTTCGCCGTCGCCTCGGTCGCTGACGGCGAGACTTCGAGAACCTTCCGTAATCGCCACACGGAACGTGACCATGGATCACCAGGCTGGGGATGCACCTGTGGATAACTCCGCGATTCACCGGTCAGCCACCGGATCAGCCTGTGGATAACCAACCGTACGGCTGAGCGTGGCCGCCTGATCGGCGGGAACTGGCTGTGGAGCGAGGGTGCCACGCCCGACCCGGCCCCGACGTCGGTCACTTGCGGTGAAGCCGTAGATTAGCTAGTACATGTGCCAGCAACGTGTGTGACAACGGTCGTAACCGGACGACTTCTCCGATCCCCGGCACCCCGCCGGGTACGGCCAGAAGATGACATGTCGGGGAGACGGGCAACCCGGGTAAGGTCGCTCTCGACGGGTACGGCAGGCGCCGGCGCTGGGCGTCGACACCGGTTGGCCGGTTCCTTCGACGGCAGAGCGGGAAGCCACATGCCCAGCAGTTCGGGTCCATCGATCGACACGATCACCGAGGGAGGACGGGTGACCCAGGTCGGCGAGGGTCAGGAGGCGGACGAGAGCGCTCCGCCGGTCATGACCTTCGGTGCTCCCACGGCCGGTGAAATCCTCGCCGAGCGTTACGAGCTGGTCGAGCACATCAACAACGACAGCGCGGGTCGGCTGGTGTGGCGCGGGGTCGACGTCATCCTGCGCCGCCCTGTCGCGGTGGTGCTGCGCTATCCGGGTGGCGACTCCGCCACCGAGATGCTTCAGGCAGCCGTCGCGGCCAGCCGGGTCATCCACCCCAACCTGGTCGGCGTCTACGACGCCATCGACGAGGCCGAGCGGGCGTACGTCGTCCGTGAGTGGGTGGACGGGCAGTCGCTGCGCGACCTTGCCGCCGAGGGTCCACTGGACCCGGCCCGGGCCACCGCGATCGGCAACGCCGTCGCGAGCGCTCTGGCCGCGGTGCACGCCACCGGCATGGTGCACGGCAACGTCCACCCCGGCACCGTCATGATCAGCGATGACGGTCGCGTGGTCCTGGCCGACGCCCGCACCGACGGCGACGACAGCCAGGAGAACGACATCCGGGCGGTCGGCGGCGTCCTCTACTTCGCGCTGACCGGTCACTGGCCGCACACCGAGGCACCGCTACGCGGCGCCACCGCAGGCCACGGGCGGGCCGCCATCCCGGACGCGGTCCGGGACGCCAGCGGCGTCCTCGCGGCACCCCGTCAGGTCCGGGCCGGTGTGCCCGCGTACCTGGACGACCTGACCATGGACCTGCTCGACGCCGACATCGCGCCGCCGTCGTCCGACGTGCTGGCAGCCGAGTTGGCCCGGTTGGACGTGCCGGCCGAGGACGAGCACTACCTCGACAACGGTGGGCCGCTGCGGTTCACCGCCGACACCGAGGAAGAGCCGTCGCCGCTGGCCGCAGCCGGCGGTCGCAAGGTCGCCATCGGCATCGCGGGTCTGCTGGCGGTGGCCCTGGTCGGCCTGCTCATCGGGATCAGCGCCCTCGGCGACGACGACAAGAAGCCGCAGGACACCGCCGGGGCCACGCCCAGCGCCAGCGCTCCGGCCGGGGAGGCCACTCCGGCCGCCGCCACGGTTCGCAATCTCAAGGTGCAGGACATCAAGGTCGTCGACCCGGACAGCGTCCCGCGGGACGAGCTCGACGGTGCCAAGAAGATGATCGACGGTGACAACGACAAGGGTTGGGAGACCGACCGCTACCCGAACGCCACGTACGGGAACCTCAAGTCCGGCATGGGTGTCTGGCTCGACCTGGGTGCCCCGCACACGGTGAAGTCGGTGCAGGCTGTGCTCTCCGGTCGAGGCGCCACGGCGAAGCTGCTCGCGGGCACGAACACCTACCCGTCGACCTCCAACGGCGACAAGTCGATGGTGTCGAACTACAAGACGGAGATCGGTGTCCTCAAGGAGCACGACGGCACCACGATGACCTTCAACGGGTTCGACGCCGACCAGAAGTACCGCTACCTGCTGCTCTGGTTCACCGAGTTGCCGCCCAACGGCGACGACGACGGCTTCAAGCTCGGAGTGCAGGAGATCACGGTCCAGGGTTCGTGAGTCGGGCAGCACGCCCCGGGCACCGCATCAGCCGGACGTGGTGATGGACGGGCGCGACGCGGCAACTGACCTTGAGCTGCTGCGCGCCCACGTCGCCGGCGATCGGGACGCCTTCGCCGCGCTGTTCCACCGGCACCGCGACCGACTCTGGGCGGTGGCCCTGCGGACGCTCGGCGACCGCGAGGAGGCCGCCGACGCGCTCCAGGACGCCCTGCTGTCGGCACACCGGGCGGCGGCCCGCTTCCGTGGTGACTCCGCCGTCACCACGTGGATGCACCGCATCGTGGTGAACGCCTGCCTGGACCGCATCCGACGTCGGCAGGCGCACCCCACCGTGCCACTGCCGGACGGCAACCGGTCCGGCGACGGGTCGGGCACCGGCGGTGTCGAGCCGGCCGCGCCCGCGCAGGACCACGACACGGCGCTCGTCGTCCGCGCGGCACTCGCCGCGCTGCCGGTCGAGCAGCGGGCCGCCCTGGTACTTGTGGACGTGCAGGGCTATCCGGTGGCCGAGGTGGCCCGCATCCTCGGTGTCGCCGAAGGAACCGTGAAGAGTCGGTGTGCCCGGGGCCGGGCCCGGCTGGCGGTGCTGCTCGGGCATCTCCGTCCGGCGGTGTCGGCGGGTCCCGGAGGGGTCGGCGCCGGACCGGACGTGCCAGGCGTCACGCCGGGGAACCCACGCCCGGCCGAGGGCGTCGGATCGGGGTCGGTTCGCTTCCGGCAGGACGCCAATCAGGAGGACACGTGACGGCCGAGGAGTTCAGGGAGGTCGACGTCGACCTGCTCGCTGACTACCTCGGCGGCGCGTTGGACGGCACGCCCCAGCAGGCCCAGGTCGCCCGGCTGGTGGCTGCCGACCCAGCCTGGGCCGAGGCGTACGCGCTGCTGGCGCCCGCGGTGACGCAGGTCCGCAGCGACCTGGCCCGCTGGGCCGAGCCTCCACCGGAGCTGCCGTCCGACGTCGCCGAACGAATCGCCGCCGCGCTGGCCGCGGACAGCCCGACGGACGACGCCACCGTGTCGTCCGAGGCGCCTGCCGCCGCGACGCCGGTGACCGTGCCGGCACAGGGCGGGCGTCGACCCACCAGCCCGTCCCCTGCCGAGTCGGGGCGCGGCGTCGCCACCGGCCCGGGTCGCCGGCAGCGCCGCTGGGTCCGCGGCGCCGCCCCGGTGGCCGTCGCGGCCGCGGCCGTCGTCGTACTCGGCTTGGGACTCAACCACCTGTCCACCGACACCGCCGATTCCGGTGCCCTGGACCGTCCGGCCAACGCGCCGGCAGGTATCGCTGCCGGCGGGACGGTCCGCACGTCCGGCCCAGCGCTGCACAGCGGTACCGACTACACCCCGCAGGACCTCGGCGGTACGTCGAGCCCGCAGTCTCCGATGCGGGAGGAGAACAGCAGCGGTCCCGGTGGGCAGCCCGGGGTGGACGCCGAAGGGGACCGGCGGCCCGCCCCCGACGGGTCGGACCAGCTCGCCCGACTCACCGACGAGGCCGCGTTGACCGCCTGCCTGACGTCCGTGGCGGCGGAGCACGGCTCGGGCCCACTGGTCGTCGAAGTCATCGACTACGCGCGGTTCCAGGGCGAGCAGGCGCTCGTCATCCGGTTCACCGACACGACCGGGGCGCGCTGGGCCTGGGTGAGCGGCGCCGAGTGTGGCGTACCCGGGTCCGGCTCGGACAGCCGGTATTCGGCGCGGGTAGGGTGATTCCGCAGCACGATGAGCGTCCACGTGACCTGACCCACGCCGATGCCCGGCTCGGGAATCTCCGCTTCGTACGATGACGTTCTGGAAGTCAGCTGCCGGCGTCCCCCAGGCGTCGGCACTCGGATCAGCATCGGTGCGCGCGCCGACGCCGAACACACAACTCGGGAGACGGCAGTGGACGAGGTCCGCAACCTGATCATCATCGGCTCCGGCCCGGCCGGTTACACGGCGGCGGTCTACGCGGCCCGCGCCAACCTGAAGCCGCTGATCATCGAGGGCGCGCAGTCCGGCGGTGCGCTGATGACCACGACCGAGGTGGAGAACTTCCCCGGCTTCGCCGACGGCATCCTCGGCCCCGAGCTGATGGACAACATGCGCAAGCAGGCCGAGCGGTTCGGCGCCGAGTTCCTGACCGACGACGTGACGCGGGTCGAGCTGGTCGACACCGGCGATTCCGGCTCCGGCGCGGTGAGCACCGTGTGGGTCGGCGAGACCGCCTACCGGGCCCGTGCCGTGATCCTCTCCACCGGTTCGGCCTGGCGTCCGCTGGGTGTGCCGGGCGAGCAGGAGTACCTGGGCCACGGTGTCTCCTCGTGCGCCACCTGTGACGGCTTCTTCTTCCGCAACCAGCACATCGTCGTCGTCGGCGGTGGTGACTCGGCGATGGAGGAGGCCAGCTTCCTCACCCGCTTCGCCGACTCGGTGACCATCATCCACCGGCGCGACTCGTTCCGGGCCAGCAAGATCATGGCCGACCGGGCGCTGAGCAACGAGAAGATCAAGGTCGAGTGGAACAGCACCGTCGAAGAGGTCCTCGGCGCTGACGGCAAGGTCACCGGTGTACGGGTCCGCAACGTGCACACCGGCGATTCCAAGGTGCTGGACGTGACCGGTGTGTTCGTGGCGATTGGTCACGACCCCCGCAGTGAGCTGTTCCAGGGCCAGGTCGAACTGGACGACGAGGGCTACGTGAAGGTCCAGGCGCCCAGCACCCGGACGAGCGTGCCCGGCGTCTTCGCCGCCGGTGACGTGGTCGACCACACCTACCGCCAGGCGATCACCGCGGCCGGCACCGGCTGTGCCGCCGCGCTCGACGCCGAGCGGTTCATCGCGACGCTCAGCTGAAACAGGAAACACATCCCGGAGGAGGGCAATAGTGGGAAATACCAAGGCGGTCACCGACGCAAGCTTCGTCGCTGACGTGCTGCAGGCCGACAAGCCGGTACTGGTGGACTTCTGGGCCGAGTGGTGCGGGCCGTGCCGCAAGGTGTCGCCGCTGCTCGAGGAGATCGCGGGCGAGATGGGCGACCAGGTCACCATCGTCAAGCTCAACATCGACGAGAACCCGGAGACCGCCCGGGCCTACCGGGTCATGTCGGTGCCGACCCTCACCGTCTTCAAGAACGGCCAGCCCGTGCGGTCGATCGCTGGCGCCAAGCCGAAGGGCGAGCTGGTCCGGCTCATCGAGTCGGCCCTCTGATCAGCGCGGACACCCCCGAACCCCGTACCCGCTCGTCGGGTGCGGGGTTCGCTGTTTTTTCCGGGGCCCGAGCCCGTCACCGCCCTGGAACGCATAGCCTCAACCCAGGGCCGCCGCCCGGCCAGCCAGACTCGTGCAGAGGGGGTCGTGCGTGCGTCCGATCCGACCGGGAGACCGGGGACCAGCGGTCACGGAGATCCGTACCATCCTCACCGGCCTCGACCTGCTCACCGCCGACGGCTCGCACGGCGACGAGTTCGACCGGGACACCGAACGCGCGGTCCGCGCGTTCCAGCAGTCCCGCGGGCTCAGCGTGGACGGCCGGGTCGGCTCGGAGACCTGGGGCGCGCTGGACGCCGCACGCTGGCGGCTCGGCGCCCGCACGCTCTACCACGCGATCCCCGAGCCGCTCACCGGCGAGGATGTCCGGTCGCTCCAGGAACGGCTGTTGGAGATGGGGTACGACGTCGGCCGCGCCGACGCCATCTACGGCATCCGGACCTCCCGTGCCGTGGCGCAGTTCCAGCGCGAGGTCGGGCTCACCCCCGACGGCTCCTGCGGCCCGCACACCATGGACGCGCTGCGCCGGATCGGTCGCAAGGTCGTCGGCGGCCGCCCCCAGTGGCTGCGCGAGTCCGACGCGATCCGCCAGTCCGGGCCCGCCCTGGTCGGTAAGACGGTGGTCATCGACCCCGGCCACGGTGGCACCGATCCGGGCATGGTGGTGCCGGACGGACCACTGCGCTGGACGGAGGCGGACCTCGTCCACGACCTGGCGAGCCGGTTGGAGGGGCGGCTCGCCGCGTCCGGGGTGCGGGTCCAGCTCACCCGCGGTCCCGCGCCCGACAAGTGCCTGCCGGACACCGACCGGGCGCTGCTGGCGAACTCGCTCGGTGCCGACGTCTTCATCTCGCTGCACCTGGACGGGCACGCCAACCCGGCCGCGGAAGGGGTGGCGACCTACCACTACGGCACCGACAACGGGGTGACCTCGGCGACCGGTGAGCGGCTGGCCGGGTTGGTGCAGCGGGAGATCGTGTCGCGGACCGGGCTGCGGGACTGCCGTACGCACGCGAAGGCGTGGGACCTGCTGCGGCTGACGAGGATGCCGGCGGTCCGGGTCGAGGTCGGCTACCTCACCTCGCCCGTGGACCGCGCCCGGCTCGTCGACCCCCGGTTCCGTGATCGGGTGGTGGAGGCGATCGTGGCGGCTGTGCAGCGAATGTACTACCCGATCGAGCGGGACGTGCCGACCGGCTCGCTCGACGTCAGCGAGCTGCGTGCGGTCGTGGCCGCCGGCACCGTCGTCGACTGACCCCGCTCAGCCGCCCGTCGAGCGGGTGGCCGGCGCGGGCCGCACCGGCCGGAGCAGCGTCTCCGGGCTCATCGAGCCGAGCAGCTTCTCCAGCGCGTACTCGACGTCGGACTTCCAACTCAGCGCCGTACGCAGTTCGAGGCGCAGACGGGGGAAACGGGGATGCGGACGTACGGTCTTGAAGCCGACGGAGAGGAAGAAGTCGGCCGGTGCCACGCACCCTCCGGCCGGGTCGTCCGCGTCACCGAACTTGGCGTCGCCGAACGCCTCGATCGCCTTGATCCCTCGCTTCGTCAGGTCCCGGGCGACACCCTGCACCAACATCCGGCCCAACCCGCCGCCAGCGAACGCGGCGACCACGTTGGCGGTCATCAACAGCGCGGCATCGGCAGAGACCGGCGATGTCGGGAAGGCCATCGAGCGGGGCACGTAGGCGGGCGGCGCGTACATCACGAAGCCCGCCGGCATGCCGTCGACGTACGCGAGCTTGCCGCAGGAACCCCACTCCAGCAGGGTCTGGGAGACCCACGCCTCCTTTTCCAGGCCCGGGTCACCGGCGGCGCAGGCCCGATCGGCGGAGACCGGATCCAGCTCCCAGTAGACGCACTGACGGCAGGGGCGCGGAAGATCCTCCAGCGTGTCGAGGGTCAGGCTGACCAGACGTCGCGACATATGGCGCATCCCCACAGTTAGGCTCGGTGGTGAGACCGGCACGGCACGACAGCGCGGCCTTCCTGCCCCCGACGAGCGATCGTACGCCGCCGATCGACCGTACGGGAGGGGACGTGCAAATCCCCGCCCCCGCAGGACGGTCCGCCATGTGGTCGATCCGTTCCGGCAGGGCGGCAACCAGGCTTTCGCCGACTAGGATCGACAATCGGTGTCCCGCCGCCATGGTCACGAGCGGGCGGGGTACCCGGAGCGGGAGCCACCCGAGCAGCGATCGAGGTGAGGTCATGACCGGCACGACACTCGACGACTACACCGACCGGTACGCCCGGCGCGTGCGCGGGATGACCGCCTCCGAGATCCGAGCACTCTTCGCGGTGGCCAGTCGCCCCGAGGTCGTGTCCCTCGCAGGTGGCGCCCCGTACATCGCGGCGCTGCCACTCGACGCGGTCGGCGAGATGCTCGGTCGCCTCGGCTCCGAGCACGGGGTCACCACCCTGCAGTACGGCATCGGCCAGGGCACCCTGGAGCTGCGCGAGCGGATCTGCGAAGTCATGGCGCTCTCCGGCATCGACGCCGCGTGCGGCGCCTCACCCGAGGACGTCGTGGTCACCGTCGGCGGGCAGCAGGCGCTCGACCTGGTCGCCCGGCTCTTCCTCGACCCCGGTGACGTGGTGCTCGCCGAGGGCCCGACGTACGTGGGCGCGCTCGGGGTGTTCCAGGCCGCCCAGGCGCAGGTGGTGCATGTGCCAATGGACGACGACGGGCTGATCCCGGAGGCGTTGGAGACGGCCATCGCCGACCTCGCCCGGGCCGGCCGCCGGGTCAAGTTCCTCTACACCATCCCCACCTACCAGAATCCGGCCGGCGTGACGCTCAGCGAGGAGCGCCGGGAGCGCGTCCTCGACATCTGCGAGCGCGCCGGCCTGCTCGTGATCGAGGACGACCCGTACGGCCAGCTGGGTTTCGAGGGCGAGGCCCCGGCGCCGCTGCGGGCCCGGCGGCGCGACGGCGTCTTCTACCTGAGCACCTTCTCCAAGACCTTCGCTCCCGGCCTGCGGGTCGGTTGGATCCTGGCGCCGCACGCCGTCCGCGACAAGCTGGTGATCGCGAGCGAGGCGCAGATCCTCTGCCCCAGCGGCTACGCGCAGGCCGCCGTGGCCACCTACCTCGGCACGATGCCGTGGCGGCAGCAGCTCAAGGTCTACCGCGAGGTCTACCGCGAACGCCGCGACGCCCTGCTCGACGCGCTGGCCGACCTGATGCCCGAGGGCACCAGCTGGACCACCCCGGCCGGCGGGCTCTTCGTCTGGGCCACCCTGCCGGACGGACTGGACTCCAAGGCCATGATGCCGCGCGCCATCGCCGCCCGGGTCGCCTACGTGCCCGGCACCGGCTTCTACGCCGACGGGACGGGCACCGGCGCGATGCGGCTGAACTTCAGCTTCCCGCCCCCCGAGCGCATCCGTGAGGGCGTACGCCGGCTCGCGGGTGTCATGGAGCAGGAGATCGCGACGCGCCGCGTCTTCGGTGCCGTGGGCGGTGCCGCGGGCCGTCGTGGCCGGCCCGGCTCCGACGTGCCGGGCCCCGACTTGGCATGATGCCGGCATGGGTACGACCGCTGCCGAGCGCTTCTCCGTGACCGATTCCCCCGTCGCGGCCGACCTGCGGGTGCTGGTCCTCGCCGGCGGGCTCTCCTACGAACGGGACGTGTCGCTGCGCTCCGGCCGACGGGTGCTCGACGCGCTGCGTGCCGTCGGCGTCGAGGCCGAGCTGCGGGATGCCGACGTGGCTCTCCTGCCGTCCCTCACGGTCGACCCGCCGGACGCCGTCGTGATCGCCCTGCACGGCGCGACCGGCGAGGACGGCTCGCTGCGGGGGGTGCTCGACCTGTGCGGCGTGCCGTACGTCGGCTGCGACGCCCGCTCCTCCCGGCTCGCCTGGGACAAGCCGTCCGCCAAGGCGGTCCTCCGCGAGGCCGGCATCCCCACCCCCGACTGGGTGGCCCTGCCGCACGACCGCTTCTCCGAACTCGGCGCGGTGGCCGTGCTGGACCGGATCGCCGACCGGCTCGGCCTCCCGCTGATGGTCAAGCCGGCGCAGGGCGGGTCGGGTCTGGGCGCCGCGGTGGTCCGGGACGCCGCATCGCTGCCCGCCGCGATGGTCGGGTGCTTCGCGTACGACTCGACGGCTCTCGTGGAGCGGTACGTGCCCGGCATGGACGTGGCGGTCTCCGTGATCGACCTGGGGGACGGGCCGCAGGCACTGCCGCCGGTGGAGATCGTGCCGCGCAACGGCGTGTACGACTACGCCGCCCGCTACACGGCGGGCCGGACCACGTGGCACGCTCCGGCCCGGTTGGAGCCGGAGGTGGCGGCCTCGGTGGCCGACGTGGCGCTCGCCGCGCACACCGCCCTCGGACTGCGGGACCTGTCGCGGGTCGACGTGATCGTGGACGCCGACGGCCGGCCGCACGTGCTGGAGGTCAACGTCTCGCCCGGCATGACGGAGACGTCCCTGCTGCCGTTGGCCGTCCAGGCGGCCGGCCTGGACTTCGGCCGCCTGGTCGGCTCGCTCGTCACCCGGGCCGCCGCCCGACAGGCGTCCTGACCTGGCGGTGAGCTTCTATCCCGGGCGGAGGGGGACGGGTTCGGCCGGCATGCCGAGACGCCGCCAGCCCGGGAGACGTTGCGCACCACGCCGCAACCGGTGAGGCGTCAGAGATTGTCGGGTTCGTGTCGGCTGAGCCGCGTCGCCTGATCCTCCTGCACGTGGCGGGCAGTCTGCAGGAAGTGCAGGATCGTGGCGAGCTGGTCGAGGCTGTAGTCGGCGAGGGCTTGGGCTCCGGCGACACCAACCGGTGCGTATATGTCTCGCTCAGCGGCGCGAGCCGCGTCGGTCGCGGCAACGAGGACACGCCTCCTGTTGTGCGGGTCGGAGATCCGGCCCGCGAATCCGGTGCGCTCAAGTCGGTCGATGACGGTGGTTGTGGCGGCCGGGCTGAGTTTCAAGGCATGGCTGAGTTCGCCAGCCGACAGGCAGCCCTCACCGGCCAGGAGCAGGTCCAACGCCCGCAGGTCCGTTCGGTTGAGCTTGAGGGTGGCGGCGGCGGCCTCGTCGAAGGCATCGAAGCTCTGCTGCAGCAGCCGGAGTTCGGCGGCCACCGAGCCGATCAGATCATGTTTCGACACTCGAAGACTCCTGCTATAGTAATGTTCGACCATCGAATAGTACTAGGGGAGTGTAGGCATGGCTACCGACGACCACGAGATCACAGCTCTCTTCCACCGCCTCAAGCAGGCCTGGACGGACAACGATGCCGTCGCCTACGCAGCCTGCTTCACCGAGGACTCCGACTACGTCTCGTACGACGGCACCCGCGCCATCGGGCGAAAGCCGATGCAGCGCGCCCACGACCAGCTCTTCCGGGGCGTGCTCGCCGGCTCGGCGCTGGTCGGTGACATCGAATCCATCCGCTACCTCAGCCCCGACATCGCCCTCGTCCATGGCACCGCCTCGGTCCAGATGCCGTGGCGCTCCCAACTACCGAAGAGGCGTCTGTCCCGCCAGACTCTCGTTGCGGTCCGCACGCCCGAGGGATGGCGGTTCACCGCGCTGCACAACGGCCGCGTACGACCGATCGCCATCCCAGCCCCGGACTCCATGCCTTCCCGCATCGCCCGAGCCATGGTGCGGCTCTCCCGTGCACTCGGCATCGGCAGCAAGGCTGTAGTCCACGCAGATTAGGCAGGCAGCCACCGCGACGGAGTCCCGACATGGGGGTCGCGAGTCACGTCCGGTGCCCCTGAGGCCCCTCGGATCCCCGCGACCCGCGCGTCTGACGCTGCGGTCGAGCGTCGCCGTCCGGCCACGACGGTCAGCGGGGCGCGGTGTCGAGCACGATGCCGTCAAGGGTGCGGCCTTGTCGGGGTCGATCCAGGCGCAGCCGGCGGCCTTGAGTGCGTTGATCAGGCGCGCGGGCCTCACCCGGCACCCTCCGCCGTTAGCGGCGTGGGGATGGCGTGACATCCGGACGGCCATCCGCCAACCCCACGCGCAACCGGCAATCAGCGAGGGGCGCTCACGTCGGGCGGGGTGACTTCGCCGTCACTGGCGTCGTCGGTGGGGGCCCTCCGCTGAGCGGGGACGACCGGAGTCGCTGGTCCCGAATCCTCGGCGTCGCGTTCCGGCTCCGAGGACGTCGTGCCGTCGGCGACCGATTCGACCACCGGGGCGTCGAGTACGGGGCTGACGGGCGACTTCGGCTCGGACGCTATCGCGGCTGTCGACCCGTGGGCGTCGCCAGCGAAGGCCGTTACCGGGTCGTCGCTGTCCACAGACTGGTTCTCCGCCGCAGCCTGCGACTCTGAACCGAGGTCGCCATCGACGTTGCCGTCGGCGTCCTCGACCGGCTCGGGGATCTCCTCGGCGGCCTCGATGACCGACACGGCTTCCTCCTGAGCGGCTGCGGCGTGTGCCGCCGCGGCGGACTGAGCCAACAGGCTCGACGGGGCCTGCCACTGGATGCGGGGCGGCTCGGCCAACGGGCGGCCACCGAACTCGGCCAGCCAGGCGGCGACGAGGGCCAGATTCTCCCGCCACTGCTCCTCGGAGATCGGCGGCAGGATGGAGTCCCACAGGGACAGGAAGGTCCCCCGAAGCTGGAGCCGACCGTACGGCCGGGCGAGGAACCACATGTGCAGGTGGGCGGAGCCGTCGCCCCACCGGTTCACATGCACCCGCGCCACGCCGTCCAACGACCGGATGGCTCGCTCCAGACGTACCGTCATCACCCCCAGTTCGGCGGCGAGCAGGTTCGGCAGGTCACCCAGATCGAGGTGGGTCCTCGATTCGAGGATGAGGACCATCGGCAGGCCGGTCGGCCGGTCCATGGCGCGGACCCGCCACCGCTCTCCCACCCAGATGTAGGCGTCGTCGGGTGCGTTGCAGGCGGTGCATTCCCGGAGACCCTCACCCTTGCGGGGCGGTTCGACCGGGACCGGGTCGTCGAGCTGCTTCACCCGCAGGTCGCCCTCGAAGGGAAACGAGGGCCACTGGGTGAAGTCCGGGACTGAGGGAGGGGTGTCGTGCACGACGCTGACCCTAACCGAGTCCGGCACCGCTGTCCCTACCTGTTCGACCCGTTCCGACCGCCCCGATCAGTGCTGGTCGTCGATCACTGCGACCGCCACCGCCGGCCGGCCGAGCGATATCCACAGGCTGCCGAGGACGCGAATACACCCCGTCATCCACAGGCCAGCACCCGCTTTCACGCGGCGTTTCACGTGAAACGAGGGGTGCCTGTGGACAACCGGTGTGGATAACTTTTCGGCCCGTCAGTCGTTGCGCGAACCCTCCGCCGTCTCGGCGATCGGCCGGCCTCCCCACCGGCACAACCGCACCCGGATGTGGCGTCCGGCCGGGGTGTGTTTCACGTGAAACGGGCCGACTCCCAGAACCGTCCTGCCGCAGTGGCTGTGCGGGCCCGATGAGCAGTGGCCTCGCCCGCCGGCTGAGGGCGTCGCTGCCGCCTTCGCGGCGGTCGAGGGTGCCTCGGGTCGATCAAACCGTCTACGGCGACGTCAGAGGCTGTGAAGGTCGAACGACGGCACCTAGGTCGTCGAAGGCGCGGCGTGACGCCCACGTCCCCCTCGAAGCTCGCGAACAACACGGCCTCGGGCCGCCGGTACCGCCATCTGTCCCCGGCAAGCGACTCCCAGCGATGAGCACGAGTCAGATGCGCCCCGGGGACACCTGGCCGGCAGCCGCCTCCGGCGTCCCGTTTCACGTGAAACGGGATGTACACAGAGAGGCCGCGTCCCCCGAGGGGAGACGCGGCCTTTGGCGGAGCCAGGACCGTCAGTCCTGCGCCCCCTCCTCCTGCACACCGATGATGCCGACGATGCGTTCCAGATCATCCACGGTGGCGAACTCGATCGTGATCTTGCCCTTGCTCCGGCCGATGTCGACCTTCACCCGAGTGTCGAAGCGATCCGACAGGCGGTCGGCGAGATCGGTCAGGGCGGGTGCGTGCGGCTTCGGCCGTCGCTTGGCGGCCTGGCTCTTCGCCGAGCCGTCGTTGAGCGCCAGGGCCACGATCTCCTCGGTCGCCCGCACCGACAGCCCTTCGGCGACGATCCGCAGCGCCAGCTGCTCCTGCGCCTCCGACTCGTCGAGGCTCAGCAACGCGCGGGCGTGCCCGGCGGACAGGATGCCCGCGGCGACCCGGCGCTGCACCTGGGCCGGCAGATTGAGCAGCCTGATCGTGTTGGAGATCTGGGGCCGGCTGCGGCCGATGCGGCGGGCCAACTCCTCGTGAGTGGCGCCGAACTCCTCCAGCAACTGCTGGTACGCGGCGGCCTCCTCCAGCGGGTTCAGATTGGCCCGGTGGATGTTCTCGAGCAGCGCATCGCGGAGCATGGCGTCGTCGCGGGTGTCCCGGACGATCGCCGGGATGTTGTCCCGTCCCACCGCCTGGGCGGCACGCCAACGGCGCTCGCCCATCACCAGCTCGTACTTCTCGTCGTCGAGCTGCCGCACGACGATCGGCTGCAGGAAGCCGACCTCCCGGATCGAGGTCTTCAGCTCCTCCAGCGCCTCCTCGTCGAAGACCTGGCGGGGTTGCTTGGGGTTCGGCACGATCGCGTCGACCGGGATCTCCGCGAACCGGGCACCCGGCACGGGACTGAGCACGGGCTCCGGCTGGTGGACGCTGGCGCTCACCGGTGCCGTCAGGACGGCGGCGTCCGGCATGCCCTCGTCGACATCACCGTGCCCGTTCTCCGGCTCGACCGTCGCGGTGCCGGCGGCACCCGGCACCGGCCCGGTCGGGATGAGAGCGCCCAGGCCCCGTCCCAGACCGCCCCGAGGACGGTTCTTCATGCAACGCCTCCCAGCGACTTGTTCCCACTACGCATTCCGGCCCACCGGCTCCTTGACGCCCCGCTCGGCGATCTCCTGGGCGGCCTCGAAGTAACTCGTGGCCCCCCGCGAACCGGGATCGTAGGTCATCACCGACTGGCCGTAGCTGGGTGCCTCGGACACCCGCACGTTGCGGGGGATGACCGCCTGAAGGACCTTGTCGCCGAAGTGGTTCCGAACGTCCTGCTCGACCGCGTCCGCGAGGCGGGTACGGCGGTCGTACATCGTGAGCAGGATGGTGGAGACGTCGAGCTTCGGGTTGAGGTGTTGCCGCACCAGGTTGATGTTGTTGATGAGCTGATTGAGCCCCTCCAGCGCGTAGTACTCGCACTGGATCGGGATCAGCACCTCCTGCGCGGCGACCAGGGCGTTGACCGTGAGCAGGCCGAGCGAGGGCGGGCAGTCGATGAAGACGTAGTCGAACTGGCCCGGGTACGCGGCGATCGCACGGTCGAGGCGCGACTCACGGGCGACCACCGACACCAGCTCGATCTCCGCGCCGGCGAGGTCGATCGTGGCCGGTACGCACCACAGGTTGGGGATGCCCTCGACCGCCTGCGCCACCTCGGACAGCGGGACGCTGTTGATCAGGCAGTCGTAGACGTCGGGGATACCGGTGTGGTGCGGCACGTTGAGGCCGGTCGACGCGTTGCCCTGCGGGTCCAGATCGACCACGAGCACCCGGTTGCCGTGCAGGGCGAGTGCCACCGCGAGGTTGACCGTGGTCGTGGTCTTACCCACGCCGCCCTTCTGGTTGGCGACGCACATGACCCGGGTCCGGTCCGGTCGAGGCATGGTCACCTCGCCACTGGGATTCAGGATCTGCACGGCGCGCATCGCCTCCATAGCCAACGGTGGGTCATCCTCTTCGCGCGTCGGGGTTTCACGTGAAACGTACGTGGGGTCGGTCGCGACCGCCGCCAGCGACTCGGCCGACGCGACCGGTACGTCTGGAACCACCGGCGTGGCGTCGCGTGTCGCCGCGGCGGTGGGCTGGTGCGGTACCGCGGGCTCGAAGCGAACCGCTGCGGCGGTGTTCCGTCGACCGGGCGTCTGCCGTACGTCGGCGGCGTTGACCGGTCGACTCGGCCCGTCGGCCGACCGGCGACCGGCAGTCGGCTCCGGCCCGGCGATCGGAACCGCAGCCTCGTCCCGCGAGACGAGCGGATCGTCGGCCGCCGGCATGGGCGCTCCGGCGGCACCGGGCGACCAGTTCGGGTAGTCGGTTTCACGTGAAACAGGGTCGCCGGTTGACCCGGTCACGCGTGGATCGTCGTACCTGCCGTCGTCATGCACCTGTCATCCCTGCCCGCTTCGGATGGTCGGTCCGCGCCCCGGTCAACTTGGCCACACCGCGCTCGCACCCCGGAGCGTACGGCCCCTCGGGAGCGGTCGGAGTCCGCGACGTCCGTCGGCCGCTCCACATTATCGACGCGCGGTCAGCCTACGGCGGACGGGCGCGGCTGGTCCACGTCGGGTTCTCATTCCCTCGTCCATCCGTACCGATACAACGAGGCAACCCGTCGGCCGGGACGCCCGATGGCGCGGCCGTCAGCGGCGGCGGGCGTGCCCACCGCGGGAGCGCTTGGCCGCCGCCGACCGAGCCGTGCCGACCATCCGCTCCCGGACGATCTCCACCACGGTCGTGGGCGGGTCGATCACACCGACACCGCAGAGGTGCACGGCGGCATCCCCGCCGCCGAGCCGCGCCACGGTGTCGGCGTGCTCCTCGATCTCGGCGGCGGCGGACGATCCCTTGAGAGCCAGCAGGCGCCCACCGCGTACCGCGAGGGGCAGGCACCAGGTCGCCAGCCGGTCCAGCGGTGCGACCGCGCGGGCGGTCACCACGTCACCGCTGATCGGTTCCCAGCCACTCGATCCGCTGGCGGCCTCGTCGGCCCGACCCCGGAACACCCGGACCGATCGGGTCAGGCCGAGCCGCTCCACGACCTCGACGAGGAACGACGTCCGTCGCGCGAGCGGCTCGATCAGCGTGACCGTCAGGTCGGGGCGCGCAATGGCCAGCACGAGACCGGGTAGGCCGGCGCCGGAGCCCACGTCGAGCACGCTCGCGCCGCTCGGAATCCGCTCGACCACCGCAGCGCAGTTCAGGAGGTGACGGTCCCAGATCCGGGGTGCCTCGCGCGGGCCGATCAGACCCCGGAGCACCCCGTCGGTAGCCAGCAGTTCGGCGTACGCGGCGGCCAGGTCGAGCCGATCAGCGAAGAGGGTCAGTGCGGCCGGGGCCAGCTCGGGCGGCAGTGCGACATCGACTGCCCCCTCGTGCCCCGTCGGATCGTCACGCCGGACAGGGGACGGCCCGGACGGCGTACCGCCCGGGCCGGTCACGGCGTCAGCCGTGGTGTCGTCGTGGGTCAACGGAGTCAGTCCGCCGGCCGTACGACGATGCGACGGTTCGGCTCGACGCCCTCCGACTCGCTCGCCACGCCTGCCATGGCGTTGACCACGTCGTGGACGCACTTGCGCTCGAACGCGTTCATCGCGTCCAGGCGCACGGGCTCGCCGTACTCCTTGACCTTCTCGACGGCGTTCTTGGCGACGGCGGCGAGTTCCTTGCGGCGGTTCGTCCGGTAGCCACCGACGTCGAGCAGCAGCCGACTCGGCGTACCGGTCTGCCGGAAGACGGCGAGCCGGGTCAGCTCCTGGAGCGCATCCAGGGTGGCACCGCGCTGACCCACGAGGTTCTGGAGGCCGGCGCCGACCACCTCGACGACGGGACGGCCACCGGCGACGAGCTCGTCGATGTCCCCGTCGTAGTCGAGGATGTCGAGCAGTCCTTCGACGTAGTCGGCCGCGATCTCGCTCTGCCGGAACAGGTCGCTCTCGCCCGCGCTCTTCTTCTCACGACCGCCGGCCGGGGCCTCGGTGTCGTCGTCGTCGGTGTCGGTGTCGTCGTCGTCCACCGCGAGCGTCGCGGTCTCCTCCTCGTCCAGGGACTGCTCGGCGCGGGGGATGCTGGTCTCGGTCACGGTCTCATCTCCGTACTCGCTCGGCTGGACCGTCGGGTCCGCTGGTTTCCCGGAGGCCGGCGGGAGGTCGCCGGTGCCCACGGGCACGTCTGTACGGGCAGTGTCGCCCGTGACCGCGCCGCACGCGGTCGGTTCCGCCCGGCGCCGGCCGTACGGCGGCTGCTCGGTGCGGGGTTGCGCCGTCGCCGGTTGCCCGACGACGGCCACACGGGGGTCAGCCCTGCCGCTTGGCCGGGGGGCTCTTCTTCGGGTTGGCGGGCTTGGCACCCGGCTTCGGGCCGGCCACCTTCGGCGCGGCCGCCTTGACCGGGGCCGCCGGGGCAGCCTTGCCGCGACCGAACAGGCCGCCGGACTTGGCGGGCTGCACCGGGCTGCGAGTGGCAGCGGGGGCGGTGGCCTTCTTGGCGGTCACCGGCGGCGGGAACTTCCGCAGCACCCACTGCTGCTGTCCGAGGGTGAAGAGGTTGTTCGTGACCCAGTAGATGATCACACCGATCGGGAAGATCGCGCCGGAGATCAGCAGCGACGCGGGGATGCCGTAGAGCATCAGTCGCTGGATCATCCGCTGCTGCGGGTCCTCCGCCCAGCCGGTCTTGAGGATCATCTGACGGCTGGTCAGATACGTGGTGGCGATCATCACCAGGACCAGGACACCAGCAATGATCTTCGTGGTGTTGCCGTTGGCGTTGAGCCGCGCCAGCTCGTCGGCGGTGGAGCCGAACTTGCCGGCGAGCGGGGCCGTGAAGAGCTTCGCGTGAGAGGCGCTGTTGAACTGGTCGACGGTCCAGCCGTAGATCGTCTTCTTGTCCTCGGGCTTGAACGGGTCGAGCCGGCGCAGCACGTGGAAGAGGCCCAGGAAGACGGGGATCTGGAGGAACATCGGAAGGCAGCCCATGAGCGGGTTGGCCTTTTCCTTCCGGTAGAGCTCCATCATTTCCTTCTGGAGCGTCTCCCGGTCACCCTTGTGCTTCTCCTGCAGCTCCTTGACCTTGGGCTGGAGCGCCTGCATGGCCCGCTGCGACTTGATCTGCTTGACGAAGACCGGGAACAGGATCACCCGGACGGTGACCACCAGGAAGATGATGGACAGGATCCAGGCGAAGTTCGTGCCGACCACCGCGCCGACCGGCACCCCGATGGCGTCCCACGCCGAGTGCCAGGTCAGCAGGATCCACGAAATCGCGTAGTAGATCCAGTCGAGACTCAGACTCAATTCGGGGCTCCAGTCACATCAGCACGACGGCGGCTGCCCGGCTCCGGCACCGGGTCATGTCCACCAGGGTGAAAGGGGTGGCAGCGCAGCAACCGGCGGACCGCCAGCGCGGCTCCCCGGAGCGCGCCGTGCCGCACGAGGGCTTCCTGGGCGTACGCACTGCACGACGGGTAGAACCGACAGCGGGCCGGCAGTGCCGGACTTATCCACCGACGGTACGCGATGATGGGCGCGATCAGCACCCTGGCACCGGTTGACGTCGGGCGTGTGGCGGTCGGGTCGGTGCTCACCGGGCCCGCCTCTCCCGCGGCGACCGGGCCACCGCGATGGCGGCCTCCAGGTCGGTGGTGAGCCGGGTGTAGGAAGCCTCGGCCGCGGCGGGCAGCGCCCGGACGACGAGGGTGCTGCCGTCGGGCAGCGCGCCCAGCCGCTCCCGGACCAGCGCCCGCAGTCGACGGCGGACCTTGTTGCGAACCACCGCGTTGCCGACGGCCTTGGACACGACGAAGCCGGCGCGGGCCGGGGCGGAGGGTTGCTCCGCCCCGGACTCCCACGCCGGCTTCGGCGAGATCGTCGTGCTGGGGTCGGTGGTCGCCGGCACGGTCAGATGGACCACGACGGCACCTCGGCCGACGCGGCGGCCACCGCGAACCGCTGCGGCGAAGTCAGTGCTGCGCCGCAGTCGCTGTGCGGCGGCCAGCACGACTGCCCACGTCCCCCGGACCGACCCGGTCGGCTCAGGCCGACAGGGTGGCGCGCCCCTTGGCGCGGCGGCTCGAGAGGATGGCACGGCCGGCACGGGTGCGCATGCGCAGCCGGAAGCCGTGGGTCTTCGCGCGCCGGCGGTTGTTCGGCTGGTAGGTGCGCTTGCTCACGTCAGGCTCTCCGTTTTCGTACGCGCCCCGGGCGACGGGATCGCCGGGGTCGTGGGGTGGTCCAGGCCACCTCGACGATGGCCACCGTTCGGTGCTGCCCTGCGGATCGGGACCGGCGGTGCGGGGAAACGACCACGGGCAGCAAGCACCCATCACCCTAGCAGAGGGCGAGAGAGCAGCCGCTCCAGCCTACGCAGGGGTGCAATGACCGTCAAACACCCACAGCGGGGGGAGATCGGGACGCGCCCGAGACCGAAGGGGCGGTTTTCGCTGATGCCGACAAGGTCGCTGCCGCGTCGCCGGTTGATGGGGCAGGGACAACGCTGTTACCGTGCCCGATTGCGGTGAGCGTCGGATGCTCCGGTCGTCGCGCGCAGGCAAGACCGGACACGCTGGTGAATCGTTCGGCACGGTGAACCCGCTTCAGCGGCCGTCCAGGCAGGGGCTGGTCCCGCGCCCGGCGGGCGGCCACAATCGGTCGGTGCACAGGCTGTGGATAACCTGTGGACGAGCGCTGGTCAGTTGTCCGGGTGGGTGATGTTCCACCCGTGTACGCGGCGGGCCCGGAACGGCCGGCTGGCAGACAGCGGCGGCCGGGAGCAGAGGCGAGGGGGTGGCACGACGGTGGCCGGTACGACCGACCTTGCCGCGGTGTGGTTGGCGGCGACCGACGAGCTCGCCGACGAGATCATCTCCGCCCAGCAACGCGCCTACCTCCGGTTGACCCGGCTACGGGCGATCGTCGAGGACACCGCCCTGCTATCGGTACCGGACGCCTTCACCCGAGACGTGATCGAGTCGCGGCTCCGCCCGGCGATCACCGAGGCGCTGACCCGCCGGCTCGGCCGGCCGATCCAGGTCGCCGTGACCGTGCGGGTGGCCGAGGACGCCGCCGGACGCCCGGCCGGCACCGTCTACCGCAGCACGCCCGAGCCCGGGCCGCTGGACGTCGCGGACCCATCGTCGGGTCCGCTCGGGGACGAGTACCCCGGACGGGGCGTGGCCGACGACGCCATCCCCGAGCAACACCTCACGTCGCGCATGCCCGATACCGCCGTACCGCCGGCGCCGGCGGGTCCACCGCCCGCGTCGGCCGTCGACACGCACCGGTCCGGCTTGATTCCGGCCAGCCGGGACGGGCAGGAGGCACTGTTCAGCACTGCCTTCGTCGAGCCGACGCGGGCGCCTCGACCGGCGCACGAGCGGCGCGGGTACGACGAGCAGGCGGCCCGACTCGATGCGCCCGGCCCCGACACCCGGCCCTACGAGCCCCGCTACCGCGAGGACGCCACGTCGCCCCGGGACCAGCACGTGATCCGTTCACTGCCCCGGGACGGGGGGACGGACAGCGGCCCGGGTCGCAGCGGGATGGATCACCGCCCCGGCGGGCGTGACGAGCGCCGACTGCCCGGCGCCGACACCGGCGGCAACCGGTTGAACCCGAAGTACATGTTCGAGACGTTCGTCATCGGCTCGTCCAACCGGTTCGCCCACGCGGCGAGCGTGGCGGTGGCCGAGTCGCCGGCGAAGGCGTACAACCCGCTGTTCATCTACGGGCACTCCGGGTTGGGCAAGACGCACCTGCTGCACGCCATCGGGCACTACGCCACGACGCTCGGCAACGCCCGCTCGGTCCGGTACGTCTCGACCGAGGAGTTCACCAACGACTTCATCAACTCGCTCCGGGACGACAAGACCAGCGCGTTCCAGCGGCGCTACCGCGACGTCGACATCCTGTTGATCGACGACATCCAGTTCCTGGAGAACCGCGAGCGTACGCAGGAGGAGTTCTTCCACACCTTCAACACCCTGCACAACGCCAACAAGCAGATCGTCATCACCTCCGACCGGTCGCCGCGTCAGCTCGCCACCCTCGAGGACCGGATGCGAACCCGGTTCGAGTGGGGACTGCTGGCCGACATCCAGCCACCGGATTTGGAGACCCGGATCGCGATCCTGCAGAAGAAGGCGGCGCAGGAGCGGATGTACGCCCCGCCGGACGTGCTGGAGTTCATCGCCTCCCGGGTGTCGAACTCGATCCGGGAACTGGAGGGCGCGCTGATCCGGGTGACGGCGTTCGCCAGCCTGACCCGGTCGACTGTCGAGCTGTCCCTGGCCGAGGAGGTGCTCCGGGACTTCATGCCCGACGGCGCCGGGCCGGAGATCAACGCCGACCAGATCATGGCCTCGACCGCCGACTACTTCGGGGTGAGCCTGGAGGACCTGCGCGGCCAGTCCCGCTCGCGCGTGCTGGTCAACGCCCGCCAGGTGGCCATGTACCTGTGCCGGGAGCTGACCGAGCTGTCGTTGCCGAGGATCGGGCAGGCCTTCGGCGGCCGGGACCACACCACCGTGATGCACGCGGACCGCAAGATCCGCCAGCAGATGGCCGAACGGCGTTCGCTCTACAACCAGATCGCCGAGCTGACGAACCGGATCAAGCAGAACACCTGAGGGGTACGCCGCGACGCGACCCCGGGACACGCCCGGCCGGATCTCCGGCCGGGCGTCTTTTTCTGCTCTCCGGCGGGCTGACTCCACTCTGCGGGCACCCGAATTCGTCGCCGGGTGAGGGCTTCGGCTTGACCCTCGACATGGTGTAGGCCACAGGATCGGTGCCGTGTCCACCTCGATGCTCACTCGTTGTCCACAACTCGTTATCCACCGTCGGTGGATAACTACGGTCCGTCGGCCGCCGGTTACCCACAGGCTGTGGAGAAACCCTGTGTACGACGCTGTGGACGGCTGGGGACAACGAGAGAGTTATCCACCGATGATCGTCGGCCTGTGTACGAGCTGTTGAAGGTTCTGGGGACAACAGCAATGGTGATCTTCTCGGCCGTCCACAGGCTTGGGGAGAAAGTCGGTGGATTACCGGTGGACAACCGGTGGACAACGGTGGACAACCGGCGCACGTCGGCGGGCTGTGGATACACAAGGCGGTTTCACACCCGGTTCTCCACAGGCAACCCACCGGGGGATAACCGCTCTGAGCTGCGGGGATTCGAGTTCTCCACAGTTTGCACAGGTGCGATGAAGACTATGGGTTATCTCTTCTAAGAGAACAAAAACCAATCATCACCGTTGGGCTTTCTGTGGATCGTGCCGAACGCTGCCGGACAGGCCGGTCAGCATCGACACGATCCATGGGGTCGGGCGCACAGCCGATGTCCCCGCGCCCTAAGGTGCGATGGACACCCGCACGGTTGGGCGGGACGGTAGGCAGCGGTCGGCATGAGAGAGTTGTCGCTGACGTCGACGCGGAGGCATTGATGAAGTTCCGAGTGGAGCGCGACGCGCTCGCCGAGGCCGTGGCGTGGACCGCGAAGAGCCTGCCGAACCGGCCGTCCGTACCGGTGCTCGCCGGGGTGATGCTCCGCGTCACCGACGGCAACCTGCGGGTTTCCGGTTTCGACTACGAGGTCTCCAGCCAGGTGACCGTCGAGGTGCAGGGTGACGCCGACGGCGCCGCGCTGGTCTCCGGCCGCCTGCTCGCCGAGATCACCAAGGCGTTGCCGGCCAAGCCGGTCGACATCGCCGCGGTCGGCGCCCACCTCGAGCTGGTCTGCGGCAGTGCCCGGTTCACCCTGCCCACCATGCCGGTGGAGGACTACCCCGCCCTGCCCGAGATGCCGCAGAGCGCCGGCACCGTCGACGCCGCGGCCTTCGCCACCGCCGTCGCCCAGGTGGCCATCGCCGCCGGCCGGGACGAGACGCTGCCGATGATGACCGGCGTCCGGGTCGAGCTCTCCGGCAACACGCTGTCGATGCTCGCCACCGACCGGTACCGGTTGGCGCTGCGCGAGATCCAGTGGCGGCCCGACGACCCCGACGTGAGCATCAACGCCCTGGTTCCGGCCCGCACCCTGAACGACACCGCCAAGGCCCTCGGCCCGCTGGGCGGCGAGGTCACCCTCGCCCTCGCCCAGGGCGCGGCGGGCGAGGGCATGGTCGGCCTCGCGGGCGGCACCCGTCGTACCACCAGCCGGCTGCTCGACGGCGCCAACTACCCGCCGGTGCGTTCGCTCTTCCCGGCCACCCACAACGCCGAGGCCCGGGTTCCGGTCAGCACGCTGATCGAGGTGGTCAAGCGGGTCGCCCTGGTGGCCGAGCGCACCACCCCGGTGCTGCTCAGCTTCAGCGCTGACGGGCTGGTGGTCGAGGCTGGCGGCTCCGAGGAGGCGCGGGCGAGCGAGGCGATGGAGGCCACCTTCACCGGTGACCCACTCACCATCGGCTTCAACCCGCAGTACCTCATCGACGGCCTGGCAAACCTGGGTTCGCAGACCGCCGTACTCTCGTTCGTCGACGCTTTCAAGCCGGCGGTGATCTCACCCGCCGGCGAGGATGGTGAGGTCATTCCGGGGTATCGGTACCTCATCATGCCGATCCGCGTTTCTCGCTGATCGGCCCAGCAACACCAGATCCACGGAGGTAGGAACAAATGCAGCTCGGCCTGGTAGGACTCGGCCGGATGGGCGGCAACATGCGCGAGCGGTTGCGGGCTGCCGGCCACGAAGTGGTCGGATTCGATCACAACCCGCAGCTGAGCGACGCGGCGGACCTCGCCGAGCTGGCGCAAAAGCTCGAATCACCGCGCGCAGTGTGGATCATGGTGCCGGCCGGCGTCACCGACGCCACGATCGACGAACTCGCCGACGTGCTCGGCGAGGGCGACATCATCATCGACGGCGGGAACTCCCGCTTCAGCGACGACGCTCCCCGCGCCGAGCGGCTCAATGCGCGCGGCATCGGCTACGTGGACGTCGGCGTCTCCGGGGGCGTCTGGGGCCGGCAGAACGGCTACGGGCTGATGGTCGGCGGCGCCCAGGAGCACGTCGACCGGCTCATGCCGCTCTTCCAGGCTCTCAAGCCGGAGGGCGAGTTCGGGTTCGTCCACGCGGGCCCCGTCGGCGCCGGGCACTACTCGAAGATGGTGCACAACGGCATCGAGTACGGCCTCATGCACGCCTACGCCGAGGGCTACGAGCTGATGTCGGCCTCCGAGTTGGTGACCAACGTGCCGGGCGTCATCAAGTCCTGGCGCGAGGGCACAGTCGTCCGCTCCTGGCTGCTCGACCTGCTGGACCGGGCTCTCGACGAGGACCCGGAGCTGGCCGACCTGAGCGGCTACACCGAGGACACCGGCGAGGGGCGCTGGACGGTCGACGAAGCGGTCCGGCTCGCCGTACCGCTGAACGTCATCACCGCCTCGCTGTTCGCCCGGTTCGCCTCCCGACAGGACGACTCACCCGCCATGAAGGCCGTCTCCGCGCTGCGTCAGCAGTTCGGCGGCCACGCTGTCCACAAGCGCTGAGCGGCATCCACACCCTGTGTACGTTCACCGGCTGGAACTGGTCGACTTCCGCTCGTACGAGCGGGTCGCCGTCGACCTCCAGCCGGGGGCGAACGTTCTGATCGGCGCCAACGGCGTCGGCAAGACCAACCTCGTCGAGGCGCTGGGTTACGTGGCGACCCTGGACTCGCACCGGGTCGCCACGGACGCGCCGCTGGTTCGGATGGGCGCCTCGTCGGCGGTGATCCGTTGCGCGGTCGTGCACGACGGGCGGGAACTCCTCGTCGAGTTGGAGATCGTGCCGGGTCGGGCCAACCGCGCCCGCCTGGGCCGGTCACCCGCCCGGCGGGCCCGCGACGTGCTCGGCGCGCTGCGGTTGGTGCTGTTCGCTCCGGAGGACCTGGAACTGGTACGCGGTGACCCGGCCGAACGTCGCCGCTACCTCGACGACCTCCTGGTCAACCGCCAACCCCGCTACGCGGGCGTACGCGCCGACTACGAACGGGTGGTCAAGCAGCGCAACGCCCTGCTGCGCACCGCGTACCTCGCCCGCAAGACCGGCGGCTCCCGTGGTGGTGATCTCGGCACCCTCGCCGTCTGGGACACCCACCTGGCCCAGCACGGCGCGGAACTGCTCGCCGGACGGCTGGAGCTGGTCGCCGCGCTCACCCCGCACGTCGCGAAGGCGTACGACGCGGTGGCCGCGGGCCGGGGCGCGGCCGGCATCGCCTACCGGCCGTCGGTCGAACTGGCCGAGCCGACCACCGACCGGGCCACGCTTGTCGAGGCACTGACGACCGCGCTCGCCGCTTCCCGTTCCGCCGAGATCGAGCGGGGCACGACCCTCGTCGGCCCGCACCGCGACGAGCTGGCCCTGTCGCTCGGGCCGCTGCCCGCCAAGGGGTACGCGAGCCACGGCGAATCCTGGTCCTTCGCGCTCGCGCTGCGCCTCGCCGGGTACGACCTGCTGCGCGCTGACGGCATCGAGCCCGTTCTGGTGCTCGACGACGTCTTCGCCGAGCTGGACACCGGGCGTCGGGAACGGCTGGCGGAACTCGTCGGCGGAGCGAGTCAACTGCTCGTCACGTGTGCCGTGGACGACGACGTCCCGGCCGCCCTGCGGGGCACCCGCTACCAGGTCGGCGAGGGGACGGTACGCCGTGTCGGATGAGCCAGGCGGGCGGCGCTCAGGTGCCAACACGACCGGTAGCGGCCGGCAGGCCGGTGACGCCGCGGGCGCGCGTACTCCACAGGCCGGGGCGACCGGCGACCAGCCGGAGGCTCCCAGCGGCCCGGAGCTGGCCCGGGCCGTGCTCGATGCCGCGCTGTCCCGCCGGCAGGCGGCGGCGCGCACCCGGCGTGCCCCCGGCGCGGGCACGGACGGCGCCGGCGGCTCCGGACGGCGGCTGCGTGGCTACTCCGGCCCCGGCCCCGACCCGCGCGACCCGCAGCCCCTGGGCGCGGTACTGAACCGGCTGGTGAAGGCGCGGGGCTGGCAGCAGCCCGCGGCGGAGGCGACCGTGTTCGGCGCGTGGGAGCGGGTGGTCGGCGCGGAGGTCGCCCAGCACAGCCGGCCGGTCAAGCTGGAGGATGGCGAGCTGACCGTGGAGGCGCGCTCGACGGCCTGGGCGACCCAGCTACGGCTGCTCGCCGGCTCGCTGCTCAAGCAGATCGCCCAGGAGGTCGGCCACAACGTGGTGCGCAAGCTGCACATCCACGGCCCGGCCGCGCCGTCGTGGCAGAAGGGCCCACGCCGGGTACGCGGCCGCGGGCCGCGCGACACGTACGGCTGAGCCGGCCCCTCAGCGCCGCCGGTCGGCCTCCCGGGCCGCCCGCCTGCGCTCGCGCTGCTCCTGCGAGTAGCGCTTGCGCTCGGCCAGGTCGCGTTTCCAGGCCTCACGGGCGGCGGTCGAACCGCCCTGCACCGCGCCCTGGACGCCGTCGGCCGGCCCGGCGAGATGCCGGAAGGCCCAGCGCAGGAGTCGGCCGCCCTCGCCCGGTGCTCTCGTGGTCGCGCCGTCCTCGCTCATCTGCCGTCCCTCCGCGTGCCGTGACGCCTACCGTTGCCGCACCAACTATTGGTGTACCAACGATCGGTACGATAGTTGCCGTGCACGAGGAGAGCAACCGATGAGCGGCCAACCGGAGGGCGCCGACCCGCTGGCGCTGGAGCAGCAGGTCTGCTTCGCCCTGTCGGTCGCGGCGCGCAGCGTGGTGGCCGTCTACCGACCGCTGCTGGAACCGATGGGGCTGACCCACCCGCAGTACCTGGTGATGTTGGCGCTCTGGCAGCACGCCCCGCTGTCCGGCCGCGACCTTAGCCGCCTGTTGCAGCTCGACCCGGGCACCCTGTCACCCCTGCTGAAGCGACTCGAAGCGGCCGGCTACCTGCGCCGGGAACGCGACGCGGCCGACGAGCGCAGCCTCGCCGTCACACTCACCGCCAGCGGCGCCGCTCTGCGCGCCCGGGCCGAGCAGATCCCGGCCGCGATCGTGCAACGCCTCGGACTGCCCGTCGAGGACCTGCAACACCTGCACGCCGTGCTCACACAGGTGATCGCGGCCGCCAACCGCCCCGCCCCGAGCGGCCCGCAGGCTCAGGCGGACGACCCGGGGGCTCAGGCGGACGGCCCGAGGGCTCAGGCGTCGGCGTAGACGGCGAACCCGCGCTCGGCACAGCGTCGATAGAACGCCGCCAGCACGCCCAGCTCGGCACAGGTGAAATTCCACTGCGGCGGATCACCACTCTCGTCGCGCAAGGCGTCGAGGCGGGTGTCCAGCCAGCGCAACTGCTGCTCCGCCAGCCGGCCGTCGCCCAGCAGCGTCCGCAGCACCGTGCTCACCGAGTCGAACGTGACCGTCTCGCCGTACTCCCGGTGGCCGGCCACGAACCGCTCGACGCCGCCGGCGATCCAGGCGCAGCCGTCCGGGTCGATCACCGGGTCCTCGTCCTCGGCCGCGGCGTCTGTGGCATACAACACACCTTCGAGGCCGAGCAGGAGATCCACCAGCTCGGTGTACGCGGTCGCGCGGACGGTGCCGGTCTTCGCGATCAGCTCGGCCAGCGCCGCCGTCGGCGCCGAGATCCGCGGCAGATCGACGATCTCGCCGAAGTCGACGAACTCGGCCGGCGCCACCGGATCGTAGAAGCGGCCGGTCCGCGGCCAGTGCACCGCGACGTTGTCCAGCCCCATCTGTCACCTCTTAGAGAGCACGTGTCGGGTCGATCGGGTCGATCGTCCCGGTTCCGACCGGTAAAGATCAAGGCCGCTTCCGGGGCGCCGCAAACGTACGGCACGGACGATCCGACCGCGACCCCCGACCCGCCCGAGCGCGGGTCAACCCGTCCGGGGGCGGCGCGTCCGAACAGGGCCTGGCGTGTGGGGGGAGTCGCGGGTAACGGGGTTCTGCCGGCTACGGACATCTCAGCCGCCTCGTTGAGGGTGCCGAGTGGTGGTTCTGTCCCCCGCGCACAGTAGGATTGACAGCGAGACGAAGACCCGGTGCGGGGCGAGGGACGGGGCCGGTGGCCCCAGGTCATTCTCCACTCCGGGTCGAGCCGATCGCGATCCGCGGGCGACCGCGGCGACCGGCGCGTTCGACCCGCTGTCCGGAGGTCTCCGGCGCCGGTCCGCGCGCCGACGTCGCGTCCTGTCCCGCCGAACCCGCGCCCGACGCGCCCCACCGGCGCCGACGACGCGAGAAAGTGGCCGAGGGTGGCAGCGCAGGACAAGCAGGAGTACGGCGCAGAGTCGATCACCGTTCTCGAGGGGCTGGAGGCGGTTCGCAAGCGGCCCGGTATGTACATCGGGTCCACCGGCGAGCGCGGTCTGCACCACCTCGTCTGGGAGGTCGTCGACAACGCGGTCGACGAGGCGATGGCCGGCTACTGCGACACCATCGACGTGGTGCTGCTCGCCGACGGTGGGGTCCAGGTCACCGACAACGGCCGTGGTTTCCCGGTCGACCTCCACCCGAAGCTCAAGAAGCCGGGCGTCGAGGTCGCACTGACCGTGCTGCACGCGGGTGGCAAGTTCGACGGCAAGGCGTACGCGGTCTCCGGTGGCCTGCACGGCGTCGGCGTCTCCGTGGTGAACGCGCTGTCGACCAAGATGGCAGTGGTGATCCACAAGTCCGGCTTCGTCTGGCGGCAGCAGTACACCCACTCCAAGCCATCCACGCTGGAGAAGGGCGAGACCACCGACCGCACCGGCTCTGCGGTCTCCTTCTGGCCCGACCCGGACGTCTTCGAGACGATCGACTTCGACTTCCAGACCATCTACCGACGCCTGCAGGAGATGGCCTTCCTCAACCGGGGCATCACCATCCACCTGCTCGACGAGCGGGTCCCGGAGGACGAGGACGGCAAGACCCGCGAGGTCACCTTCCGCTACGACGGCGGTATCGCCGACTTCGTCCGACACCTCAACGCCTCCAAGAACCCGATGCACAAGACGGTGGTCGAGTTCGAGGCCGAGGAAGAGGGCATGTCCCTCGAGATCGCCATGCAGTGGAACGAGTCGTACGGCGAGTCGGTCTACACCTTCGCCAACAACATCAACACGCACGAGGGCGGCACCCACGAGGAGGGCTTCCGGTCCGCGCTGACCAGCGTGGTCAACCGGTACGGCACCGACAAGAAGCTGCTCAAGGGCGACGAGAAGCTCTCCGGCGAGGACATCCGAGAGGGCTTGGCCGCGATCATCTCGGTCAAGCTGACCAACCCGCAGTTCGAGGGCCAGACCAAGACCAAGCTGGGCAACACCCCGGTGAAGAGCTTCGTGCAGCGGGTCTGCAACGACCGGCTCGTCGACTGGTTCGACCGCAACCCGGCCGAGGCCAAGACGATCATCCAGAAGGCGTCCCAGGCGGCCCGCGCCCGCATCGCCGCGCAGCAGGCACGCAAGCTGGCCCGACGCAAGTCGCTGCTGGAGTCCGGCTCGATGCCCGGCAAGCTGGCCGACTGCCAGTCCACCGACCCGCGCGAGTCCGAGGTCTTCATCGTCGAGGGTGACTCGGCCGGTGGCTCGGCCAAGCAGGGTCGCGACCCGCGCACGCAGGCGATCCTGCCGATCCGCGGCAAGATCCTCAACGTGGAGAAGGCCCGGATCGACCGGGTCCTCAAGAACAACGAGGTCCAGGCGCTGATCACCGCGCTGGGCACCGGCATCCACGACGACTTCGACATGGAGAAGCTGCGGTACCACAAGGTGGTGCTGATGGCCGACGCCGACGTCGACGGCCAGCACATCCAGACCCTGCTGCTCACCCTGCTGTTCCGCTTCATGCGTCCGCTGGTCGAGTTGGGGCACGTCTACCTGGCCGCCCCGCCGCTCTACAAGATCAAGTGGAACAAGAAGGGCGACGACGCGCAGTACGCCTACTCCGACCGTGAGCGGGACGGGCTGATCGCGCTGCGCCAGCAGAAGAAGCCGAACGCCAAGCCGGACGACATCCAGCGGTTCAAGGGCCTCGGCGAGATGAACTATCCCGAGCTGTGGGAGACCACGATGAACCCGGCGACCCGCACCCTGCGTCAGGTCACGCTCGACGACGCTGCAACCGCAGACGAGTTGTTCAGCGTCCTGATGGGTGAGGACGTCGAAGCCCGCCGGTCGTTCATCCAGCGCAACGCCAAGGATGTGCGGTTCCTGGACATCTGACGGACGTCGGCGGGCCAGCCGGGCAGGACCCGGTCGGCCCGCCGGTCCACAGAGTTATCCACAGCTTGGCCGCTATCCACAGACGTTATCCACAGCACGAAAACGACTCTGAGTCTGATAAGGGTATACAGTGACCGATTCTCCCGAGTCCACACCGAACGAGCCCGAGGTCCCCGCCGAGGCCACCGCCGCGGTGGTCGCGCACGATCGGATCGAGCCGGTCGGGCTCGAGGTGGAGATGCAGCGCTCCTACCTCGACTACGCGATGAGCGTCATCGTCGGGCGCGCGCTGCCGGACGTCCGGGACGGCCTCAAGCCGGTCCACCGCAAGATCCTCTACGCCATGTTCGACTCCGGCTACCGGCCGGACCGCGGCTACGTGAAGTGCTCCCGCGTCGTCGGCGACGTGATGGGCCAGTTCCACCCGCACGGCGACTCGGCGATCTACGACGCGCTGGTCCGGATGGCGCAGCCCTGGTCGCTGCGCTACCCGCTGGTCGACGGCAACGGCAACTTCGGCTCGCCGGGTAACGATCCGGCTGCGGCGATGCGATACTGCGTATCCGGAAATGTCAGGATTCGTACCGCCGAGGGCAGCGTGCGGATCGCAGACGTGGTCGCGGACGCCGCGCCGTCCAGCGAGACCGACATCGACCTCAAGGTCCGCGACCGCAACGGCGACCTGGTCCGCGCCTCGAAGTTCTTCCACTCCGGCGAGCACCCGACGCTGCGGCTGCGCACCCGCGAGGGGTACGAGCTGACCGGCACCCACAACCACCCGGTGCTCTGCCTGGTGGACGTGGCCGGCGTGCCGACCCTGCTGTGGAAGCTGCTCGCCGAGATCTCCCCCGGCGACCGGGTGGTCCTCCAGCGTTCGGTGCCGGACGAGATCGGCTACTCGATGCTGGAGCACGTCGAGGCCGCCGTCCTCGCCGGCGCTTTCGTCAGCGAGGGCTGGGTCTCCCCGAACCGGGCCGGGTTCAACAACGTCGACCGGGAGTTCTTCGTCCGCGTCCTCGCGGCCTACGACCTCGCCGTTGGCGGCCCTCGCTACGTCAGCGAGCGGGTCATCGCCTCCGGAAGCACCCTCCACGAACTCGACGTGCAGGACCTCGCCGCGTTGCGGACGAGCCTCCTCGGCGACATGGTGGGCGCGCGCAGCGCCGCGAAGTTCGTTCCCGAGTTCGTCTGGCAGGGCCCCGCCGCGATCAAGCGGGCGTTCCTCCAGGCGCTGTTCGAGGGCGACGGTTCGTCGTCGCTGCTGCCGCGCAACACCATGCAGATCTCGTACTCGACCCGCAGCGAGCGCCTGGCGGCCGAGGTCCAGCAGTTGCTGCTGGAGTTCGGCGTGATCAGCCGGCAGACCCGCTACGACGACGGCGAGATCAAGGTCGTGGTGACCAACCGCCGCGACGCACGGATCTTCGCCGCGCACGTCGGCTTCCTCGGCCGCAAGCAGGCCAAGCTGGAGGCCGAGCTGGCCCAGGTGCCGGCGAGCAGCACGGCGCTCTCCAGCGACCACGTGCCGCTGGTCGCCGACTTCATCCGCTCGCACGGCGCGACGCGCTGGACCGAGCAGGACTGGCTGCGTCGGCACAACGTGGACCGGGTCGAGCGGTGGGAGCGGGACCGCGACGAGATCGCGGCCCGGATCACCAACTCCGAGGTGCTCGACGTGGTCGAGCCGTTGGTCGACGGACGGTTCTACTACGCCGAGGTGGCGCAGATCACGGACGCCGGCGTGCAGCCGGTCTACAGCGTCCGGGTCGACACCGACGACCACTCGTTCGTCTCCGACGGGTTCGTCAGCCACAACACCGAGTGCAAGCTCGACCCGCTGGCCATGGAGATGCTGCGGGACATCGACGAGGACACCGTCGACCTGCAGGACAACTACGACGGCCGGGCCAAGGAGCCCACGATCCTGCCGTCGCGGATTCCCAACCTGCTGGTGAACGGCTCCGAGGGCATCGCGGTCGGCATGGCCACCAAGATCCCGCCGCACAACCTGCGGGAGATCGGCGCGGCGGTGCAGTGGTGCCTGGAGCACCCGGAGGAGGACGAGGAGACCACCCTCGAAGCCCTGATCGGCATCGTCAAGGGCCCGGACTTCCCCACCTACGGCCTGATCGTCGGCACCACCGCGATCCAGGACGCGTACCGCACCGGTCGCGGCTCGATCCGGATGCGGGCCGTGGTGGAGGTCGAGGAGGACAAGCGGGGCCGTCCCTGCCTGGTCGTCAGCGAGCTGCCCTACCAGGTCAACCCGGACAACCTCGCCGAGCGGATCGCCGAGCTGATCAAGGAGGGCAAGCTCGCCGGTATCGCCGACATCCGCGACGAGTCCTCCGGGCGTACCGGTATGCGGATCGTGTTGGTGCTCAAGCGCGACGCGGTCGCCAAGGTCGTGCTGAACAACCTCTACAAGCACACCCAGCTCCAGGAGACCTTCGGCGCCAACATGCTGGCCCTGGTCGACGGGGTGCCGCGCACGCTCAACCTGGCCCAGTTCATCCGCTACTACGTCGAGCACCAGATCGACGTGATCCGTCGGCGGACCGCGTACCGGCTGCGCAAGGCCGAGGAGCGGGCACACATCCTGCGCGGCCTGGGCAAGGCGCTGGACGCGCTGGACGAGGTGATCGCCCTGATCCGGCGCTCTCCGACGGTGGACGACGCCCGGCAGGGCCTGATCCGGTTGCTGGAGATCGACGAGATCCAGGCGACCGCGATCCTGGACATGCAGCTGCGCCGGCTCGCGGCCCTGGAGCGGCAGCGGATCATCGACGACCTGGCGAAGCTCGAGATCGAGATTGCCGACCTCAAGGACATCCTCGCCAAGCCCGAGCGGCAGCGGAAGATCGTCTCAGAGGAGCTGGGCGAGATCGTCGCCAAGTGGGGCGACGACCGCCGGACGCAGATCATCCCGTTCGACGGCGAGGTCTCGATGGAGGACCTCATCGCCCGCGAGGACGTGGTCGTCACGATCACCCGCACCGGGTACGCCAAGCGGACCAAGGTCGACCTGTACCGGTCGCAGCGGCGCGGCGGTAAGGGCGTCAGCGGCGCCACGCTGCGGCAGGACGACATTGTCAGCCACTTCTTCGTATGCTCGACCCACGACTGGATCTTGTTCTTCACGAACAAGGGCCGGGTGTACCGGGCCAAGGCGTACGAGTTGCCGGAAGCCAGTAGGGTAGCCAAGGGCCAACACGTGGCCAATCTGCTCGCCTTCCAACCGGACGAGCAGATCGCGCAGATCATCGAAATCCCGGACTACCAGGTAGCCCCCTATCTGGTACTGGCCACGAAGAACGGCCTGGTGAAGAAGACGCGGCTCGAGGAGTTCGACTCCAACCGTTCCGGCGGCATCATCGCGATCAACCTGCGCGATGAGGACGAGCTGGTCGGTGCTGCTCTGGTGGCACCGGAGAACGACCTGCTGCTGGTCTCGAAGAAGGCGCAGGCGATCCGGTTCAACGCCTCGGACGAGGCGCTGCGCCCGATGGGCCGTGCCACCTCGGGCGTGATCGGCATGCGCTTCACGGACGACGATGTCCTGCTCGCCATGGAGGTCGTTCGGGAGGGTCTGGACGTCCTGGTGGCCACGAACGGCGGATACGCGAAACGTACCCCGATCGAGGAATACCCGGTGCAGGGCCGGGGAGGTAAGGGCGTGCTGACTGCGAAGATCACCGAACGGCGCGGTGGTCTGGTCGGTGCGGTGGTGATCGACCCGGACGACGAGTTGTTCGCGATCACCAGCAACGGTGGTGTCATCCGGACTCCGGTGAAGCCTGTACGCCGTACGCGTGACCGGAACACAATGGGGGTCAAGCTGATGGACCTCCCGGACGGCGTAACTATCGTGGCGATTGCTCGCAATGCCGACGAGCCTGACGAACAGGACTAGTTGAATGACGGAGACACAGGCGAAGTCGGGGAACACGGGGACCTCGGCCAACCCGGTCGACGAGGAGGCCGCCAAGGGCGGCACACCAGCGACCGGCCGCGCAGCCGTGGGCCGGGCCACGGTTCCCGCCGACGCGCCTGCCCCGAAATTCACCCGGGCTCCCGGCATGACACCCCCGCCGGAGCAGCCCGGCGAGGACTCGGGATCGGGTGAGGCCAAGACCGAGAAGTCCGCCGGCGAGGCACCGACGTCGACCGGGGCGGTCCCCACGGCGGCCGCCCCGAACCCGGCGCGTCCGACGACAACGCAGCCGATCAGTACCCGACCCGGTCAGGCGACATCGACCGGGGCCACGGGCACGCAGCCCCGGATCACGCCCGGCATGACCCCGCCCCCGCCGGATCCCGGGCGTACGGGTGCCGGTGGTCGCCCCGCGAGCGGCGGGGGTCTGCCGCCGGGGATCGGCAACTCGTCCGCCGTCGGGGCCGCGCGCGTCGGCGAGGCGGTACGCGCCGCGCGTACCTCGGTCAGCTCGGCGGCGTCCCGTGGGCCGCGCCGGGCCCGGCTGAACCTCAAGCGGATCGACCCCTGGTCCGTGATGAAGTTCGCGTTCGCGGTCTCGGTGGTGCTGTTCATCGTCGTGGTGGTCGCCACGTCGGTGCTCTACCTGGCGCTGGACGCGATGGGCGTGTTCCAGAGCGTGAACGACAGCCTCAGCGACCTGGTCAACGCGGGCGGTGGGCAGAGCACCAGCGGGTTCCAGATCACCGCCAAGGGCGTGATTCTCAGCTCGGCGCTGATCGGCCTGGTCAACGTGGTGTTGTTCACCGCGCTGGCCACGCTGGGAGCGTTCGTCTACAACGTCTGCGCCGACCTGGTCGGCGGGATCGAGTTGACGCTCGCCGAGCGGGACTGAGTGTGACCGGGGCGCCGGAGCACCGCGTAATGCGGTCGCTCCGGCGCCCCGTACTCGGGTAGTTTTTGCAGGCGGCGACGGCCTGGCTCGCGCGATCGGACCCCGATTTGGGGCCGGCGCAGCGGATGGGTTAATCTTGCTCGTCGCTACGCGGGGCTATAGCTCAGTCGGTTAGAGCGCAGAGCTGATAACTCTGAGGTCGATGGTTCGATTCCATCTAGCCCCACCGCACATCGTCCGACGGTAGTCGAGCGCAAGGGGTTGCCCCATGTTCAAGAAGCTGCTGATCCTGGCCGGCGTCGTCGGCGTGGCTGCCGTCGTCTTCAACAAGGTCAAGGCTGCCAACGACGAGCGTGCCCTGTGGCACGAGGCGACCACGGCGCCCGACCTGCGCTGACGTCGGGCCGGCGGTGAGCCGGTCGCCGTCGCCTTTCACGGGGCCCTAGCTCAACTGGCAGAGCACTGCCTTTGCAAGGCAGGGGTTAGGGGTTCGAGTCCCCTGGGCTCCACCACCACCTTCCCGGTTCGATCTCGGTCCGAGTGCTGCCATCCGTACAAGGTGAGCTGATCGCGGCTTCTATGCGCAGCCCGATCCCGGTGGCGACGAGGAAGCCCGCCAGGACGTGCGGCTCGGCCGACCCGATGACGCTCGACAGCGTCATGACGAAGACCAGCAGTCCGGCGAGCGAAGCCGGGTTGCCGATGACGCGAACGGTAGAGGCGTGCCTCGCAGCGGGGTTCACCGGCGGACCGTACCGGTAGCTCGCCGCCAGCGCTGTCCTGATCTGTACTCGCCAGCGCGGGGGAACGATCGCGGGGTGGTCGGGGCGATCGACTGCCGCGCCGCTTCGCGGCTTGCCACCTGTAGTACGGGTTCGGCGAGTCGATGACCGCCGGGACCAGGAGCGGTCGATCGGTCGCGCTGGGCGCGGCCGTGGTGCTACGAGACGTCGAAGAGGCGTAGGCCGTCGTACTCGGCGAAGTCGGCGTAGTCCTTGCCGTTGAAGGTCGCTAGTGGCAGTCGGTCGACCAGGCAGCAGGCCGCGATCCAGGAGTCATTCGTCGGCCGAGGCCGCCCCCGGTGCTGTGCCCGCGCCTGGAGCTGGCCCCAGGTCGTCGCCACCGCCTCGTCGAAGGGCAGCACCACCACGCCGGATCGCCACTGCGCGAGGTCAGCCAGCTTGCGCGGCCCCCAACTCCGCAGCACGGTCCATTTGGTCAACTCACCAAGCGTGACGAACGTGACGCACAACGTCTTACCGGCCAGCCGGGCACGAAGTCGATCGTGCAGACGACCACGCAGGATCGCCGACGCGACGTCGGTGTCCAGAACGACCAGGCTCACGCGGCGCTGGCCCGCCGAGAGGCGTACAGGTCGGCGAGAAAGTCGTCCAATTCTTCGTCGGACTCGAACAGGCCCGGCCGGGCCAGGTCGTCGACAGAGGCGACCGGCTGCACACCCTGCCGGCGGGCCAACTCCTGCACCGGCACATGCTCAGCGGTCGGCCACTCGGGCATCCGCTCGGCGCTGCTCGACATCACGACCCACCTCCTGCACCACATACCGCCGTCCATTGTCGCACGGTCAGCACCGGCACCACCGTCAATCAGCCGCACGGAGAGCCGACGACACGGCAAGCCGCCCCCGGCCAGAGTGGCCGGGGGCGGTAAGCCGTACGCCGCCGGACAACCGCGCGGCCGTGTCAGCCGCGTGTCGGTAACCCGTGACCGAAGAGGTCGACGGCGGTCATGATCGGGCAACCCGACACCGCCGCCGACCAGGCGATCCGGGCAGATCACGCCAGCCGGAAACGATCTTCCAAACTGGTGGTGCCGTGGGGTAAGCGCAACTAGAGAGCCTGCAGGTCATCGATGGTCAGCTTGGTTGCGCCAGCCTCTACCCAGACCGTTACCTGCAAGGTCATGTCGCTTCTGCCCTCCTCGCGAGACCAGAGGTCGACGTCGACCTTCCAGGCATCGTGGTCAGCAAGGGAGTAGGCGTCGACGTGGTGCCATGCCTCGGGCGGCAGTGGAATGAACGTTGCCGGATACTCGCGCGCCCAGACGCCCAGGTCGTGGTCCGATCGCGAGTAGTCCCGCGCTAGGCCGTCGAAATCACCGGCGGCAATCCGTTCGACCACCTGCTCGATGATCGGTCGGAACCGGGCTGGAAGATCCGCAGCAGTCACCGGTCGAGTATGAGAAGCGGGAACGACGGCTGTACAGCCATCCGTACAGCCAAGCCGGCGGACGGACACAGGTGGCCGGCGGCGCTAGCCGGCACGACGAGCAGGTCAGCGGCAGTAGCCGACGCCAGCCGACAAGAGTTTTGATCCTTGCAAGGCAGGGGTTAGGGGTTCGAGTCCCCTGGGCTCCACCAGCACCCTTCCACGGCTCGATCTCGCGCCCCGAGTACGGCGCAACAGCCACGGCGTCCGTCGTCCGGGTCGTAAGTCCACCGGAGGGTGGGACCCCGGCCTGCCGCGTCGCTCAGCCGGCGAGACTGTGGGCGAGGAAGCAATTCCTCCGTCCGATCAGCCGCCGAAGGTATGGACGCAGAATCACCACCCCGATCAGGGACCCGGCCAGGCCGGCAGGGGCGGTGAAGTCGACGACATCACGCATCACCGTCGTAGCCGGATCGTCCGGATCAGAGGTGAGGACGTGTTCGTGACGCCAGCGACGAAACGGTCCGCTGACCTGCTCGTCGACGAATCGGTGCGGTGACTCGTACTCGGTGATCTGCACGGTCATCCGCCACCGGACGCCGAAGTGTCGCGCCTGCCAGGTGACCGTCTGCCCGGGGCCGAGGCGTCCATTGGTGATTCCGGCAACGGCCCGCTCGCCGCTGGCACCCATGGAGCGGGTGTGCGCGTCGACGTCGAGGCATGCCGCGAACACGGAGGCCGGACTGGCGGGGACCACCGTGACCAGATCGAAGCGGGGCACGGCAGGAGCCTAATCCGCGCCAGGTGACCCGGTGGGCCGGCGGCAAGGTGAACGAGCCGGTCCCGTCGGTCAAACGCCGACGCGCCCGGCCCGACGAATGTCGAGCCGGGCGCGTCAGTTCGGGTTACGCCACGAAGCGGGCGCGGCGTCGCCGCGCGATCACGAAGCTCGCGCCACCGACGAGCAGGAGCGCACCGCCGATGCCGGCCACGGTCGCGGTGTCGGCACCGGTCACGGGCAGTCCGCCGCCATCACCGCCGGCGGCGACCGGGCTCGTGGAGGTGGCCGCGGTCGGCGCGACGGTCGACGTGGCGCTGGGCGTCGGGGTGGGCGACGTCGTCGGCGTCGGGGTGGGCTGCGACTTGCAGTCCAGCGCCCGCGCGTCGTACAGGCCCTCGTTCAGGTAGGCCAGGTAAGGCTCGACGCCTTCGGAGTCGAGCGTCTTCTGTGCGGCCTCCTTCACGTTCGGGCCAGCGCCGGTCATCGTCTGCCCCACCTTGATCCGCAGATCGATCGCCCAGACGGTCTGCGCGTCCTTCTTGAGCCAGGCGCGCAGGTCATCCGAGGTGCCGCCCAGCCGCTCCTGAATGACGTCGGGCAGGGTGGGCAGGGCTTCCGTGTCTGCGGCAGACAGGATCCGGTTGGTCAGCAGCCGTAGCTGGCTGACACTGGCGGTGTCCAGGTCGAAGGTGAACAGCTCGCGGATGTCCTTGAACGTCTTGCGCTCGACCGTCTGGCAGTTCTGGTCCAGCCCGGGCGCCGCCGCGGTCTGTGCCATCGCCGGTGCCGCCGGAACCATGAAGGCCAGCGCTATCGCGATGCCGGCCGGAATCTTCCACTGCATGTAGATGTACCTCCCCGTTGTAGATCAAAGCTTGGGCATGTTATCGAAGACGGGCGTGTCGCAATGCCCCGCGTTTACCGTGATCGGAGGCGGGGAACCGCGATCGTGCGTATCGACGTGAACGAACCAGATTCGGCCGAGAAGTTCTGGGATGGGATGCGGCAGGTAGCCGCCGCCGCCACCCGGCACCAGGATCACGAACTGTTCGAGGCCATCGTCCAAATAGGCACGTCAGCCCTTGCCCAAGGTGTCGAACTCGTGCCGTCGAGCGGGTTCTTCCTCCACTGTCCGGTGTGTAGCGCCCGGTCCGGGCAACGCTGTATCAATGCGCCGGGTCACCCATTGGGCGACGATCGACTCCATCCGGAGCGCGTCGAGTTGGCCGAAAAGGCGATACGAGGAGAGCTGCCGCTCCCCGAGCTGCTTCGATGATGTGCCGGGCGGTGCAGCGGACTCCCCTCGGGGCGAACGGCGGTGACGGACGCCGTCAGGAGCGGGAGTGCCGTCGACGGGCGAGCCGCTGGAAGTGCGGACCTGCCCACAGCCACAGAAGTGACACTGCCAATCCGACTGCTCCCATCGCGACGATCACGCCCCGGGGCAGCTCGGTGTTGACCGGCTCCGGCATGCACCTGGCCGGTGTGTAGTCGACGGTCAGTCGCTGGTGCAGCGCCGGCAGCCGCCGATCGGGGAACGACTTGTCGTAGATGCCGCAGATGGTCGGCCCGTCGACGGTGTCGACGCGTACCAGCACGTAGGGATCGTGGGCGGTCTGGGCCGGTTCCACCGCGATCACCGTCGCCGGCAGCAGCACGCCGACCGGCGGGGGCGGTTCACGGTCGTCGGTGATGCCCATCAGTATCAGCAGGCCGCACGGCAGCAGCAGCGCCAGCGGAAGACTTGGCCAGGCCTTCGGACGAGTTCCATTGGCCAAGAACGACGGCATGGTGTCAGGTTAGCCAGCACGATCAATCGTGAGCGGTGCCGTCTCGCCGCGCTCGACGGTGCGTACCTGCTTGACCCAGCCGCGCCGGCGGGCCTCGTCGACGAAGTGCGCCAGCGGGGAGCGGAACACCGGGTAGTCGTCGTAGTGGATCGGCACCGTCAGCTTGGGGCGTATCAGCTCCACCAGGTCCGCGCCCTGCTGGGCGTCCATGGTGAGCAGGATTCCGGCGACCTTCGTGCCGCCGAGGTGGATCAGCATCGCGTCGATGTCCGGATAACGCTCTGCGATGGGGGTGAGCAGCGGTCGGTTGAGCGTGTCGCCGGTGACGTACAGGCGGAACTCGCGCCGTCCGTCGCGTTCAACGTCGATCATCGTGCCCATCACGTCGGGCAGCAGCCGGTCCACGACGCCCGGACCGTGCTTGCCGGGCATCGAGGTCAGCCGCACCGTCGTACCGTCGCGGTGCAGCTCCCGTGACGACCAGGTCGGCAGGCCGTCGGCGGCCCGGAAGCCCCAGCGGCGCAGCCGGCGTTCGGCGGCGGGCGTGGTCACGATGGGCAGCTCGCGGTCGAGTTCCCGGCGGGCCACCCGGTCGAAGTGGTCGCCGTGCAGGTGGGACAGGACCACGGCGTCCAGGTGGGGAAGCTGGGCGATCCGCAGCGCCGGGTCCGTGCGTCGGCGCGACCACAGCCCCTTGCCGAGGTACGCCCGCTGGCCGCGGTGCAGGAAGTTCGGGTCGGTCAGCAGGGTGAACCCACCGATCCGTAGCAGCGTCGTCGCGGTGCCGATGAACGTGACCTGCGGATGTTCGACCATCATGCCCACCTCCTCGAACTCCGGTACCCCGGCCGGTGGTGTCCAAGCGGGCGAGCTGGTGGTCAGTCGCCGTTGACGGGCTGGGCGAGGTCGGGTCGGGCCGACGGGAAATGCGCGACGAGCCTGGTGAGCGCGCCGTTGGCGACGGTGGCGCCGAGCGCCGATCCGGCACCGATGGTCCAGCCGACCGGGCCGAGCGGTGTGCAGCCGAAGAACTGGCTCACCCCCGGAGTCTGCACCACCACGACAAGCACTCCGAGCGATGCCGCCGTGGACGCCAGCACCGCCGGGCTGGTGCCTCCGGCCAGGATGGTCTGTCCGAGCTGGGTGCCGACCAGCGAGACGAGGGCGACGGTCCCGGCCCGCCGCTGCCGGCCGGTGTACCGGGCCAACGTCCAGCCGACGGTCGCGCCCAGCGTGGTGGACGCCGCGCGCAGCGCGATCTCCCTGCTGAGGGTCTCGCCGAGCGATGTGTCGGGCCCCTCCCGGAGCAGGCCGTCGGTACGGTCCGACGCGGGTGGCCGGACCGCGATGGCGAGCGCCGGCGCCAGGTCGGTGAGCAGGTTGACCAGCAGTAGTTGCCGGCCGGTGAGGGCGGAGCGGCCGGTGGCCGCCGCGCTGAGCACGCTGAACGCGATCTCGCCCAGGTTGCCGCCGACGAGGATGCTCAGCGCGTGCCGCACCGAGGACCACATGGCGCGGCCCTCGACCAGGGTGGCGATGATGGTCTCCAACCGGTCGTCGGTGACGACGAGGTCGGCGGCTGCCCGGGCGGCCGGTGTGCCCCGTTGGCCGAGGGCGATGCCGACGTCGGCCAGCCGGATCGCCGGGGCGTCGTTGGCACCGTCGCCGGTCATCGCCACGGTCCGCCCGCACTTCTGCAACGCCTGGATGATCCGCACCTTGTGTGTCGGGGTGCAGCGGGCCACCACGTCGGTGGTGGACAGCCGATCGGCGAGCGCCTCGTCGTCCAGTTGGTCGAGTTCGCTGGCGGTGACCACCCGCTGCTCGTCGTGTTCGCTGATGGTGGCCGCGATCGCCTCGGCGGTGGCCGGATGGTCACCGGTGATCATGATGGTGTGCACGCCCGCCTGCCGGATGCGCCGGACCGCCGGTGCGGCGCTCTCCCGGACCCCGTCCGCGAGTGCCAGGAACCCCACGAAGGTCAGCCCCCGGACGTCGGAGTCGGTGATCTGCGCGGAGTCCACGTGGCACTCGGCGACCGCGAGGATGCGGTGCCCCGCTCCCGCCCGATCGGCCAGCAGGCGGTGCAGCTCCGCGCGGCCGGCATCGTCCAGCGGCTCCTGCCGGCCGTCGGTACGCCGGTTCGCGCACCGCGGCAGCACTGTCTCCGGGGCGCCCTTGACGCTCAACAGCAGGTGGCCGTCCGTCTCGCCGATGCTGGCGTGGTAGCCGCGGGACGGCTCGAAGGGCAGTCCGCCGGCCGCACGCCAGCCCGCCGCTCCGGTCTGCTCCACCACCTGGGCCGTGGCGGCGCCCCGCCGGACCGCCCGGTCGGTCTGCAACGCCAACTCCTCCGGATCGTCCGCCGCCGGGGTGGCCCGCAGCGCCGTGGCGAGAGTGAGTCGGAGCCGGTCGTCGAGCCGGTCCACCGGCGCGTACCGGTCGCCGACACCGTCGCCGACCCCGGCGAGCAGCAGCTTGCCCTCGGTGAGGGTGCCGGTCTTGTCGAAGCAGAGCACGTCCACCCGGCCCAACGCCTCGATCGTGCGCGGGTTGCGGACCAGAGCGCCGTGCTCGGCGAGGCGCCGGGCGGCGGCCAGCTGCGCCGCGCTGACCAGGAACGGCAGCCCCTCCGGCACCGACGCGACGGCCAGGTTCGCGGCGGTCGCCGCCGTTTCGGCCAGGGGTACGCCCCGGAGCAGGCCCGCCCCGGCCACGGCGATCGCCGAACCGGCGGCCAACGGGATGGCTGCGCTGGTCAACGAGCCGAGTCGCGCCTCCACCCCACTTGTCGGGGGTGCCTGACGGACCAGCGCCAGGCTGCGGCCGGACTCGGTGTCGGCGCCGGTCGCCACCACCACCGCGGTGCCGTGGCCGGCGGCGACGGTGGTGCCCTCGTACAGCATCGAGTGCCGGTCGGCGATGGCCGCGGCGACGACCGCCTGACTGCTCTTGGCGACCGGCAGCGACTCGCCGGTCAGCGACGACTCGTCCGCCTCCAAGCCCACCGATTCGAGCACCCGGCAGTCCGCCGGCACCGAGTCACCCGGTTCGAGGGCGATGACGTCTCCGAGGACGAGGTCCTCGGCCGCGACGACCTGCTCGGCCCCGTCCCGGCGCACCCGGGCGGTGACCGCCGAACGCGACAGCAGCTCGGCCAGCGAACGTTCGGTGTTGCGCTCGTGCACCGCCCCGATCAGGGCCGACCCGCCGACGACGCTGCCGACCAGCGCCGCGTCGACGAGTGAGCCGAACGACGCGGACAGCACCGCCCCGGCCGCCAGGACGGGAGTGAGCGGGTTCGACAGCTCGTCCAGGAACGCCCGCAGCAGGCCACCGCCGGCGGGATGTCCGCCACCGCCGGTGTCGTGGCCGTCGTGTCGGCGCTGCGCTTCCGCGTTGGTCAACCCGTCCGGCGTGGTGTCCAGGCGGTCGAGCACGGTCCGGACCGGCATCAGGTGCCACGCCGTCGCCACCGGTGCCGGCGTGTCCGACCGGTCGGGTAGCCGGCTGGCCCGCCAGACTCCGTTGGCGAACGCCAGTCCCGCCGCGCCGTTGACCGCCACGAGCGACCGGTGTGGCAGCTGGGTCGGCGGGGCGGTGAACGCGCCGAGCGCCCCCAGCCCGGTCCCCGCCATGGCGAGCCGGATGTTCTGCTGGGTCATCCGCCGGGCCGCCCCGGTGGCCTCGATCACCAGGGCCACCACCCGCAGGTCGGTGCCGACGAGCAGGTGCGCCCCCCACGGGGGCAGTTCCTCGGGAGCGGACATTCCCAGACCGCAGTCGGACGCGCCGAGCGCCACCCGGTCACCGGAGACCAGCATGACCACCGCGCCGTCGCGCTGGAGCCCGCGTACGGAGTCGGCCAGCCGGTCGCCGCCCGGCAGCAGCGCGTCGGCGAAGTCGTACCGCTGCTCGTCACCACCGGCCACGACCAGTCTCAGTCCGGCCTGCCGCGCGACGGCGGGTAGACCGTCGACCCCGGGCGCAGGCTCCGGTTCGACCCGCAGCAGCGCCGCCAGTCGTCCCCCGTTCGTCAGCCCCAGCAGCTGTCCACCGGCCGTACGCAGCCGCTCGCCGTCGGGCACGTCGCCGTGATCGCCACCGGGCAGCCGGGAAAGGGGTGCGAGCCGCCAGCCGTCGGACTCCCGCGAACCGGTCGGGTCGGCGGGGTCGAAGAGCGTGAACGCCCGCTCCGCGACCTCGTCGACGTCCACCCCGGCCGCCGGAGCCAGATCGGCGAGTACGCCCCGCTCCGATCCGAGCACCGCGGCGTCCAGCACCAGCGTGTCGATCCGGTCCAGGTCCCGCAGCACGCTGCGGTCCATCGCGATGACCCCGCGCCGGGCGAGCACCCGACCGAGTTGTGCCGCGTACCCCTCTCGTCCGCTGCCCGGGGCCTTCGGTAACGCGGACAGGCCCAGCGCGGCGGCCCGCTTGGGCCCGGCGAACGGCGTCGCCGCCGCTGCCGCCGCCGCACCGGCGGCCAGCATCCGGTTGATGTAGCGCTCGACCGGGCCGTCCGGCTTCGGGCAGGGCCGGTCGACCGACGGCCACCGGGCGGTGGCGCGTTCCGGATCGCCGGTCAGCCGCGGCTCGGCCTTCTCCCACGCGGCGAGTTGGGCCCGCGCCTCACCCCACTGCACCATCCGCTGGGCGCCGTCGAGCACTATTCCCGTCCACCTGCCGGTCAGGCCCTGCACGACCGCCTCGGCCAGCGGAAAGATGACGTCGGCGCGGGGGTCCGAGCGCAGCCTCCTGCCCACGAAGGCGTGCAGCTTCGGTTGCAGGTCCGCGGCGGCGAGCAGGCCGGCGACCTCACCGGGCAACGGTGTGAACGGCAGAATGCGGGTGGCCGCCGAGATGGTCAGGCCCAGCGCGTCCGAGGCGAGCGCGCCGAGGGTGCGCGGCGTACGCGGCCCCTCCTCCGGCGGGTGCGGGGGCGGGATCTCCGGGTCCGGTTCGTGGTCACAGGTCCGTTCGATCCGACTGATCGCGGCGACGAGGTCCCGCAGCCTCGGCTCGGGAGCCTGCACGGCCACCACGACCCGGCCGGACGGCGCGTTTACCCGGGCCCAGGCCACGCCGGGCAGCCGTTCGAGCGCGGCCTCCACCTGCCGGGCCAACCGGTCGCCGCCGTCCTGGCAGACGCCGTGCACCTCGATGTGGTGGCGGCCGGGACGCGACCACACCCGACGTCGGGACAGGCCGGCCGTCCGCGCCAGCCGGGTCGCGGCCGACCCGACGGTCCGGGACGCCTCACCGACCAGGTTCGGCACGCCGATGGACGGCAGGAGACGGCCGGCGGCGCGACCCGCCGCCGTCATCGAGGCGTACGGCCGAACGGACGCCGACCCGACCCCCCGTTGCCGCGTGCTGTGCCGTCGGTCATCTCGTCCTCCCACCGCCCTCGCGTCCGGCGGCCTGGCTTCCCGACCTGCCGTCCGTTATGCCCCTGAGACGGCCGGAACTTTGCGCCGCCGACGGTGCATGGACGGGGTGGGCGGTGGAATCCGACGACCAGCACCGGACACGGGGAGGCCGGAATGAGCACCTTGACGCGACACCTCAATGGTTCACGCGAGAACGTTCGGATGTACAGCCGGCGGGTCGCGCTGCCGATGCTGGGCGAGGTGGCCGTACCGCCGCCGGACAAGGTCGCCTACTACGCCGGGCTCGGGGTCCTGGCCGCGTTGCAGGTGATCGAGTGGCCGCTCGCCCTGGTGATCACCGCCGGGCATGTCCTGGCGGACCAGCACTTCTCGGGACTGGTACGCGGCGTCGGGGAGGCGCTCCAGGAGACCTGACGAGAGCCGGATCACCCCTGGTTGACATGAATCCGGGTTGAGGTCGCAGGCTCGGTGCATGTCGAGCCCAACCACCACCCTCGCCCCAGCGCCCGTAGGGCTGTTCGCACCTCGGCTCCGGGCGATGACGGTGGGCAGTGTCGCGCTGGTGTCGCTGCTCGCGTTCGAGGCGTTGGCGGTGGGCACGGCCATGCCGACCGTGGCGCGCAGTCTCGACGGCCTGGCGCAGTACGGCATCGCGTTCGGTGGTGCGTTCGCCGCCGGTGTGCTGGCCATGGTCGTCTCCGGCATCTGGTGCGATGCGCGGGGACCGCGGGGGCCGATGTGGCACGGCGTCGCCTGGTTCGTGGTCGGGCTGCTGATCGCCGGGACGGCACAGGTGATGACCATGTTGGTGATCGGACGGGTGGTGCAGGGGTTCGGCTCCGGACTGCTCTCGGTGGCGCTCTACGTCATCGTCGGACAGGCGTACCCGGAGGAGCTGCACCGGCGGATCTTCGCCGCGTTCGCGGCGGCGTGGGTCGTACCGTCGCTGGTCGGGCCGGCCCTGGCCGGGCTGCTCGTCGAGTACCTGGGCTGGCGATGGGTCTTCCTCGTGGTGCCGGCGGTGGCCGTCCCGGCGGTGTTGCTGATCCAACCCGGGCTCCGGTCGCTCGACACGACCGTGCCGACCCGGCCGCCGGGCGGCGCGGTCGCCCGCATCGGTTGGGCCTGCGGGGCGGGCGCGAGCGCCGCGCTGCTGCACATCGGGGGACAGCAGCGCGGCGCGGCGGCCCTGGCGGTGGTCGTGCTCGCGCTGGTCGGTCTGGTGATCTGCGCTCCGCGCCTGCTGCCGCCCGGGTTCCTGCGGGCGGCCCGTGGGCTGCCCACCGTCGTCGGTCTGCGGGGTTTGGCGTCGGCGGTGTTCGTCGGCGCCGAGGTGGTCATCCCGTTGATGCTCTCCCGGGAGCGGGGACTGTCACCGACCGCCGCCGGGCTGGTCCTCACGGTGGGTGCGTTGGCCTGGTCGGTGGGCTCCTGGATACAGGGCCGGATTCCGGTGCCGGCCTCCCGGGCCAGCCTGCCGCGCGCCGGCCTGTGCGCCATCACCGTCGGTACGGCGACGGTGGCGCTGGCCGTCCGACCCGAGGTGCCGGTTGCCGTCGCCGTGCTCGGCTGGGCGGTCGCCGGGCTCGGCATGGGACTGCTCTACCCGTCGTTGTCGGTGCTCACGCTGGAGCTGTCGGCTCCCGGCGAGCAGGGCCGCAACAGCTCGTCGTTGCAACTGGGGGACTCCCTCTTCGCGGCGACAGTGCTGGCGCTCACCGGTGCCGTACTGGCCGCCGGGAGCGCGCCCGGCCCGTCGAGTTACCTGGTGACGCTTGTGGTGGCGGCCGGTCTGGCGCTGCTCGGCGCGTTGCTGGCCGGCCGGGTCGTGGTGCCGGAAGGTACGCGGACGGGCGGGTGATCGGCCGACGATTCGGCGCATCGGTTCCGGTCAGGCGTCAGGCTGGCAGGCGATGAGCTTCCTGACCGTCCTGCCGCTGGCCGTGGTGATGGTCGCCGGGACCCAACTGGTCGTGGCGGTCTTCCTCGCCTCGTCCGACCGGCCCCGGGCAGCGTCGTCGGGCTTCGTCGCCGGTGCAGGGCTGGTGGTCGCCGCCGGTGTGACGGCGAGCTGGCTGCTGACCCGGGTGCTGGGTGGGCTGGCGACCGATGCCAGCACCGCCGCCCGGAAGGTCGACAGCGGTCCGGCCATCGACCTGGTGGTGCTCGCGCTGCTGGTGGTCCTGGCCGTGGTGATCTGGCTGCGCCGCGACCGGTCCGGGCCGCCGCGCTGGCTGGGCAGTGTCAGCCACGCCGATCCGCGTTGGGCGGCGCGGACGGGCGCGCTGCTCTTCGTGGTGACGCCCACCGACGACCTCACCATGGCGACGGTGGGCGCGACCGTGGCCCGACACGATCTCCCGTGGTGGCACCTGGTGCCGTTCGTGCTGCTCACCGTGCTCCTGCTCGCCGTGCCACTGCTGGCGTTGGTGCTGCTCGGGCAGAAGGCCGCGCGGACGCTCGCGCGGATGCGGGAGTGGGCGGAAGGGCACGCCTGGATCGTCAACGAGATCGTGATCGCGTTCTTCGCTCTGCTGACCGTGCTGGACCTGATCCGCTCGGGTTGACGCAGCCGTCACGTGTGCCGCCGGCACGCCGTCATCAGCACGACGGGCCGCGCAGGAGGAGGGGGACGATGAGGGTTCTGGTCACCGGGGCGGGTGGTCGCCTGGGAAGCGCCGTGCTGTCGCGACTGCGCGACGACGGGCTGGCTGTCCGGGCCACGAGTCGCCGGCCCCGTACCGGCTCGGGCGTCGACTGGGTGGTGGTCGACCTGGCCTCCGGGGACGGGCTGGTCGAGGCGGTGACCGGCGTGGACGCGGTGCTGCACCTGGCGTCCTCGCCCCGGGGGCGTACGCACCAGGTGGATGTACTGGGCACACGGCGGCTGGTGGTGGCCGCCGGCGCGGCAGGTGTGCGGCACCTGGTCTACGTCTCCATCGTCGGGGTGGACCGGGTGCCGTTCGCGTACTACCGGCACAAGCTCGCCGCCGAGCAGGTGGTCGCCGCCGGTCCGGTGCCGTGGTCGGTGCTGCGCGCCACCCAGTTCCCCGAGTTCCTCGACGACCTGCTGGCTTCCAGCGCGCGGCTGGGCCCGGTGCTCGGTGACCGCGCGGTGCTCGCCCAACCGGTCGATCCGGACGAGGTGGCGGCCCGGCTCGCGGCGCGGCTGGCCGCCGGTCCGCTCGGGGGCATCGAGGAGTTCGGCGGGCCGCAGGTGCTCCGCTTCGACGAGGCGGTCCGCACGTGGCGAGAGGCGCGGGGGTCGCGTCGGCCACTGCTGCCGATCCGGATTCCCGGTCGGCTCGGCCGAGAGTTGCGCGCCGGTGGACTGCTCACCGAGGCGCTGCCTCGCGGCGTTCGCACCTGGGGAGACTACCTTCGGGACACGTACGGGGGAACCGCGCGGAGATGAGAGGGACGCCGGTTCACGTTCGTCTTACGGTGACGTCATGTTCGTTGTCGTCACCACGGTGATCCTCTACGTCTTCGGTTTCGTCTTCCTCTACGGCGTGATCCGGCTGGGCGTCCGGCACGCGCTGGAGGACCTGGAGCTTCAGCGAGCCCGGGCCCGCCGCGAGGAGGAGCTGGCGGCCGCCCGCGACCGTTCGTTCATGCACGACAACGCGTTCCTCGCGGGCAGTTGAACCGCGACGCGGAGGTGGTGTCGCGGGACGCCACGGGAGTCGGCGGGCGGGCCGGCGGCACGGATGCGAGGATCGCAACCGTGATGGGAACGCTGAAGACCGAACCGGCCCGTGCCCGCCTCGATCTGCTCGCCGCGCCGGTGGCGGAGGCCATCGCCCAGTGGCCGGCCGACGCGCCGGTGGACGTCGACGACGTGCTGGTCGCACCGATCGACGCCGACCTCGCCGACACGGCGGCCTTCTGTGAGGCGTACGAGGTGGGGCTGGACGTGTCGGCCAACTGTGTCGTGGTGGCCGGCAAGCGCGACGGTGTGGTCCGTTACGCGGCCTGCATCGTGCTGGCGACCACCCGGGCCGACGTGAACGGGGTGGCCCGCAGGGCGCTGGACGTCCGCAAGGCGAGCTTCGCCCCGATGGCCGACGCCGTCGAGTTGACCGGCATGGAGTACGGCGGGATCACCCCGATCGGACTGCCGGCCCAGTGGCCGATCCTGGTGGACTCCCGGGTGATCGCCACCCCGCACGTGATCATCGGGTCCGGCGTACGACACAGCAAGATCGCCCTGCCGGGGCCGGCGTTGGGCGCACTGCCCGGCGCTCAGGTCGTGGAGGGCCTGGCCAGGCCGGCCTGACCAGGCACCGGCATCGATACCGTTGCACGTGAAACATCACGCACGTCGATATGGCTAGCGAGCGGTAGCCTCCCGCTGCTCGACCTCGGCCAGCGCGGCGAGGAGCGTGGATGTCTCCTGGGCGCCACTGACCGCATACTTGCCGGCCAGCACGAACATCGGCACGCTCGTGATGCCCAGGTCGTGGGCGGCGGCCAACTCGGCGGCGAGTTCGGCGGTCCGCTCGTCGGAGTCGAGGAACCGGCGGGCGTCGGTGGCGTCGAGGCCGATCGAGCCGGCGATCGTGGCCAGCGCCTCTCGGGAGCCGACGTCGAGGCCCTTCGTGAAGTGCGCCTGGTACAGGGCCTCCACCATCTCGGCCGCCCGGTCGCGCTCGGCGGCGTAGGCGATCAGCCGGTGCGCGTCGAAGGTGTTTGCGGCCACCGCGTGGTCGTAGTCCAGCCGGAGCCCGTCACCCGCCGCCACCTGGACCACCCGTGCGACCATCTGTCGCGCCCGCTCGGGACCACCGAACTTGTCGGCCAGCGCGTCGACGACCGGAAGCGGCTCGGGCACCGGCGACGGGTCGAGCTGGAACGGCCGGTAGCGGACGGTCACCTCGCCGTCGTAACGGGCGATTGCCTCGTCCAGGCGACGCTTGCCCAGGTAGCACCACGGGCAGACGACGTCCGCGTAGATGTCGATCTCCATGATCGGTGGCAACTGCCCGGTCAGGCGAGTTGTTCCCGGATCTGCCGCTTGAGCCGTCCCAGGATGGCGGTGCCGCCCCGCACCCGCAGTGGGCTGATCGCCTGCGCCAGGCCCATCCGCTGGTAGAGATCGTCCGGGACGGCCAGCACCTCCTCGGCGCTCGCGCCGGCCAGCCCCTCGGCGAGGATCCCGGCGAACGCCCGGGTGGTGGGCGCCTCCGGCGGGCAGTCGAAGAGCGTCTCGACCACCCCGTCCGGCGTCACCGTGGCGCGCAGGAAGAACGCCGTCTGGCACTCGGGCACCTGCTCCATGCCCTCGTGCCCGGCGGCGTCGGCGGGCAGCGGCGGGATCACGTCCGCGTACTCCAGCAGCATCTCCAGCACCAGGTCGCGCGGCGCGGCGGCGAACTCGTCGACGATCTCGGCCAGTCGGGCCGGCATGTCAGCCATGGGTTCGAGGTTACCGCCGGCGCCGACGGCTCACGTGGTCGGCGACTGTTCGCTGATCTCGCTCAACGCGCTTGTCGGGTCGAGCTGCATGGCCAGGTCACCGAGGGAGACGATCCCCACCAGCTTGCGGTCGGTGTCGCAGACCAGCACCCGTCGGATGCCGCGCTCCCGCATCAGCGCCGCGGCCTCGCCGGCCGTGCAGTGCTGCTCGATCATGACCACCTCGCGGGTGACGATCGAGCCGATGGTGGTGGCCGCCGGTGAGGCGTTCTCGGCGACGGCCCGCACCACGATGTCCCGGTCGGTGAGCATGCCGGCGAGGGTGGCGCCATCGGTGACCACCACGTCGCCGATGTCCGCCTCCTTCATCACCCTGGCCGCCTCGTCCAGGGTGGTCTCCGCCGACAGGTACACGACCTGCTTGGTCATCACGTCGCTGACCCGGTAACCGGTCATGAGATCCTCCGAAGACGTATCACCCGATCCGACTGCACTACCCCGTGACGCGGTGGCTACACCAGGTTCGCACGCTCTCGGCCGACCTCGTCGACGATCCGTTCCACCACACCGTCCACCGGAAGTTCCACCCGCCCGTCGCCGGCCCGCTCGCGCAGCTCGACGTACCCGTCGGCAAGTCGGCGGCCGACCACGACGGCGCGCGGGATGCCGATCAGCTCGGCGTCGGTGAACTTCACACCGGCCGAGACGTGCGTCCGGTCGTCGACCAGCACGCGCAGGCCGGCGGCGGCCAGCCGCCCGCCGAGGTCCAGCGCCGCGTCTAGCTGCGGGCCCTTGCCCGCCACCACCAGGTGTACGTCACACGGCGCGACCGCCGCCGGCCAGCGGAGTCCCCGCTCGTCGTGGTGCTGTTCGGCGATGGCCGCGACGGCCCGGGAGATCCCGATGCCGTAGCAACCCATGGTGGGTCGGACCGGCTTGCCGGCCGGCCCGAGCACGTCGACGGCGAACGCGTCGGTGTACCGGCGGCCGAGCTGGAAGATGTGCCCGATCTCGATGCCCCGCCGGATGGTCAGCTCGCCGTCGGCGCAGTCGGGACAGGGGTCACCGGCGCGCACCTCGGCGGCCTCGATCGTGCCGTCGGGCGTGAAGTCCCGCCCGCAGACCACGTCGGTGGCGTGCCGACCCGGCTCGTTCGCCCCGGTCAGCCATGCGGAGCCGGTCACCACCCGGGGATCGACCAGGTAGCGGATGCCCAGCTTGGCGAGTACCTGCGGGCCGATGTAGCCGCGTACCAGCTCCGGATGCTCGGCCCACTCGTCGAAGACCGCCACCTGGGCGGGCTCCAGCGCGGCCGCGAGCCGCTTCAGGTCGACCTCCCGGTCGCCGGGCAGCCCGACCACCAGAGGTTCGGCGCGGTCCGCCCCGGGCTGACGGACGGTCAGGACGACGTTCTTCAGGGTGTCGGCGGCGGTCCAGCCGTCGCGGTTACCGAGTCGGCGGCTGTTCGCCAGCTCGACCAGGCTGGCGATCGTCGGGGTCTCGGGGGTGTCGTACACCTGCGCCGCGGGCTGGGCGGCGGGGTCGCCTGCGGCGGGCGCTCGGGTGAGGACGGCCTCGGTGTTCGCCGCGTAGGCACAGGCGGTGCAGCCGACGAACGTGTCCTCGCCGACCGGCGTCGTGGCCAGGAACTCCTCCGACGCCGAGCCGCCCATCGCGCCGGACATCGCGTGCACCACCGTGTGCTCCAGGCCCAGCCGGTCGAAGATCCGCTGGTACGCCGCCCGGTGCCGGGCGTACGCGTCCCGCAGGCCCGCCTCGTCCAGGTCGAAGGAGTACGCGTCCTTCATCAGGAACTCCCGGCCCCGCAGCACACCGGCCCGGGGCCGCGCCTCGTCGCGGAACTTCGTCTGCACCTGGTAGAGCGTCACCGGGAAATCCCGGTACGAGGTGAACACGTCCTTGACCAGCAGCGCCGCCATCTCCTCGTGGGTGGGCGCCAACAGGTGCTCGGCGCCGCGCCGGTCGGCGAGGGTGAAGAGGAGGTCGCCGTACTCCGTCCACCGGCCGCTGGTGCGGTAAGGCTCGGCGGGCAGCAGCGCCGGGAAGTGCACCTCCTGGTCGCCGATCCCGTTCAGTTCGGCGCGCACCACCTCGGTGATCCGGTCCAGCACCAGCTTGCCCAGCGGCAGCCACGTGTAGCCGCCCGGCGCGGCGCGACGGATGTAACCGGCGCGCAGCAGCAGCCGATGGCTCGGCACCTCCGCGTCGGCCGGATCCTCGCGCAGGGTCCGCAGCAACAGGGTCGACATGCGTAGCAGCATCCGCGCAGCCTAGGACCGCGATCCGGGTTGTGGCGATCCAATTCGGGCGGGCGTCACGGAGTGCCGGGGAGCCGGCCCTCGCAGCGGACGTCCGGGTCGGCGACTGGCCGGCGGGGCATCATCCAGTCCAGGGCGGTCTCCTCCACCGGCCAGCCGCGCACCGACACCAGGCTGTACGGCACCGCCGCCGGCTGTGGGCAGAGGACCTGCGACTCGACCCAGTCGTTGGGCAGGAACCGCACGGTGGCGGTCCGGTCCAGCACGATCGTCGACGTGTCGGTGACCGTGATGAGCGCGCCGAGCACCACCTGCCGGCCGTCGGCGGCGGACGGGGGGCCGTCCGGGGTTGCCGTGCCGCCGTTCCCGGGGGCGCCCGGGGCCGCTGAGGTCGTGCTTTTCGATGGCCGCGAGGCCGAGCCGCCCGGGGCTGTCGACGCCGGGACTTCCGGGGCCGTCGCGGCCGATTTCTTCGGGAGCACCTCGACCGCGGCGAGGGGTAGCAGGGGCACCCGGAGGAAGACCGCGCCCATCACCACCGGGAGTACGACGGCGACCGTGAACGCCAGGCCGTGGGTCAGCGTCGGAGCGATCCAGTCGGGGACCGGGCCGGTGAGCAGCAGGGTGGCGGCGGGCGGCACCGCCAGCAGGGCTGCGGTGGCCAGCTCGCCGTCCCGGTACGCCGTCCAGATCGCGGGTCCGAGCACGCTGTACGCCAGGACCGCCGCCGCCAGCGGCAGGGCCACGCTGACCAGCAGGACGCGGGTCGGCTGATCCGGGTGCAGGTAGCGGGTGCGCAGCGCCAGCAGCCAGAGGCCGAGCATCAGCAGCGACGGCAGGAAGCGGAGCTGCCAGGTGAGCGCCCCCAGCGCGACCGCCGCGGTGATCACCCACCCGGGGGTACGCGCCGTCCCGGAGGCGAGCAGTGAGCGTTCCGGGTCGAAGCGGTCAGGAGCGCTGAGCCGGAGCAGCCGACCGAGGACGCCGAAGGTGAGCACGACGACGGGGAACGCCCACACCAGTGCGATCAACAGGGCACTGAGCAGGCCGAGCGGGCTGACGTACTGGACGAGCAGCAGCATCGTGGACATGTCCTGCCGGCTGAGCTGCCACAGCCGCAGCACCAGCAGGAGGACGGGGAAGGCGGGTAGGAGGGTCAGCAGCCACTGTTGCGCCTGCCGCGCCCCCGCCATCCGGCGCGGGCGAACGGCCCCGAACGCACCGGTGACGATCCGGGGTGCGCCGGCGGTGGTAGCGCGATCCTCTCCCACGGCCACTGTCGCACCTCTACCTTTCTCGGCTCGGGCTGCTGCTGCTCCGCGACCGGCTGCGGGAGGTTGTAGCCCTGCTGCCAACGGAGGTTGGCGTTGAACGCGTTCTCCCAGGCCGAGTTCTCCTCGTCCTTGGCCGACTCGTAGAGCGCGAGGTCGACCAGGTCGAGCAGGGCCTGGTTGGGACCGGTGTTGACACCCCACCGCTCCTGCGGAGACGAGCCGATGTCCCAGTGCTGCAACGGTTTGACGTTCTTGAGGAACACCGGGAAGTGCTGACCGTCGGCGCCCGGCTGGTCACCGGTGACGAACCCGGCGAGGATCGCCGCGTCCGTGGTGACGGCCTGCACCTTGCCGTCGTACAGCTCCTGGACGCACTCGCTGATCCTGTTCCGGCCGACCGGCGTGGCGCCGGCCTCGGCGAGGCGCTGGATGGACGTCGAGGTGGTCAGCGAGCAGACCGTCAGTCCCCGCAGATCCTCCAGGCTGCTCACCTGCCCCTTGAAGTCCTTCAACGTCAGCACCGACTGCTCGGTGTTCAGGTACGCGGCCGAGAAGACAGCGCCCTCCTCCCGGCGCTTGTCGTTGATGCTGTACGAGGCGATGACCAGGTCGACGATGACGAACCCGTCGTTGTCCTGGGCCTGTCGACGGGCCCGGTCCTCGCTCTCGATCGGCACGAAACGCACCTGGGAGTGGTCGAACCCGAGATCGCTCGCGATCATGTACGCGATGTCGACGTCGAAGCCCTTCCAGACGTTGTTCGGAAGGCGCTGCGAGATGCCCGGCTGGTCGTCCTTCACCCCGATGACGAGCTGCTGCTTGCCCTTGAGGCCGGCGTCCTCCAGCAACTCGTCCCGCGTCGGCGGACCCGCGGCGAGGATGATCGGGACCAGTGCCGCCGCCAGGACGGCCAGTGCGACGACGAGCCCCACGAGCCGGATCTGACGGGTCCGTGTGCTGCGCGACGGTGTGCCCAACTCCGGGGCCGGCCCGGCGGGGCTCGGCTCGCTTGCCTGACTCAACTAGGCCCTCCCCGCTGCACGGCCCGGTGACCGGCTCTCCATTGTGGGGCCTGGTGGCGAACCATGGCACTCCGCCATCAGCCGGATTCGCGACTGGTCCGTGAGGGCTAAGTCGGTCGTCCGATTGCCGGTGTGGCGGTACGCCGTCATGCGCTCCCGGGCCCATGTCAGCGCTCCGCACGTTCCAACCCGGCCCTGACACCGCTCGCAGGACCCCAGGATCCAGTGCCGCCGGATGATCTGCTTGGCCAGCATCGGCACGACGTTGCGGGTGATCGACACGAGTTCACCGAAGTTGCGGTGTCAACCCGACTCGGACACCGCGATATCGGCGAACTCGTGTTGATCAAGGCCCTCGATCAAGGCCCTCGATCGAGGCGCGCGCATGACCTCCGCCACGTCGACCGATCGGGGCACCGGCCGATGCGCCTCCGGTGAAAGACTGGTCGCCGCAGGCAACGGTGGCGTGAGGGGGGCGCGGGTGCGCTGGCGCAGTTTTGTCGCGGTCGGGGACAGCTTCACCGAGGGTATGGACGATGCGTACCCGGATGGCACCTTCCGAGGTTGGGCTGACCTGGTGGCGACCCGACTCGCCGTCGAGGCGGGCCCTGACTTCCGGTACGCGAACCTGGCCATCCGGGGCCGGCTCTTCCCCAGTGTGGTCGCCGAGCAGGTGCCCTCAGCGGTGGCGATGAAGCCGGACCTGATCAGCTTCGCGGCCGGTGGTAACGACGTCCTTCGTCGGAGCTTCGACCCGCAGGCGCTGGTCTCCCGCTTCGACGATGTCGTCCGGCAGCTCCGTTCGGGTGGCGCGGACGTGCTGCTCTTCCGATTCGCGGACGTGATGGCGCGGCTGCCCGGTCAGCGTCTCGTCGCGCCCCGGGTGGAACTGCTCAACCACGCGGTCGGGGAGACCGCCGCGCGGCACGGCGCGATCCTGGTCGACCTGTACGCCGACGACACGTTCCTCCACCCGATGCTGTGGAGCACCGACCGGCTGCACCTCTCCCCGGCCGGGCACCGGCGCGTCGCCGCGCAGGTGCTGAACGCGCTCGGCGTGGGCTGCGACGAGGAGTGGCTGATGGTCCCGCCGCACCCGGCGCCGTCGCCGTGGCTCGCCGCCCGCGCGGCCGATTTGCGCTGGGCCGGGCAGTACCTGGCTCCGTGGATCAAGCGGCGGCTCACCGGCCGATCGTCCGGCGACACGGTGACCGCGAAGCGCCCGCTGCTCGGGCCGATCGTCGACTGAACCGTGCGCACCCTGCACACCGCGCCTCTGCTGCGCCGCGAACAGGACGGCGAGCCGGTTCCGGACCACGGCGTGCTGGTGGACGGCGACCGCGTCGAGGAGGTCGGTCCGTTCGCCGAGCTGACCGAGGCGTACGCGGAGGTGCGGGTCCGTCGTTGGCCCGGCACGCTCGGGCCCGGCCTGCTGCACGACGGCCCGCTGCCGGCGGCGCCCACCCCGCGTGAGCGGGTGCACGCGCTGCTGCGACGCGGGGTCACGGCGGTGCTCGTCGAGCATCTGGCCGAGCCGGCGCTGCGGGCCGCCGTCGGGCGGAGCGACCTTCAGGTGCTGGCCCAAGCTGTGACGCCGACCCTTCTTGCCGGTGGCCGGGCGGATCTGTCGGTGCACGACGCCGACGGCACCTGCCTCGCGACAGTGGTCGCCGGCAGGATCGCGCACCGACGCGCCTGAGCGCGTCCCTCACCGGATCGTGCCGACTGCCATCCACCCCCGGCCCTCTGGCGGGTCACCCGACAGCGCTCCGGCTGGATACGATCCGCTACCCCCATCAATCACGCATGGGGACCATCGGGGAAGGGTGGATGAGGGATGACCCTCATGCCTGTCAGGACGTCGTCCAGATCAACCAGGCGACCCGTGCTCGCCGCCGCACTGTCCACACTGGCCGCCGTCGGAATGGTCGTCGTCTCGACCGCCACGCCGGCTGCCGCCTACGACGTGCGCTACGAGAAGAACAACTCCTGGGCCTGGACGGACTCCGTACAGCCGAAGACGATCAACATCGATCAGGCAGGCGACGTGCCGATCGGCACCTGGGTCGACAAGAAGGGGCGTGCGCACACCTCGCGGGCGTACTTCACCTTCGACATCACCCGCTATCGGGGTGCGGACATCCAACTCGCCACGTTCGATGCCAAGGAGACCAGAGCGGGCGACTGCACCAAGCGTCCTGAGGTGGAGTTGTGGCGCACCGCGCCGTACACCGCCCAGTCCAGTTGGACGAAGCCACCGGTCGACCTCGCGCGGATCGACACCACCACGTTGCCTGCCGAGCTGGGCTGCCCGTGGTCCTACGTCGGTTTCGACGCGACGGACGGTCTTCGCCAGGCGCTTGCCGAGGGCAAGAGCACGCTGACCCTGTCGCTCCGGCTCCCGGCGGCGGTTGAGAAGGACCCGACGCTGGCCCGGAAGTACGCCAGCCAGGTCGGTCTCTCCATCGACCACAACTTCCCGCCCGGGGTGCCGACCGATCTACAGACCCTGAGTGGCACGAGTTGCACCGTCGCCGAGCCGTACCAGGTGGTACCACGGCGCGACCTGATTCTTTCGGCGGTCGTGCACGACAAGGATCTCAACGTCACCGGTGGCACGGACCAGCTCACCGCGACGTTCGCACTCTGGCCGGTCGACGAGCCGGAGGCGCGGATCGTACGGGCCGACTACGTCCGCGACGGTCAGCGGGCGCTGGGCCGGTTCTGGGCTCACGACACCCCGCTCGAGCACGACCGCGTCTACGCCTGGCAGGTGCAGGCGGCGGACGACCGGGCCACCAGTGACTGGAGTCCGGTCTGCTACTTCCGCACCGACCACGAGGGCCCGGCCACGGCTCCGACGGTCGCCTCCACCGACTTCCCGGTCGACGGGCCGCAGCCACCGGCGCTGCCAGGCGAATTCACCTTCGACGCCGCAGGCGCGGTGGACGTCGTCGGGTTCCGCTACCAGCTCAACAGTGGTGCTTCAGGCGTGGTTACCGCCAACCATCCCGGGGGTTCGGCCACGGTGACCCTCACCCCCCGTAGAGGCCCGAACTCCCTCGACGTGTGGAGCGTCGACGCCGTCGGTAACGAGTCGCCGGTCACCAACTACAGCTTCTTCGCCACCGGCACCGCGCCGAGGATCTCCGCGACCGTCTACGAGGAGTGGGGCGAAGGCGGTGGGCCGGGTGTGCCCGGCGTGTTCACCTTCACGCCGGTCATACCCGGCACCGTCAGCTACCGCTACTCGTTCTTCAACGAGGAGCCCCGCACGGTGCAGGCTGACGCCGACGGGAGCGCATCGGTGACCTGGACGCCGACGGAGGCCGGCTTCTCGATGCTCGAGGTCGTCGGCATCAGAGCGGACGGCACCGAGTTGGACCCGGCCACCTGGTACTTCACGGTGGCCGAGGGGCCCGCAAGCAGCTAGACCGACGTCTGCCGGCCCGTCATCCGTCCCCGGGTGACGGGCCGGCAGCGTTCCGCGCCACATCCGTGACCCCCCGATCCCCGATGGCGGGCCGTCCGGCGGTGCCGCGGCGTACCTTGGGGATCATGTCTGTGCCGAACGATCCTGATCCCCGCCTCCAGGCGTACGCCGACCCGCAGCGACTGGTCACCACCGACTGGTTGGCCGAGCACCTGGGCGACGAGGGCCTCGTCGTGGTCGAGTCCGACGAGGACGTCCTGCTCTACGAATCCGGTCACATCCCCGGCGCCGTGAAGGTCGACTGGCACCTCGACCTGAACGACCAGGTGACCCGGGACTACCTCGACGCGACGGCCTTCGCCGAGATGTGCGCCGCGAAGGGCATCGGCCGGGGCGACACGGTGGTCTTCTACGGCGACAACTTCAACTGGTGGGCCGCGTACGCCCTCTGGGTCTTCTCGCTCTTCGGCCACGCCGACGTGCGGCTGCTCGACGGCGGCCGGCAGAAGTGGATCGCCGAGGGGCGCGAGCTGACCCGCGACAAGCCCGCCCGACCACGCGCGGACTACCCGGTGCCGCTGCGGGACGACGCGCCGCTGCGGGCGTTCCGCGAGCAGGTGATGGCGCACATCGCCGTGGGCCGGCCGCTGGTCGACGTGCGGTCCCCGGGCGAGTACACCGGCGAGATGCTGCACATGCCGGACTACCCGCAGGAGGGCGCGCTGCGCGGCGGGCACATCCCGGGCGCGGTCAGCAAGCCGTGGAAGTCCGCCGCGAACGAGGACGGGACGTTCAAGTCCGCCGACGAGCTGAAGGCGATCTACGCCGACCAGCTCGGGCTCAGCCCGGACGACGACGTGATCGCGTACTGCCGGATCGGTGAGCGGTCCAGCCACACCTGGTTCGTGCTGCGGCACCTGCTGGGCTACCCGCAGGTGCGCAACTACGACGGCTCGTGGACGGAGTGGGGCAACCTGGTCCGGGCACCCGTCGTCAAGGGCGACCAGCCCGGCGGTATCGCCGCCTGAGGGGTGCGCCCGGCCGGCTGAGCACTCGACGAGTCTCAGCCGGCCAGCGCCAGCACGCCGCCCCTCAGCCGGCCAGCGCCAGCACGCCGCGCAGGTCGGCGATGATTCCGGTGATCGCGCCGGTCTCTGGGTCCCAGCGGGCCAGGGCGGCCGGTTCCAGGCGGAGCAGCACCGCGCCCTTGTTGTCCCAGCCCAGCACCGGACAGCAGCCCTTGGCGCGGTCCCGCCCGAGATCGAGCAGGTGGGTTACCGCGCCGGTGCGGGAGTCCAGCACGGCCACCCCCTCCGCGCCGCTGATCTGGTCGTTGACGATCCATCCGGCGCTGGCCAACCTGCCCCCGTGCAGCCAACCTCGGCCGTAGAACTCGTTCACCTGGAACGGCCGGGGCAGTGCGTCCCCGGTGATCCGCTGTTCGGAGCGGACCGGGCCGTCGAAGCCGGTCCGGCTCTGCAGTTTCAGGCCACCGCGCTCGCCGACCATCTCGAGCAGAGCCGCCCCACGACCGGCCTCCGGATCGGGTGTGACCAGATTCCAGGCCGACACGTCGGTGGTGCTGGCCGCCTCGGTGTCCCGCTCCACGACGTACGCCCGGTTGTCGCCGCCGACCAGCACCCGGTCGTGCGCCCACACCACCAGCTCCAGGTAACCGTCGAGCGGGACGCGACGTACGCCCGCCGTGGTGAGGTCGACCATGATCAGCTCGTTGGTCTGCGCGAACGCCGCCCACCGGCCGTCCGGCGACAGGACTCCCGGCTTGACCGCTGTCGCCTCGTTGCCGCTCTCGTCCCAGGTGGGTGCCGGCGTCACCACGTCGAGACTGCGGACCACACCGTCGTCGCCGAGGATTCGGATCGGACCGTCCGGTTGACCCTCCTCGTTCAGCGGCTGGAACAGCGCCAGCGCCCGCTGGACCGGTCGCGCGGACAGCGCCACGGTCGGCGGGCCGCTGATCCGACTCAGCGGGTCGGGGGGGAACGTCAGCTCGGCGGGTGGGCGCTGCACGGAAGTCGCGTGGGTGGGCACGACGGTGGGTGCCACGGGATGGGTCAGGCGTGGATCGGGGGACGGTCGTAGGGCGACCGCCGCACCGCCGGCCAACGCCACGGCCACGACGACCGCGCCGACGACCCGTCGGGTACGCCGGGTACGCCGCGCCCGGTCCCAGCCGGCCGTCGCCGGTGCGCTGGGCAGCACGTCCTGCACGGTGACGGCGAACAGGTCGCGCAGATCCTGCTCGTTCACTGGTTCACCTCCACACCGTTGGCGCCCCGACCCGGTCGGTCGTCGCCGGTGAGATCGGGAGCCACCTCCCGGAGGCGACGCAGCGCCAGGTGGCACTGGCTCTTCACGGTGCCGACGGTCACCCCGAGCGCCTCGGCCGTGGCGACCTCGGTGAGGTCCTCGTAGTACCGCAGCACCAGCACGGCCCGTTGCCGCGGCGGCAGCGTCCCCAACGCGTCGTGCAGGGTCAGCCGCAGCGCGCCGTCCCGGTCCGGCGCGGCCCGCTCCGGCGGCGCGGCACTGAGCCACTCCCGGCGACGACGCCGCCACCAGGACACCGCGTCCCGGTAGAGGATGGCCCGCACGTACGCGGCGGGATCGCCGTCACGGACCGAAGCCCAGCGCAGCGCCAGCTTCAGCAGGGCGTCCTGGAGAAGGTCCTCGGCCTGGTGCCGGTTGCCGCAGATCAGGAACGCCGCGCGCAGGAGCCGGTGCTGGTTGCTCTCCACGAAGGCGAGGTAGCCGTCGCGGCCGTCGTCCGCCGTCGATCCCATCCGCACCCCTTCCGGCCGCCCGCGGTGCGCGTCACCCGACAGACGCACGAGAGGGCGGAAAAGGTTGGGCTGATTTCCCGGCCGGTCGCAGTATCTGCCACGCCACCACCGTCACCAGCGCGAACACGCCGGCTGCGGCGCCCACCACCGGCACCGTCCCGTAGGTGGCGGCGACCAGCCCGGCGAGCGCCGCGCCGATCGGGGCGGTGAGCAGACCGACCATCCGCTGGGCCGCGCCGACCCGGCCGAGCAGCCCCGCCGGCACCTGCCGCTGACCGTACGACGCCCACAGGCTGTTCCACACCACGGTCCCGGCGGCGAAGACGGCCAGGGCGATTCCGCCCGGCACCGGGTGTCGAGCCAGCGCGAACCCGGTCAGCGCCACGGTCTGCGCGGCGAGAACCGCGCCCAGCGCGGGCACCGTGCCGAGCCGGGCAGCGAGCCGGCCCGCGCCGAGCGCCCCGGCGACCCCGCCGAGTATCACCACCGCGGCGAACAGCCCGTACCCGGCCTGCGGCACCCGCAGCACGTCCAGCGCGTACAGCACCAGCACCGCCATGATTCCGGAGATCGCCAGGTTGCTCGCTGCGGCGAGCAGCGTGACCCGCCACATGGTCTGGTGCGCGCGCAGCCAGCGAACTCCCTCCACGATGTCGCCCCACACCGATGCGGGCACGGTGGCCGGCGCTTTGTGGACGGCGGACGGCGGGGTGAGGGCCAGTACGAGCAGTGCCGCCACCGCGAAGGTGACGGCGTCGAGGGCGAACGGCAGAGCCGGGGCGGTGGCGAACAGGATGCCGGCTGCGGGAGCGCCGAGGAAACCGCCTGCCACCGCCGAACCTGCCTGGAGGCGGCCGTTCGCCCGGGGCAGCGCGGCCGCCGGCACCAGCGCCGGGAGCAGCGCGAACGAGGCGGAGTCGAAGAAGGTGCCCAGCGTAGCGAGGAGGAATGCCGCCACCAGCAGCAGCGCGACGCCGGCCCGGTCGACGGCCACCGCCACGGCCAGCGCCGCCACCACCGCGGCGCGTAGCCCGTCGATGCGGGCCATCGTCCGACGGCGGTCCCAGCGGTCCGCGTACACGCCGCCGAGCAGGCCGAAGAGCAGCGGCGGCACCTGCGCGACAACGGTGACCCCGGCGATGACCCGGGGGTCACGGGTCATCGTCGCCGCCAGCAGCGCCAGCGCCGGCGTCCGCAGCGTATCCCCGAAGCGGGACGCGACGACGGCGGACCAGAGCAGTCGGAAGTTCCGGCCCAGAGCGGAGGAGGTCATGCCGCCGACCGTGCCGGTTCGACCGGGTCGAGGGTCAAGCCGCCGGGCGAAAGGGGGACGCGGACCGTCAGTGATCTTGGGTACGGTGAGCGCCGGCATCGGGACCGGGGAGAGCACAGGCGTGGACCACACTTTCCAGGTCGACCTGCGTGGCGTGGTCGACCTGCTCAGCCATCACCTATACGGCAGCCCTCGGGTCTACGTCCGGGAGCTGCTCCAGAACGCCGTGGACGCGATCACCGCCCGACGTACGAGCGAGCCGGACGCGCCGGCGCTGGTCCGTATCGAGACCCCGGAGGTCACCGGGGACGGCACCCTGCGGGTGCACGACACGGGCGTGGGCCTGACCGAGGCGCAGGTGCACGAGCTGCTGGCGACCATCGGCCGCAGCTCCAAGCGCGACGAGCTCGGCTTCTCCCGGCACGAGTTCCTCGGCCAGTTCGGCATCGGCCTGCTCTCCTGCTTCCTGGTGGCCGACGAGATCCAGGTGCTGACCCGCCACGGCGACAACCCCACGGTCCGGTGGACCGGGTACGCCGACGGCCGGTACGCGGTGACCGTGGCGCCGCCGGAGGCCGCCCGCGCCGAGGTGGGCACGACGGTGACGCTGGTGCCCCGACGCGACGCCGACCAGTGGTTCAGCACCCCGACCGTCGTCGACCTGGCGCGGCTCTTCGGCTCGCTGCTGCCGGTCACCGTCCGGGTCGGCGACGTGGTCACCACCGTCGGCGAGCCACCCTGGCCGACGACGCCCGGAGCGCCCGTCGACCGGGCGGCGTTGATCGCGTACGCCCGCGAGACGCTCGGTGTGGAGCCGTTCGACGTGCTGCCGCTGAGCGTTCCCGAGGCCGGGCTGACCGGTGTCGCCGTCATCCTGCCCACCCCGGTGAACCCGGCGGCGCGCGCCGGGCACCGCGTCTACCTCAAGCGGATGCTGCTCACCGAGAACGCCGACGGCCTGCTGCCGGACTGGGCGTTCTTCGCGCACTGCGTGGTCGACGCGACCGAGTTGCGCCCGACGGCCAGCCGCGAGGCCCTCTACGAGGACACCCTGCTGACCGCGACCCGGGACGCGCTCGGCGACCAGGTACGCGGCTGGCTGGTCCGGCTGGCGCGGCACGACCCGCACCGGCTGGCCGAGTTCCTCCAGGTGCACCACCTCGGCGTGAAGGCGCTGGCGCTGCACGACGACGACATGCTCCGGCTGGTCGACAGGTGGTGGCCGATGGACACCAACGTCGGCACGCTCACCCTCGCCGAGTTCCGGGAGCGCTACGGGGTGCTCCGCTACGCGGCCAGCCTCGACGAGTTCCGCCAGCTCGCCGCGGTGGCCGCCGCGCAGGATCTGGCGGTGGTCAACGCCGGTTACACGTACGACACCGAGCTGATCGAGCGGCTGCCGGCGGTGGACCGCTCGGTGCTGATCGAACGACTCGAGCCGAGTGACCTCACCACCCGTTTCGAGGCCCTCGATCCGTCCGTGGAACTGGCCCTGCGTCCGTTCCTCAGCGCCGCGCAGCGGGCCGTCGAGCGTTCCGGCTGCGAGGTGGTCATCCGGGCGTACGACCCGGTCTCGCTGCCCGCGCTCTACCTGGTGAGCCGGTCGGCGGCGTTCAACGACCAGCTCGCCGCGAGCCGCGACCGGGCCGACGAGCTGTGGGGCGGGGTGCTCGACGCGCTCGCCGCCACCGCTCCGCCGGACCGCCCGCAACTGGTGCTCAACCACCGCAACCCGCTGGTACGGCGGGTCACGATGCTGGGCGACCCGGAGCTGGTCGGGCTCGCCGTCGAGGCGCTGTACGGGCAGGCGCTGCTGCTCGGGCACCATCCGATCCGCGCGGCCGACGCGGCGCTACTGAACAATTCCTTCCTCGGCCTGCTCGGCCGGGCCGTGCCGGGACGGGAGCAGGCATGAGCGACGAGGACCTGTGGCGGGTGCTGCGTGGCATCGCCGACATGCCTTACGGGGCGGGGCAGATCGCCGCGCTGGAGCAGCTGCTGCGCCGGGTGGACGCCGCCGACGACCGGCACCTCGCATTCGTCACCCGCATGCAGGCGACGACGGGGTACGTCTACGGGGGCGAGCCGGCGAAGTCGTTCGTGACGTTCTCCTGGTGCCTGTCCGAGTTCGACCGCGATCCGCAGCCCTACCACCAGCGTCACCTGCACCAGTTGCTGTGGCACTTCAAGTACATGATCTCGGGTCTGCTGAAGTTCCCCGAGGTGCCGCTGGACCGCACGTACGCCGTGCTCGACGACATGGAGCGGCGCTACCGGGCCGGTGGGCACAGCCTGCAGACCGTCCACAAGCACCGGTTCCGGGTCGCCGACCACGTGGGCGACGCCGAGGCCGCCGCGCACTGGTACCGGCTGTGGCAGACGACGCCCCGCGACGACCTGTCCGACTGCGCCGGGTGCGACCCGACGAGCCAGGTGGGCTACCTCGCCGACACCGGGCGGGACGCCGAGGCGGTGGCCCTGGCCGAGCCGGTGCTCGCCGGCCGGTTGACCTGCACCGAGCAACCGCAGGCGATCCTCACGGCGCTCCTCCTGCCCTACCTGCGTACCGGCCGGGGTTCCTCGGCGCGCGACGCGCACCGGGAGGCGTACCGCAAGCTGCGCGGCAGCCTTGCCGACCTGTGGGACATCGGCGACCACATCGAGTTCTGCACGCTCACCGGTAACGAGGCGCGGGCGGTCGAGCTGGTCGAGCGGCACCTGGATTGGCTGGACCGACCGCCGTCGCCGGCCGCGGCCATGCATTTCGCGGCCACGGCCGCCGCCGCGCTGCGCCAAGCCGGCGCGGCGACGGTCTACCGCCGGGCCGCCGAGGGCCGGCCGGCTGCCGAGGTGCCCGCGCCGACGCTGGCCGACGAGTTGGCGGGTACGGCGACCGAGCTGGCCGCCCGCTTCGACGTCCGCAACGGGACCACCCACCAGTCGGAGTGGATCGCGCGCCGGCTCGCCGTACGGCCCGGCGAGCACCTGCCGCTCTCCGCGAGCGTCCGTCGTCGTCCGGTACGTCCGAGCGGGGACGCACCGACCGGCGCGGCGGTGCCCGTGTCCGAGCGAGCTGGCCGAGCGCCGGTCGAGGCGTCCACGGTGCCCCTGCCCGCCGACGCCGACGAGCTGCTGATCGTCGCCGAGGAGAGCTGGGGCCGACACGACCGGGCGACGTTCCAGGCGGCGCTGGCGGCGTACGACGAGGGGTTCGGTACCGCCGACCTGCCGTCGCGTACGGTCGCGCACCGGCTTGCGCTGCGAGCCGCCGAGCGGGGCGACGAGGACGACATCGAGGGCGCGGTCGAGCTGAACCGGGCGGCGTTGGACCGGTACCGCTCGGCGGGTGAGGAGCTGCATGCCCAGGTTGTCGCGGGGCGACTCGGTGTGCTGCTGACCCGCGTCGACGAGTACGCCGAGGAGGGGCTCGCGCTGGTCCGGGAGGCGGCCGAGGCGCTGGATCGGCTCGGCGATCCCCGGCAGCGTGCCGCCGGGCACGACCGGCTGGCGCTGGCGCTGCTGCACCGGCAACGGTGGGCGGACGCCCTGACGGCCCTGGATCGGATACCTGCCGACGCGGGCGGCGATGAGCACCTGAGGGCTCGCGTCGCGCTGCACCGGGCGCATCTGCTGGAGCAGTCCGACCGCGTCGACGAGGCCCGCGCCGCCGCCGAGGAGGCACGCCGGATCGGCCGCGAGCTGGGCGTCGGCGAGCTGGTCGTGGCAGCCTGCCTGACCTGCGCGAGGACGGTCGACGATCCGGCCGAGGCGGTGGCCGCCTGCGACGAGGCGCTGCGGATGGCGCCGGCGGACGCGGAGCTGCCCGTACGGGTCGCCCGCGCGCGGGCGCTGCTCTCCGCCGGCCGGGCCGCCGACGCGGTGGACGACTTCGTCGAGGCGGTGACGATCTGCGTGGAGCATGGCGCCGAGGGGGATGCGTTCCTGCGCTGGGAGCTGGCCAACGCGTACCGGGTGGTGGGTCGGCTCGCGGAGGCGGCCGAGGTCGCCGAGGAGGCCGTGCTCGGCCTGGACCGACTGGGCGCCCAGGCGGAGGCCGACCGCTGCCGGCACCTGCTGGCCGGGGTCTACGCGGGGCTCGGCGAAATCGACCCCGCGCTGGCCCTGCTGGAGCAGTTGTCCGTCAACCTCGACGGCCCGGACAACCTGCCCAACCGCGCCCAGGTGCTGGAGGAGGCCGGCGGCATCCTGTACGACGCCGACCGGGACGCCGTGGCCGCCGAGCGGTTCGCCGCCGCCGCCACCGCGTACCGGCTCGCCGAGCTTCCGCTGGACGAGCTGCGCGCCCGCCGTCGGGAGGCGTACGCCTGGTTCTGGTCCGACAACCTGCCGGAGGCGGTGCACGCCGTCGAACTGGCGGACGGGCTGGCGGCGGCGTTGGCCGGGCAGCCGGAGCCGCCGGTGACGTACGAGTTGGCGATGACGGCCGAGACCGGCGCGCGGGTGCTGACCGGTGAGGGGCGGCTCGACGAGGCGCTGGAACGGCTCTCCGGGGTGCCCGACCGGTTGCGGTCGATCGAGGCGTTCGGTGAGGCGGCCCAGGTGGAGACACTCGTCGGTGAGCTGTTGCTCCGACTGGACCGGCCGGCCGAGGCGGAGCCGCTGCTGCGTCGCGTACTCGGTGGTCTGCCGGCCGGCTCGCGTCCGGTCCGCCAGACGGCGTGGTTGCTGGCCCGTGCCCTGGACCTGCTCGACCGGCCCGCCGAGGCGGCTGCTCTACGACAGGAGCACGACCTCGACCCGGACGACTGACCGCTGCACCGACTGGACCGTCCGGTAACCATCGCCCCACCGTTCCCAGCTCGCGGTCTACGCTTGCCCGGTGACGGTGGAGCAGCAGGCGCGGGGTGCGACGGGTACGGGCCGACGTCGGTCCCGCAAGGACGAGATCCTGGAGATCGCGGTCGGTCTGTTCGCCGCCCGTGGTTACCACGGCGTGTCGATGGACGACATCGGCGCGGCAGCAGGGGTGACCGGTCCGGCGCTCTATCACCACTTCGCCGGCAAGGAGGCGATGCTGGCCGCCGCGCTGATCCCGGTCAGTGAGGGGCTGCTGGCCGGCGGCCGGGAGCGCGCCGCCGGGCATTCGGACGACCCGCGCGCCGTGCTGGAGTCGCTGATCGACTTCCACGTCGAGTTCGCGCTGGCCAACCCGGCGGTGATCGCGCTGCACCTGCACGAGCTGGACCGCCTGCCGGAGGAGCCGCGCCGTCGGATCCGCCGCCTGCAGCGGATGTACGTCGAGGAGTGGGTGACCGTGCTGACCGCGCTGCACCCGGGCATGCCCGACGGTGAGGCGCGGGTGTTGGCGCACGCCGCGTTCGGCCTGATGAACTCGACCCCGTTCCTCGGCGGCGAGGTGGACCGGCGTCGACGTGCCGAGCTGCTGCGCGGAGCGACCCTGGCCGCACTGCTCGCCTGATCCGACTCGTCAGAAGTGCGCCGGTCATGATTCCCTGACATCGTCCCAACATCCGGACGCCGGGAGGAAACATGATCGAGTCACTGCTGGTCGCCAATCGGGGCGAGATCGCCCGCCGGGTCATCCGGACCGCGAAGCGGCTCGGCATCCGCGCGATCGCGGTGTACTCGGAGGCGGACGCCGAGCTGCCGTTCGTCGTCGAGGCGGACGAGGCCGTTCTCATCGGCCCGCCCAACCCGGCGCAGAGTTACCGCAACGTCGAGGCGATCCTCGCCGCCGCGAAGTCGACCGGCGCGCAGGCCATCCACCCCGGTTACGGCTTCCTGTCGGAGAACGCCGAGTTCGCCCGTACCGTCGAGGAGAGCGGCCTGATCTGGGTCGGGCCCGGCGCGGACGCGATCACCGCCATGGGCGACAAGATCAATGCTCGTAACCTGATGGCGGCGGCCGGCGTGCCGGTCGCGCCCGGCACCACCGACCCGGCCGCCGACCTGGACGCGGCCGTGACGGCCGCCGCCGAGATCGGCTACCCGGTGATGGTCAAGGCCGCAGCCGGTGGCGGCGGCATGGGCATGGGCGTGGCCGCCGACGAGGCCGCGCTCCGCACCGAGTACGACAAGGTGCGTGCCTTCGCCGAGCGGATGTTCGGCGACGGTTCGGTGTTGATCGAGCGGTACTTTCCTCGGGTGCGGCACGTCGAGGTGCAGATCCTCGGCCTGGCCGACGGTCGGGTGGTGGCGCTCGGCGAGCGGGAGTGCTCGGTGCAGCGGCGCAACCAGAAGCTGGTCGAGGAGTCCCCGTCGCCGGCCGTCTCGCCGGAACTGCGCGCACGCCTGCTGGCGGCGGCGGTCCGAGCCGGCGAGGCCGTGGGTTACCGCAACGCGGGCACGGTGGAATGCCTGCTCGACCCCACTTCCGGTGAGTTCTTCTTCTTGGAGATGAACACGCGGCTGCAGGTGGAGCACCCGGTGACCGAGTACGTCTACGGCGTCGACCTGGTGGAGGAGCAGCTGCGGGTGGCGGCCGGGCTGGCGCCCAGTTTCGACCCGGACGCGCTCGTGCCGAGCGGGCACGCCATCGAGATGCGGATCAACGCGGAGGACCCGAAGCGCTTCCTGCCGGGGCCGGGTGTGATCAGGACGTGGGTGGAGCCGACGGGCGAGGGTGTCCGGGTCGACTCCGGATACACCGGGGGCAACACGGTCACCCCGTTCTACGACAGCCTGCTGGCCAAGTTGATCGTCAGTGGCGCGACCCGCGACGAGGTGCTCGAACGCGCTCGCGACGCGGTCGCGGCGTTCCAGATCGAGGGCCCGAAGAACAACGTCCCGTTCTTCGCCGAGCTGCTGGAGAACGAGGAGTTCCGCTCCGGCGCCTACGACACCGGCATCGTCTCCCGCATGCGCTGACCCGGCCGGCCGTCGTCGGCTCGCGGGGCTGGTGCCCTGCGGTCCGGCGGGCCGACACTGGCACCCAACAGCACCGACCGCCGCCCCCCATCCGACGTCACAGCGAGGTGACCATGAGCCAGTTGCCGGATTCCGTCTCCATCCGCGAGGTCGGGCCGCGAGACGGGTTGCAGAACGAGGAGCCGATTCCCGCCGACGCCAAGGTGCGGCTCCTCGACGCGCTCTCCGCCACCGGGGTACGCCGGATCGAGGCGGTGTCGTTCGTGCACCCGAAGGCGATCCCGCAGATGGCTGACGCCGACGAGGTGTGGCGGCGGGCGGCGAAGACCGACGGCGTGCGGTACTCGGCGCTGGTGCCGAACACCCGGGGCGCGCAGCGGGCCCTGGCCGCCGGGTTCACCGAGATCGAGGTCGTGGTGTCGGCCAGCGACACCCACAACCGCCGGAACGTCAACCGCTCGACCGACGAGTCGTTGGACGACATCGCCGAGCTGATCGACCTCCTGCACGGGGCCTGGGCGCGGGTCGAGGTGATCGTGGCGACCAGCTTCGGGTGCCCGTACGAGGGGGACATCGACCCGGGGCGGGTCGCCGGCATCGTCGACCGCGTGGTCCGCGACGGCGCGGACCGGGTGGCGTTCGGCGACACGACCGGCATGGCCACTCCGCGTCGGGTCCGTGAGCTGCTGACCGCGGTACGCGACCGCAACGCCCACGTGCCGGTGCTGCTGCACTTCCACAACACCCGGGGTACGGCGCTGGCCAACCTGCTGACCGCACTGGAGCTGGGGGTGACCGAGTTCGACGCGAGCGTCGGTGGCCTGGGCGGCTGCCCGTACGCGCCGGGCGCCAGCGGCAACCTGGCCACCGAGGAGGCGGTGCACATGCTGCACGACATGGGCATCGACACCGGCATCGACCTGGACGCCCTGATCGAGGTGGCCGAGCTGGCCGAGGAGCTGCTCGGCAAGAAGCTGCCCTCGGGCGTGCTGCGGGCGGGCCCGCGTACCCGGCTGACGCCGATGCCGAGCTGAGGACGCGACGAAGGGGCCGGCGGAACACGCCGGCCCCTTCGTGGTGCGCGGGTTCGGTCAGCCCACCGTGGTGAGCGCCGCCGGCCAGCTGTCACGGAAGATGTCCGCGCTGCGGTCGGTCGCGCTGAACGTGCCGGCGAAGAGGCTGCTCACCCGGTTCGCCTCGGCGGTGCTCGGGTACGGGTTGGTGCAGCTGGTGCCGGCGCTGCCGCCGGACATCAGGATCGCGCAGTTGCCGTTGTAGTTGTCCGGCAGACCGAGGATGTGCCCGATCTCGTGGGTCATGATCCGAAGCGGGCTGTACTGCGCCGCCTGCTGCGTGTCGATGTAGACCCGGCCGTTGCCGAGGCTGGTCCGCACGGCGTACGAGCCGCCGCCGGTGATCTGGTAGATCCGCAGGTTCGAGCCGCAGTTCGCGGAGAGCGTCAGGTTGCTGGTGGCGTTGTTCCAGATCGAGGCGGACTGGTTGGCGGTGCCGGCGTAGGCGCCTGCCTGGCTGGTGTTGTAGCAGATGGTCATCGCGGCGGACGCGGGCGCGGGGTTGGCGACCGTGACGCCGAGCGTGGCACCTGCCGTCGCGACCAACGCGACGGCGAGCCGACTGAGTCGTGAGGTCATCGCTGACTCCTATCCAAGAGGGGGTGTCAGGAGCCTATCCACAGAGATTAATAGATTTCAATGTTTCGCTCAAAGGAGCGTCCGTCGATCGTGGGTCGCCGGAGGGTGCGCGAATGCGATAGCCTAACGATCGTTCAGGTCAACACGGGCGAGGGAGTCGGCGTGACGCTCGACGGTGAGGCGCTGGAGCAACTGCGCAAGCGGGCCCGGTCCGGCGGCGCGGACAAGTACCACGCGGCCAACGAGGCCAAGGGCAAGCTCTTCGCGCGCGAACGTGTCGCGCTGCTGGTCGACGAGGGTTCCTTCGTCGAGGACGGCCTCTACGCCAACGCGCTCGCCGAAGGCCTGCCCGCCGACGGCGTGGTCACCGGCACCGCCACGATCGACGGCCGGCAGGTCTGCCTGATGGCCAACGACTCCACCGTCAAGGCCGGCAGTTGGGGCGCCCGTACCGTCGAGAAGATCATCCGGATCATCGAGCGGGCCTACGGTGCCGGCGTGCCGATGGTCTACCTGGTCGACTCGGCCGGCGCGCGGATCACCGACCAGGTCGACCTCTTCCCCGGTCGCCGTGGCGCCGGCAAGATCTTCTGGAACCAGGTCCGCGCCTCGGGCTCGATCCCGCAGGTCTGCGCGCTGTTCGGCCCGAGCGCCGCCGGAGGGGCGTACATCCCGGCGTTCTGCGACGTGGTCGCGCTGGTCGACGGCAACGCCAGCATGTATCTCGGCTCCGACCGGATGGTCGAGATGGTCACCGGGGAGAAGACCACCCTGGAGGCGATGGGCGGGGCCAAGGTGCACACCGCCGAATCCGGTGTCGGTCACTTCCTCTGCAAGACCGAGGCCGACGCGCTCGACGTGGTGAAGACCTACCTGTCGTACCTGCCGGCGAACTGGACCCAGGCGCCGCCGACCGCGCCGGCGGTCGCCGCGTCCGCGAAGGTCGACCTGGCCGCGCTGGTGCCGGCCAGCGAGCGGCAGGCGTTCGACATGCGACGGTACGTCAAGGGCCTGCTCGACGAGGGTTCCTTCTTTGAGATCCAGGCGCTGTGGGCCAAGGAGTTGACGATCGGCTTCGGTCGCCTCGACGGCCAGGTCGTCGGCGTTATCGGCAACAACTCGATGTTCAAGGGCGGCGTGCTCTTCGTCGACTCGGCCGACAAGGCCACCCGGTTCGTGCAGCTCTGCGACGCGTTCAACGTGCCACTGCTCTTCCTCAGCGACGTCCCCGGCTTCATGGTGGGCAGCGCCGTCGAGAAGCAGGGCATCATCCGGCACGGCGCCAAGATGATCACCGCGATCTCCGAGGCGACCGTGCCGAAGATCTGCGTGGTCGTCCGCAAGGCGTACGGCGCGGGCCTGTACGCGATGGCCGGCCCCGGCTTCGAACCCGACGCGACGATCGCGCTGCCCACCGCGAAGATCGCGGTCATGGGGGCCGAGGCCGCCGTGAACGCCGTCTACGCCAACAAGATCGCGGCGATCGAGGACGCGGACGAGCGGGCCGCCTTCGTGGCCGCCAAGCGGGCCGAGTACGAGCAGGACATCGACGTCGTCCGGCTCGCCAGCGAGATGGTGGTGGACGCCATCGTCGAGCCCCACGACCTGCGTACGGAGCTGGTCCGCCGGTTCGCGGCGGCGCGTACGAAGGACCGGCACTTCTCCCGACGCCGGCACGGCGTCACCCCGGTCTGACCCGCACAGCCACCCGTCCCGGCGTCACGAGCGCCCCGGCGGACCGTCCCCACCAGGAGGATGAGATGGACTTCCGGCTCACCGACGAACAAGCGGCGCTGCGGGAGAGCGTGCGGGACTTCGCCCGCGAGGTGGTCGCCCCGGTCATCGCCGAGCACTACGAGCGACACACCTTCCCGTACGAGGTGATCCGGCAGATGGGCAAGATGGGCCTGTTCGGCCTGCCCTTCGGCGAGGAGCACGGCGGGATGGGCGGCGACTACTTCGCCCTGTGTCTGGCTTTGGAGGAGTTGGCCCGGGTCGACTCCAGCGTGGCCATCACGCTGGAGGCGGCCGTGTCGTTGGGCGCGATGCCGATCTACCGCTTCGGCACCGAGGAGCAGAAGGCGACCTGGCTGCCCCGGCTGCTCAGCGGCGAGGCGCTTGCCGGGTTCGGGCTCACCGAGCCGGGCACCGGCTCCGACGCCGGCGGCACCCAGACGCGTGCCGTGCTGGACGGCGACGAGTGGGTGATCAACGGTTCGAAGGCGTTCATCACCAACTCGGGCACCGACATCACGGCCATGGTGACCGTCACCGCGGTGACCGGCACCAACCCGGACGGCTCCAAGGAGCTGTCGACGATCATCGTGCCGACCGGTACGCCCGGCTTCACGGTGGCCCCCGGCTACTCCAAGGTCGGGTGGACAGCCTCGGACACCCACGAGCTGACCTTCGACGACTGTCGGGTGCCGGCGGCCAACCTGCTCGGTACGCGCGGCCGAGGGTTCGCCCAGTTCCTACGGATCCTCGACGAGGGCCGGATCGCCATCGCCGCGCTGGCCGTCGGCCTCGCCCAGGGCTGTGTCGACGAGTCCATCAGGTACGCCAAGGAGCGGCACGCCTTCGGTCGACCGATCGGCGACAACCAGGCCGTCCAGTTCAAGATCGCGGACATGGAGCTGAAGGCGCACACCGCCCGGCTGGCCTACTACGACGCCGCCGCCCGGATGCTGGCCGGCGAGCCGTTCAAGCGGCAGGCCGCCATCGCGAAGCTGCACGCGAGCACGATCGCGGTGGACAACGCCCGCGAGGCCACCCAGATCCACGGCGGCTACGGCTTCATGAACGAGTACCCGGTCGCCCGGTTCTGGCGGGACTCCAAGATCCTTGAAATCGGTGAGGGCACCAGCGAGGTGCAGCGCATGATCATCGCCCGCGATCTGGGTCTCTGACCCCACCGGAGCACACGGGTCCGCGGCAGTACTGGAGCGGCCACTGTCGATCAACCGTTCGGCTGTCGGATATCGGCGAGCGGACGTCGGCAGGACGACGTTCGACTGCCGATGGTCGGAGGCGAACCGTACTCTTCGTGCCCATGACTCCGGATCATGGACGGTCGCGGAGCCCGGACGGTCGTACCGGGCTGCCGGAGCTGCTCCGTGCGCACCGGCGCTCCGCCGGCCTGACGCAGGCGGAGCTGGCGTCCCGTGCCGGAGTCGGCGTGCGGACCGTGCGGGACCTGGAGCGTGGCCGCTCGGTTCGACCGCAGCGCACCACCGTCGATCTGCTCGCCTCGGCGTTGGGGCTCGCCGGCGCCGCCCGGGTGGCGTTCCTGGCCACGGCTCGCGGCGCGATCGGCGGTGAGCTGTCCGGGTCGGATGTCATCTCGGGAACGCCCGGCGGCGCATCGACGGCCGACGCGACACGGGCCGACGCGCCGGTCGCGCTTCCGCCCCCGGTCGCCCTGATCGGACGCGACCGTGACGTCACCGAGCTGGCCGCGATGCTGACCGCGGAGCACGGCCCCCGGCTGGTCAGCCTCGTCGGATTGGCCGGTGTCGGCAAGACCGCGCTCGCACTCGCCGTGGCCCACGCGGCGGCACGCGCCCATCCGGGCGGTGTGGCCGGCGTGCTGGTCGGCCAGGGCTCGGACGCGCCGGACGTGCTCGCTGCCTCGATGACGGTCCTCGGCACCGCCCGGCTGCCGGAACTCGTCGCCCGTCTCGCCGGCCGGCCGGCGCTGCTGGTCATGGACGCCGTCGAACGCGCTCCCGGCCCGGTGGCCGAGACAGTGCACCGGCTGGGCGCGGCACTGCCGTCACTGCGGGTGCTGGTCACCGGACGGCACCCGGTCGGGCTGCCCGGCGAACGGGTCTGGCCGGTCGCCCCGCTCGAGGTGCCGCCGCCGGACGCCGAGCACTCCGGCCCGGCCACGCTCGTCTCGTGGCCTGCGGTCGCCCTGTTCATCGCACGGCTCGCCCAGGTCCGTCGGGAGCCGCCCAGCCCCGACGAGCTACCGGCGCTGGCCGCGCTGGTCCGCCGGCTGGGCGGCCTGCCACTGGCGATCGAGCTGATGGCCGCTCGGGGACGGCTGCTCGATCTCACCGAACTGCTCGACAGGTACGGCGACCGCGTGCTGGACCTGACCACCTCGACCGACCCGACCCGGGGTCGGTGGGACGGGCCGGAGGTGGCCGCCCGCCGTCCGTACGCCACCGATGCCACGCGAGCGGCGGTGGCGGTGACCCTGCGGGACGCGGTGGCGACCAGCTACCGCCTGCTCGCCGCGGACGAGCGCGACGCGCTGCGGCGACTCGCCATGTTCGGCAACCGGTGGTCGGTGGAGATGGCCGAGGAGATGCTCACCGACGAGGCCGACCGGGACGGCACGGTTGCCATCGACCCGGTCCCACTGCTGGACCGCCTGGTCGAGCTGGGCCTGCTGAGCGTCCGCGGCACCGGGCCGTTCCGGTTCCGTCTGCTCGACACGGTCCGTGACTTCGCCGTCGAGCAGGCCGTCGGTGGTGGTGAGCTGACCTGCGTACGACGTCGACACGCGGAGGTGATCGCCCGGCTCGTGGCGCGGACCGCCACCGAACTGGCCGGCCCCCGGATGCTCGACGCGGTACACCGGCTCGACGAGGTGAGCAGCGACATCAGCACCGCGCTAACCCATGCGGCCTCCGACGACCCGTTGACCGCGCTGCGGCTCGCCGCCTGCCTACCCCGCTGGTGGCGCTTTCGTGGGCGCGACGTCGCCGGGCGGCAGTGGCTGCGACGGTTGCTGGCCGACCCGCGAACCGCCGACGCGGACCCGATCCTGCGTGGTTGGGCCAGCCTCGGCGTGGCGCGGCTCGCCGCCGAACACGGCGCCGAGGCCGACGAGGTCCCGACGGCGCGTGTCGCGTTGGAGGTCTTCCGACAGTCCGGCGACGTGACCGGCGAGCTGGAGGCACGAAGCGTGCTCGGCGCGCTGCTGACCAGCGTCGGCGAGCACGACGAGGCGCGGGAACAGGCCGAGGCGGTGCTCCGGCTCGCCGCCCGCAACGGGCGTACCCGTGATCTGGCGGTGGCGCAGAACAGCCTTGCCTGGCACGAGATCCGCGTCGGCGACCTGGCTGCGGCGCGCCGCCGGCTGGCTGCCGTGGACCGGCTCGCCGCGGAGGGCGGTGAGCAGCGGCTGCGGGTGCTGGCCTGGGCCAACCGTGCCGAAGTGTCCCGCCTCGAGGGCCGGTACGCCGACGCCGTCGACCAGGGGCGGCGGGCGGTCGCGGCGCTGTTCGAGCTGGGCGACCCGGGTCATCGCCGGCGCGTGCTGGGCACTGTCGGCCTGGCGCTCGCCCAGGACGGACGTGTCACGGAGGCGACCGAGGTGCTCACCGAACTGCGCGTGGGCACCGCCGAGGCGACGCTCGCCGCGCCGGGGCAGCAGTGGACCGGGCGGGTCGGGCTGCCGCGACCACGCTCGGACGACACGGTGTTGTCGTGGAGCGGGCCGGAGGTGGGAATCTGCGCGCTGATCGAGGGGAACCTGGCGCTGCACGCGGGTGATCGGGAGTTGGCGGCCGAGTGGTTCGCCGCCGCCGTCGAGGCCGGTCACGACCGGCGGGACGTGGTGGAGGCGCTGGTGGGCCTCGCCGCGAGCACCGGCGACCCGGCCGTCCTCGATCGTCTCGACCGGGTCTGCGAGGACACCGGCATCCGGCTGCTGCCGCAGGAGTCCGGTCTGCTCTACGCACTGATCGCCGCGCGGGGCGGATCCACCGAACGGTGAGTGGACGCCTGTCGCCCTCAGTGGACTTCCGGGTCGAGAGTGGCGCGGGCGAAGAGCCCCCTTGGTGCTACCCCTCGCTGTTCGCCCGCGCCGTCACCCCCCGGTGATTCCCCGGTGGGCGAAAGCCTGCCACCGTTGCCGGGTAGAAAGGTGTTCTTCAAGAGGTTTGTCCGGTCCACAAGGTCAGTTCTGCCGGTCTTTCTGCCGGTGTCGCCCGGACGCCCTTCGTGCGGGCCAGCGCTCAGGTCGGGTCGCAGTCGTCGGCCATCTCCTGCTCGGTGCTGCCGGCGGTGGCGCCAGGATGGACGGCGTCCCGCACCCGTCGCAGGCCGTCGAGCAGCGCCGCCAGCGCCTCGGGTTCGAGTTGGCCGGTGAACCACTGCTCGATGATCCGTAGATGCCCGGGCAGCGTCTCGTCGAGCCGCTGCATCCCGGACGTGGTGACCACCGCGTACGAGCTGCGACGGTCGTTCGGGCATGCTCGGCGGGTGAGTAGCCCGTCGCGTTCCATCCGGTCCACCACGCGGGTCACCCCGCTCGTGGACAGGGAGGTCTGTGCGGCGAGGTCGGTCATCCGCAGTTGGTTGCCCGGCGAGCGGGCCAGGCGGGTAATCACCTCGAACTCGACCTGAGAGAGGCCGTGCTCCTCGAGTTGGGCGGCGAACCGGGCCGAGAGCCCGGCGTGGGCCTCGTACAGGAGGCCAACCGCAGTGATCCGGGGGTCGTCGAACACGTTGGTCACTCGTTCATCCTACCAGTACTTGACACGGGGAATGTTGTTGCGGTTATATTTGCTCAAGCAGTCGTTGGGCTACTAAACAATCCTCTGGAGGACACCAGTCATGACCAGCAGCATCGACGCGGTTACCCGCGACTGGGACGGTCTCACCATCCCGGCGGCCGGCACCTACGTGCTGGACGCGGCGCACAAGCGGGTCGGATTCGTCGCCCGGCACATGATGGTGAGCAAGGTCCGCGGTGAGTTCAACGAGGCGACCGCCACCATCACGATCGCCGAGGACCCGCTCCAGTCCTCGGTCGTCGCGACCATCCAGGCTGCCAGCATCGACACCACCCAGGGTGACCGGGACGCGCACCTGCGCAGCCCCGAGTTCCTGGACGCGGAGAAGTACCCGACCCTGGAGTTCCGCAGCACCGGCGTGAAGTCCCGCAACGGCAACGAGTTCGTGCTCAACGGTGAGCTGACCATCAAGGACGTCACCCGTCCGGTCGAGCTGAAGGTCGAGTTCGAGGGCGTGGGCCGCAGCCCGTTCGGTGCCCAGGACGTCTTCGGCTTCTCCGCGAGCACCGAGATCGACCGCGAGGAGTTCGGCCTGACCTGGAACGTCGCCCTGGAGACCGGCGGCGTCCTGGTCGGCCGCAAGATCAAGATCGAGATCGAGGGCGAAGGCATCCGCCAGGCCTGATCTCACGGATCACCGGTACGCCGGGCCCGCGCCGTACGTCGGCGCGGGCCCGGCGTCGTCCGTACCAGGCGCGTGTGAATTGTCACGACTTGTTCTTGCCAACGCGGGGTCCCGCACGATGCCGACGGGGTAGAGATGGCGCCACGAGCGCATCCGCTTCCCGCCGGCGTCGGACACCGTCGTCGGCCTCTGGCCCTGGCCAGGCGAGCGCTCTTACCGTTGATGGTTCACAATGCGCTTTCCGGGACGGCATGATCCCGACCGCGCCGGTTGTCGGGAGGACACATGGGCAGGGACGTCTCGCAGGGCGCCTTCACCCGGGAGGACCGCGTCCGCTACCGGCAGAAGGTCCGGCGGTGCCTCGACGTCTTCGCCCTGATGCTCGACGACTTCGGGTTCGACGCCGACCGGCCGATGACCGGCCTCGAGATCGAGCTCAACCTGGTCGACTCGGCGGCCGAGCCGGCGATGCGCAACGAGGAGATCCTCGCCGAGATCGCCGATCCGCTGTTCCAGACCGAGTTGGGGCAGTTCAACCTGGAGTTGAACGCGGAGCCCCGGCTGATCGAGGGTGCCGGGTTCGCCGACTACGAACACGACCTGCGCAGCAGCCTCTCCCGGGCCGACGAACGTGCTGCCAGGTCCGACGCCAAGATCGTCCTGGTCGGCATCCTGCCCACCCTCACCGAGGGGCACCTCGTCGAGGACAACCTCTCCACCAACGAGCGCTACCGGGTGCTCAACGACCAGATCGTCGGCGCCCGGGGCGAGGCCATCGAGCTCGACATCCGGGGTGTCGAGCAGTTGCGCACGCACACCGACTCGATCGCCCCCGAGGCGGCCTGCACGAGTCTCCAGTTCCACCTCCAGGTCGCGCCGGACAGCTTCGCCGACTACTGGAACGCGTCCCAGGCCGTTGCCGGAGTGCAGGTGGCGGTCGGGGCCAACTCGCCCTTCCTCTACGGTCGCCAACTGTGGGCCGAGACCCGCATCGCCCTGTTCAAGCAGGCCACCGACACCCGACCGGAAGAACTCAAGGCCCAGGGCGTACGTCCCCGGGTCTGGTTCGGCGAACGCTGGATCACCTCGATCTTCGATCTGTTCGAGGAGAACGTCCGGTACTTCCCACCGCTGCTGCCGATCTGCGAGGACGAGGATCCGGTGGAGGTGCTGCACGCCGGCGGGGTGCCCCAGCTGAGCGAGCTGCGGCTGCACAACGGCACGGTCTACCGCTGGAACCGCCCGGTCTACGACATCATGAACGGCCGCCCGCACCTCCGGGTGGAGAACCGCGTGCTGCCCGCGGGTCCGACAGTGGTGGACATGCTGGCCAACGCGGCCCTCTACTTCGGGCTGGTCCGTGGTCTCGCGGAGGCCGACCGACCGATCTGGAGCCAGCTCACCTTCTCCTCGGCCGAGGAGAACTTCCACTCGGCGGCCCGTCGTGGTCTGGACGCCGTGCTGCACTGGCCCCGGGTCGGTGACGTTCCGGTCACCAAGCTCGTGCTGGACCAGCTACTGCCCGTCGCCGCGACCGGGCTGGACGGCTTCGGTGTCGCCCCGGAGCAGCGGGACCGGCTCCTCGGCATCATCGAGCAGCGCTGCCGCACCGGCCGCAACGGCTCCGTCTGGCAGACCGAGGCGGTCTGGTCGGCCGAGCGGCAGCGGGGCTTGGACCGCCCGGCAGCCCTGCACCACATGGTCAAGCGCTACGCGGAACTCCAACGCACCAACGAGCCAGTCCACACCTGGCCCGTCGACTAACCCCCACCCCCACCCCCACCCCACCCCCACCCCCGGCCCACCGACCCACCACCCCGCGCTGTTGATCATGAAGTTGTTGCCACCCGCCGCGGCGTGTCCCAGCAATAACTTCATGATCAACGGAGGGGGACGGTGGGGGTGGGGTGGGTGGGTGCGGGGAGGGGACGGTGGGGTGGGTCAGGTGGTGGTGCGGCGGGGTGGGCGGGCCCGGTGGGGGGTCGGGGTGTCGGCCGGGACTGCGGCGTCCGGGGCGGGGCGTGGGGCGGGGACGCGGGGTTCGGCGGTGGTCGCGTCGTCCGGCTGGGTGTCCGGCGTGGTCGGCGCCGCGGCGGTCCTGCCTCGTCGGGCTGCCGTACCGGCTGCGGCGTCGCTCACCGAACGGGCGCGGCGTCCCGGTCGGGTGCCGTCCGAGTCGCCCTCCCGGGTAGGCGTCGGGCGCGAGGTCGGGCCGAGCCCCGTGGCTCGGGTGGAATCCGCCCGAGTGGCCGACTCCGGTTCGGGGGAGCCGGCCGCAGTGGTCGACACCGGTTCGGATGAGCGGGCCGCGGGCGTCGACCCCGCTTTGCGTGGTGCCACCGGTCCGGTCGGCGTCGGTTCTGTGTGGTCGGTCGCCGTCGCCCGGCCGGGATCGTCGGCCGGGGCGGTCGGGCCTCGATCGGCGGCACGTCGGCGGTTGCCGCGTTCGGCGAGGCGGGCGACCAGTATCGAACCGCCGACGCCGGCGATCACCGCGTACGGGGCGATGAGCTGGGTCGAGAACTGTGCCGGCCCCGGGGTCGCCCAACGCGGCACGGTGGTCAGGTAGGCGAGTGCGACGAGCAGCGGGCCGGCCGCGCCGGAGGCCGCAGCGCCCACCCGGTGCCCGCCCGACCGCACGGCGCCCCGGGCGGTGAGGGCACCGATCAGGAGCGCGGGTACGAGCGCCAGCAGCGCGCCGGGCCAGTAGATCTGGCCCCCGATCCAGTACCGCGCGTGGTCCGGGTCGAGCTGCCACGTGCCGAGTTGGGCGCCGGTCAGCCCGCGTCCGACGCGTACACCGTCGATGACCGAGACCACCGCGAGCAGCCACAGCCAGGCGGCCGTCGCGGTGATGTTCAGCGCGACGGTACGGGACCGCAGCGCCCAGAGCGCGACGACAACGCCGATCAGGATTCCCAGCGCCGCGTGCAGGGCCGCGACCCGCTGCGGCACACCGGTGTCGGCACCCACGGCGACCCGGGCCGGTACGGCGACCAGCAGGACGGTGACGAGCCCGCCGAGGCCGGCGCCGAGTGCCAGGGACAGCCGCCGGAACAGGCCGCCGCGCTCGTCCGTCAGCGGTGCCGACCGATCGACGGCCACGGCCGGCCGGTCGTGCGCCGCGTCGGCATCCCCGGTCCGGGTCGGCCGTTCGGGCGCGATCATCGCCGGCTGCGGCAGGTCAGCCTCGACCGTGGGGATGGTGGTCGGTGCGGCGTCGGTCGTCGGCGGGTCGGCCGGTGCGGCACGCTGGTGCAGTCGCTGCGCGCAGACCGCACCCAGCACCGTCGAGCTGGCGGCGAGCCAGGTGGCCCAGGCGAGACCGTCGGCCCAGGCCGTGCCGTTGGCCCCGGCCTCGGTCGGCGTCCAGGTGATGACGCCGAGCCCGTAGCCGAAGCCCAGTTGCGCGGCGCCCGCGCCGGCAGCGACCCCGACCGCCGTCGCGATCGATACTCCCCAGCCCCGTCTGGCCATGCCGGGCAGCGTAACGTCCCGTCGTCGGTGCGGCGAGTCGCAGTGACCCGCCGGTATGGACCGTCGGCACAACGTGATGGGCGGCGAACGGTACGGTCGCCGGTGATGAGGCGGTGGGCGGTATGACGGACGCGAACACGGGTCGACAGGATTCCGGCGGCGGCCGGGACGGCGGCGGTGGCAGCCGAGCCAGTGTGCTGCTCGGTGGCGGGCTGGTCGCGGTGCTCCTGGCCGTGGTGGGCGCCACCGGTGGCTGGCTGCTGGCCGGCGACGACGACGAATCTCCGACGAACCCGCAGGCCGTCGCCACGGCGACCGGTACGCCGACCGACGAGGCCACCTCGGCTCGGCCGACCACCGGTCGGACCACTCCGTCCGCTCCCCGGACGACCGCCTCGGCGACGAAGGGGACCGGGCTGACCGTACCTCCGGTGGTCGGGGCCGACTTCGTGCAGGCGCGCGAGATGCTGCGCAAGCAACGGTTGGGGTGGCGTCTGGTCTTCGGCGGCGGCATCGGGCGCACGGTGGAGAGAGCCTCGCCGGCCGTGGGCACCACGGTGACCCGGGGTACCACCGTCGAGCTGCAGATCCCCGGTCCGGCGCCCGCCGCCGAGGTGCCCGACGTGGTCGGCGACGACTGCGCCAAGGCAGCGGACGAGCTGGTTGAGGCGGGGCTCTACCCGAGTTACCGCAGTGGGCGCAGCGGAAAGGTCAGTCAGCAGGTACCGGCCGAGGACGGTCCGGCCCGCTGGAACGACGAGGTCAGCATCTGGTGTGGGGCGGCGGCTCCGCCGAGCCAGCCGACGGCCAAGCCCACCACCTGACCGACCCCGACCTTCCCCGACCCGCCGGCGGCACGCGGTTCGCGTCACCGATGCCGGCCGATGTCGACGTGGCCGGTTAGGTTGACGGTCGAGGGCCAGGGCGCCCGCCCGGTTCGGGAAAGGACGTGCCATGAGCGACGACCGCCAGGAGCCGCCCGCCGGGCCCGACGACGACCGGACCCGCCCTCTGCCGCCAGCCGGCGGCCGTCCGCAGCAGCCGGAACCCACCGCGTCGCCGGACGAGACGATGCCGATCGATCGGGCGGCGTCGGGTGGCAGCGCGTCGCCGGACGAGACGATGCCTATCGACCGGGCCGCGTCGGCGAATGACCGGACCGCACGGATGCCGGTGGAGCGGTCGATGCCGCCGGCGTGGTCCGGGCGGGCCGAGGTACGAGCGCCTCGCCCGGCCGAACCGTCGGCGGACTGGTACGTGGAGGAGCAGGGCGGCCGGCGTTGGTGGCTGCCGATCCTCTGGGGCGTACTCGCGTTGTTGCTCGCCGCCCTGCTCGGTACGGCCCTGTGGGTGGTGCTGAGCGCGCGGGAGGACGACCCCGACGGCCCGGCCACGCCGTCTGTCCCGCCGGCCAGCGTCACGGCGCCGCCGAGCAGCAGCGCCCCGACGTCGGCGGCGCCCAGCAGCGCGTCGCCGAGCAGCCCGGCGGCCACCACCGAGGAGGCGCAGATACCGGTGCCGCCGCTCACCGGGCTTGGACAGTCGACCGCCGAGGGGCTGCTGGAACGGCTGGGCCTGAGCTACCGGGTGGTGTACCGCCCGTCCGAACTGCCGCCCGGGACCGTGGTGCGGACCGATCCGGCTGCCGGCACCCTGGTGGGGACCGACGAGGAGGTGCAGGTGGTGGTCTCCCAGGCCCGGCCCTCGACGGAGGTCAGCCAGACCAGCCTGAGCCCAACGGCGACGACCACGCCGTGACCGACGCTCACCACATCCGCCGGCGGGTGCCGACGAGGCCGAGGCCGGCGAGCGAGATGGTGAGGCCGAAGATCCCGGACCAGAAGAGCGAGCGGCGTACGTCGGTGGTGGCGTGCCCGGTCGGCGTCGGCGCGGCGAGATCCTGGCGGCCATCGGCCTGACCGCCAGCGCCGGTACCGGCGGCCGGGCTGGTCGTCTCGACGTACCCGTCGGTGGTGTCGGCGCCGATCCAACCGTAGTCGTCGGCCGGTGGGTCGGACCTGACCACGGTGATCTCTGGTGCCGGCACCGGTACGGCCAGCCGGGTGGAGGACGACGCCGGATCGCGAACCAGGACCACGGCGGTGGTCACGGCTCCGAGGAGGGCGAGCAGTCCGAGAGCGTAGGTGATACTCCAGCGGTGGTGCCGCCGCACGGCGGGCTGATTGACCATGACCATCCCAGGCTCAGGGTCCTGGACGTGCGGGTGGAACGGTGCCGGGGTGGGCGTACCGATTCTATGGCGACGGCACGCCTACCCGCGGCGGATCGCGCTGGTCAGCCGACTCGGACCGGCGTACGGGCAACGGGTCGACGGGTCCGTACGGTGTGCGGGCGGGGCACGGGTGCGGCCTGCACCTGTTGCAGCCCTTCCCGCTGTACGAAGATCGACCGTCGGTTGACGGCGTCGCCTGCGGCGTTGAGTTCGTAGCCGTCGAGCCAGAGCCAACCGTCGTACGTCGGCCAGTCGAGCACCCGGATCACCCGGAACATGATCGGCCTGAGGAACTGGACACTCGCCGCGCGAGTCACGTGCAGAACGTCACCGGAGCGGGGAAGCACATGGGCTCCTGGGGAGGGTAAGCCGGCGGGGTGCCGGCGGGTGACTGGTCTGGGATGATCTCGGCCCGGTGACGGGATCGCGCCTCGTGGACCGGATGGTGCTGGTGGTGGTCGGGCCGTACACGCTGGTGGCGTGCCGCCACCCGACCATCACCTGACTGCTGCCGGGAACCGCGCCCACCGCCGCAGTCAACTGGCTTGCAGCGGTGGGGTCATTACCCCGGCGCAGGTCCGGGTGTCGCTGGCCGGGCCCGCGTCCCATCCGGCTGTCCGGGGTCGGTGGGGTCACCACGCCCAGAGAGCGGACCGAAACGCTGAGTGATCCGAGCCATACGGACAGAGTGCATCAGCGACGTGCTTCATGCAAGTTGCACGTCGACTTTTGCCGATACGTGAGTTCGCCACGCAAAGCGGCGCTTGAAGCCATCCGCGTACGGACGGCACACTGAGGGCCGGTTTCGCCCGTCGCGGCCGGCCGATGACCGGCACCACCCCTCGTCGCGAACGCTCGCCGGTCGACGGTCGCGCCCCCGGCAGGCGGCAACCAGTGGCGCGGCGACCGGAGGTAGCCCGAGAGTGGGGTCGAGCAACCAGCGGCGAGGACCAAAAGTGCCGAGGCCGCGCGATGAGTGAACGGCGCAGCCCGACGATTCGACGGCGACGGCTCGGCGCGGAGTTGCGCCGGCAACGGGAGTCGGCCGGGATCACCATAGAAGTGGTGGCCGAGCAGTTGGAGTGCTCGGCGTCCAAGGTCTCCCGGATCGAGACGGGACACACCACGGCCACCCCGCGCGACGTGCGGGACATGCTGCGGATCTACGGCGTGGTCGGTGCCGAGAGCGACGAGCTCGTGCAGATCGCCCGCGAGGCACGGCAGAAGGGTTGGTGGCACCCGTACAGCACGGTGCTGGTCGGGGCGTACGTCGGGCTGGAGGCTGCGGCCAGCTCCATCCGGGCGTACGAACAGCAGGTCGTCCCCGGTCTGTTGGAGACCGAGGAGTACGCCGGTGCGATGATCCGCGCCGCCCGTCCGGACTTCACCGCCGATCAGGTACATCAAAGAGTGCGTGTCCGTCTCGGCCGTCAGTCGTTATTGACCCAGGACGATCCGGTCGATCTGTGGGTGGTGCTCGATGAGGCGGTGGTAAGTCGGCCGGTGGGCGGGGACGAGGTGATGCGCGGCCAACTCAGGCGGTTGGTCGAGGTGGCCGAGTTGCCGAACGTGACGCTCCAGATCCTCCCCTTCGAGGTGGGTGCGCACGCCGGCATGGACGGCACCTTCACGATCCTCAGCTTCCCCGAGCCCGGTGATCCGGATGTTGTGTACGCGGAGAACGCCACGGGTGGGCTTTTCCTCGAGAAGAGCGACGAACTGCAGAAGTACAGCTTCATCTTCGATCACATCCGCGCTGCGGCCATTCGTCCGGAGGAGTCCGTCGCACACATCGCAAAACTGGCAGAGGAGCCGAAATGGCGACCAAGAGGTTCCCCGTGGACCTGACGCAGGCGACGTGGTTCAAGAGCTCGAAGAGCGGGCCGAACTGCGACAACTGCGTAGAGGTGGCGTACGTGACCGGGGCAGTCGGCGTACGGGATTCGAAGGACAAGGCCGGCCCGGCCCTGGTCTTCGCTCCCGGTGACTGGCGGGCCTTCGTCGCCGGAGCCAGGGGTGGTGTGTTGGGCTCGGCCTGACCGAGTGGTCGATGAAGGTCCCCGTCCGGTCCGTGACCGGGCGGGGACCTTCCGTGTCCGCGCTTCGGCGAGCCGGGAGCGGCAACCGGGACGGCCGGGCGTGACGAGGTTCCGCCGGGATTCCCGTCGCCACAACGGGCCCGCCTCGTTGAACCCGTCGGTACGGCGTTGGTCGATGACGCGCCGCACCGATTCGCACCCGAGCGAGGTAGGCGAGACGGATGACGACGATCGGATCAGAGAACCTCACCAACGGTCCGGCCAAGCCGGAGCGGTTCGGTGGCAAGTACCGCGGGGCGCGCCGGGACACCGTACTGACCGAGGTGATCTCGGCCGACCAGGAGTTGGACGGGCGGGAGGTGTCGGGTGCGGAGCCGATGGATCCGCCGCTCTCGCTGCCGTCGCTGGACCCCAACCCGCTGGTCGAGCCGTCGTTCCCGCCGGACGGCTGGCCGATCGAGCCCACCAGCTCGCTGGCCGACCACCCACTGCTGCGTGGCCTGCTGATGGAGTTGCCGCCGAAGGGCAGCGTGCCGCCGCCCGGCTGGCTGGATCGCTGGTTCGAGGCGACCCGGGCGATCCTGGAACTCCTATACGTGCAGGGGGCCGGCCGCTCGCGCTGACCGCGCGGCCGTGGGCTGCGCCCGCTCGATGAGCCGACTGTGTCGCAGCGCGTGCCGGACACCGATGACGGCTACCGCGAGTGCTCCGACGGTGATCGCCGGGCCGGTCACCCCGGGCTCGGCGCCGAGGTCCGCGCCGGCTGCCGCGATCACGGCCGGCAGCGTCGCCAGGGCGGTGACCTGCAACGGCAACCCGACGAGCGGGTGTGCCGCAGCGGCACGCAGCCCGTGCGGGGCGGGCGTACCGGGTGCGGTGTCGAACGCGCCGGCCCCGGCCCGCAGCCGGCGGATCCGCCGTACGGAGCAGAGGACCACCACGAGCGCCGGGCCGGTGGTGAGGGTGAGCCCCGCGGCGGCCCGGTCGATCGGCGCGGTGCCGGCGCTCGACATGCCGCCGATGGACGCCGCCGCGAGCAGCGCCACGCCGGCCAGCGCGAGCGCCAGCAACCATCCGGTACGCCGACGGAGCGCACGCGCGTCCCGCAGCCGTGGCAGTCGGTCGGCCAGGACCCCGGCGGCCAGCCAGACGGCGGCAACCGGCAACAGGATGGTGAGCTGACTCTCCATGTCGGAGAGTCTTTCCCGTTGGGGAACGCAGCGAATCCGGGGCGGACCCCCGCTGCCCCCGGAAGCCCGGCCCGTAGGGGGCATCCCATCCGGGTGATGGACGTTTCGGCATGTTTATCTACCCGACCCCATCGACCTACCCTCACCTAGATCGGCGATTGTCGATCAGTGGTACCGGTGGTCGCGTCTCGACGCCGGTCGGAGGGAGGTAGGGAGATGGGTCTTCCACGCAGGTCCGCACTGGTCGGGGTGGCCACCGCGACCGTGCTGGCCGTCGGTGCCCCGGCTCTGGCCGCCGAGCCCGTCGGCGTCGTACGGGAGGCTGGTGGGGCAACCGCCGTACCGGACAGCTACATCGTCGTCCTCAAGGACGCAGCCGTGGCACCGAACCGGGTCGGCGACACCGCGCAACGGTTGACCGGCCGACACGGCGGAAAGATCGCCCGCACCTACGGCACGGCGCTGCGGGGCTTCGAAGTCACCGTCAGCGCGGCCGCGGCGGCACGGATCGCCGCCGACCCGGCCGTCGCGTACGTCGAGCAGAACCACACCGTGTCGATCTCCGGTACGCAGGCCAACCCGCCGTCCTGGGGCCTGGACCGCATCGACCAGCGCAACCTTCCGATGGACAGCTCCTACACCTACCCGAACACGGCGAGCAACGTGCACGCCTACATCATCGACACGGGCATCCGCTTCTCCCACAACGACTTCGGGGGCCGGGCCACCTCCGGCTACGACGCCGTGGACGGCGGGTCGGCGGACGACTGCAACGGGCACGGGACGCACGTCGCCGGCACCGTGGGCGGCTCGACGTACGGCGTGGCCAAGGGCGTCCAGTTGGTCGGCGTACGCGTGCTGAACTGCTCCGGCAGCGGGACCAACGCCGGTGTGATCGCCGGCGTCGACTGGGTCACCCAGAACGCGATCAAGCCGGCCGTGGCGAACATGAGCCTCGGCGGCGGGGCGAACAGCTCGCTGGACACCGCCGTCCGCAACTCGATCGCCTCCGGCGTGACCTACGGCCTCGCGGCCGGCAACGACAACGGCGCGAACGCCTGCAACGTCTCGCCGGCGCGCACCACGGAGGCGATCACGGTCGGCTCGACGACCAACTCCGACGCCCGCTCGTCGTTCTCCAACATCGGCACCTGCCTGGACATCTTCGCGCCCGGATCGTCGATCACCTCGTCCTGGTACACGAGCAACACCGCGACCAACACGATCAGCGGCACCTCGATGGCCACGCCGCACGTGGTCGGGGCGGCCGCCCTGGTGGCGAGCGCCAACCCGAGCTGGACCCCGGCCCAGGTGCGCAACCAACTGGTGTCCAACGCCACGCCGAACGTGATCACCAATGCCGGCTCGGGCTCACCGAACCTGCTGCTCTACGTGGGTAGTGGCGGCACCACTCCGCCGCCCACCGGCTGCACCGGCACCAACGGCGCCGCCCTGACGATCCCGGACGCCGGCGCTGCGATCACCAGCCAGATCACCATCTCCGGCTGCGGCCGGAACGCCTCGTCGGCCTCCACCGTGGCGGTCAACATCGTCCACACGTTCCGGGGCGACCTGGTGATCGACCTGCTCGCTCCAGACGGCAGTTCGTACCGGCTGAAGAACAGCAGCACCTCGGACAGCGCCGACAACGTGAACACCACGTACTCGGTCAACCTGTCCGGCGAAGCCGCGGACGGCACCTGGCGACTCCAGGTGCGCGACGTCTACTCGGCGGACACCGGCTACCTGAGCAGCTGGACCCTGACCGTCTGACCTGTTCCCCATCCAGGGACGAGGCCCCACCCGGAAGATCCCGGTGGGGCCTCGTGTCGTACCAGATCGGTTGTCAGACCGCGAAGGTCGCCGGCCGCTCGGTGGCCGGGGCCGGCGGGCGGGCCTTCCACAGACCGGTCTTCTGGCCGGCGAGCCGGGTCAGGTAGGCCGGGTTGAGGATCACGTAGCGGCGCCAGAGCCGCTTCGGCTCCAGACCGAGCCGCCAGAACCACTCCAGGCCGGCGCGCTGCATCCACGACGGAGGCTGGCGCAACAGCCCGGCGTGATAGTCGAACGCCGCGCCGACCGCCATCATCGGCATGTCCAGCAGCGGGCGCATCGCGTACGTGAAGACCTCCTGGCGCGGGCAGCCGAGCCCCACCAGGACGAGCCGGGCACCACTGGACCGGATCCGGTCGGCGATCTCGGCGTCCTCGCCCGGTTGGACCGCGCGGAACTTCGACGGCTCCACACCGGCGATCTTCAGAGCCGGGAACATCCGCTCCAGCGCCGGGATCAGCTTGGCCAACGTCTCCTCGGTCGAGCCGTACAGGTAGACGGGCAGCCCCTCGTCCGCGAAGCGGGCGAGCACGTGCAGGGTCAGCGTCGGCCCGTAGACCCGGTCGGTGAGCCCGGCGTGGTGCAGCAGGTTGAGCGCCCAGCGCACCGGCTGTCCGTCCGGGGTGACCACGTCGAAGGAGTTCAGCCGGGCGTTGTGCGCCGGATCGAGCACCCCGGTCATCACACCGTGCACGGCCAGCGCGGTCAACGCGAGAGGCCGGCGCTCGTGCGCCGCGGCCACCACGGCGTCCGTCGCCGAGGCGTAGTCGGTGGCGTCGACGAGGACACCGAGGACGTTGCGTTTGGTCTGGCGAGTCATGCCTGCGGCACCCACTTGTCCACGTTGGCCTCGTAGATCTCCCGCAGGATCATCGGCACGTCGTACGTGATCTTCCAGTCCGGGTACTGCGCCTCGAACCGGGCCATGCTGCTCACGTACCACTGGTGGTCGCCGGTGCGGTTCTGCTCGACGTAGTTGATCTGCGCCTCGCGGCCGGTGATCTCCTCCGCGATCCGGAAGGCCTCGATGTGCGAGGTGTTGGAGTGCCGACCGCCGCCCAGGTTGTAGACCTCGGCCGAACGGGGCGCCCGGAAGAACGCCTCGAACGCGGTCAGCACGTCGTGCGAGTGGATCGCGTCGCGGACCATCTTGCCCTTGTAGCCGAACAGGTTGTAAGTCCGACCCTCCATCACGCAGCGCATCAGGTACGCCAGGAACCCGTGCAGCTCCGCGGCCGAGTGGGCCGGGCCGGTCAGGGTGCCGCCCCGGAAACAGGCGGTCTTCATGTCGAAGTAGCGGCCGTACTCCTGCACCATCACGTCCGCGGCCACCTTCGAGGCGCCGAAGACCGAGTGCAGCGAGTGGTCGATCGACATCTCCTCGGTGATGCCCTGGTACCAGCGGTGGTCCTCGGGCAGCTCGTACCGGGTCTCCAGCTCCAGCAGCGGCAGGCTGTTGGGCCGGTCGCCGTACACCTTGTTGGTGGAGCAGTGGATGAACGGTGCGTCGATCGCGTGCCGGCGGGTGTTCTCCAGGATGTTGAGGGTGCCACCGGCGTTCACGTCGAAGTCCGTGTACGGCTCCTTGGCCGCCCAGTCGTGGCTCGGCTGGGCCGCGCTGTGGATCACCACGGCGATGTCCGAGCCGTACTTCTTGAACACCTGCTTCAGGCCGTCCCGGTCCCGGATGTCCACCGCGAAGTGGGTGTACGAGTTACCGAGATCACGGCCGAGCCGTTCCAGGCTCCACGAGGTGGAGCCGTCCTCGCCGAAGAAGTACCGGCGCATGTCGTTGTCGATGCCGACGACGTCCAGACCGAGGCCGGCGAAGTGCCGGACCGCCTCGGAGCCGATCAGACCGCCCGACCCGGTCACCAACGCGACACTCACACGCCACTCCTGGTCCATCGGAGGCAGAAACCATCGGAGCATAGCGTGACGCCCGGCACGCCCCGATATGACGGAAGGGCCCCGCATCAAGCGGAGCCCTCGTCTTTTGGTGGGGATGGGGGGAGTTGAACCCCCACGCCCTTTCGGGCACACGGACCTGAACCGTGCGCGTCTGCCATTCCGCCACATCCCCGTGGCACGACCCGGGACACTGTAGCCGCCCCGGACCCGCTGTCTCCAACAGGCCCCGGGAATACTACGCTGTCCCAGACGCTCGCCACGAGCGGTTACCGTTCGTGGCGGACGAAAGATTAGCACGGTGGTCCCGGTCCTTCCGAACGGGCCGGGAGCAGGCGGCCGAGCGGCGTGTGAGCTGCGCGCGCGCCGGCCGGATACCATCATGTCCTCGGGACCCGAGGAGGAGCCGGTGAGCGTGCTGCAACGCTTCGAGAAGCGTCTGGAAGGCCTGGTCGAAGGGGCTTTCGCCAAGGTCTTCAAAGGGGTGGTCCACCCCGTGGAGATCCTCAACGCCATGCAGCGGGAGGCCGAGGCGCACAAGGCGATCCTGGCCGGTGGGCGCACGTTGGTGCCCAACCGCTACGTGATCGATCTCTCGCCGTTCGACCACAGTCGTCTGGCGCCGTACGCCGCCGCGCTGGCCCAGGAGTTGGCCCAGTCGCAGGCGGAGTTCATCGGCGAGCAGGCCTGGACGGTCTACGGCGACGTGATCGTGGAGATCGAGCGGGGCGAGGGCCTCGACACGGGAATGTTCCGGGTCACCGCCGAGGTCTACACCGGTGGCGAGGTCGCCCCGGTGTCGGCGCCCGGCTACGACGCCGGTCCGCCCGCGTACCCCGCGTACGACCAGGGTGGCGGCTACGGTCCGCCGCCCGGGCACGGTGGCGGTCGCAACGTGCGGCTGGTCTCCGGTGACGGACGCACCTACCCCCTCCAGATGGGGTCGACGGTGATCGGTCGCGGTGACCAGGCGAACCTGCGCCTGCCCGACGTCGGTATCTCCCGGCGACACGCCCGACTGGATTTCGACGGCGGCCAGGTTGTGCTGACCGATCTGGGTTCCACCAACGGCACCATGGTCAACGGGCAGCGGGTCTCCGCGGTCGCCCTGAACCCCGGTGACATGGTCCAGCTCGGCACCACGACGCTGACCTTCCGCGTGGACGGCTGAGCCGCCTTGCCGGCACTTGTCATCACCGTCGCCCGGTTCGGGTTCCTGATCCTGCTGTGGATCTTCGTATTCACGGTGGTCGGCGTGATCCGTCGGGATCTCTTCGCGGGAGCCCGGTCCGGTCGCCTGGTGGCGGCACCACGCGCGGTTGGCGCCTCGACGGGGCAGGCGGCCAAACCGGCGAAGGTGAAGCGGGGCAGGGCGGCCCACCAGCTGGTGGTCACCGCCGGTCAACTGGCCGGCACCCGCATCACCCTGGGCGAAGCGCAGATCACCATTGGTCGGGCCGAGGACTCCACCCTGGTCATCACCGACGACTACGCCTCCGCACGGCACGCGCGACTCGTGCCACGCGAGGGCCAGTGGTTCGTCGAGGATCTCGGCTCGACTAACGGCACGTACCTAGATCGCGCTAAGGTCACCGGACCAACCCCCGTACCCCTCGGCGTGCCGATCCGGATCGGCCGCACTTCCCTCGAATTACGGCCATGACTCTGACCCTGCGCTATGCGGCCCACAGCGACCGCGGTCTGATCCGTGACGGCAATCAAGACTCCGTCTACGCCGGGCCGCGGCTACTCGCCGTTGCCGACGGCATGGGCGGCATGGCCGCCGGTGACGTCGCCAGCAACATCGTCATCGGTGCCATGGCGCCGCTCGACGAGGATGTCCCAGGGGACGCCCTCGTCGACGCGTTGCGTTCGGCCGTCGGCACCGCCAACCAACAACTCCGCGACACGGTGGACGCCAACCCGCAGTTGGAGGGGATGGGCACCACGCTGACGGCGACCCTCTTCTCCGGCAGCAAGCTGGGGATGGTCCACATCGGCGACTCGCGGGCCTATCTCCTGCGCAACGGTGAGTTCGCCCAGATCACCAAGGACGACACATACGTCCAGATGCTGGTCGACGAGGGCCGGATCAGCGCCGAGGAGGCCAGCAGCCACCCGCAGCGGTCGCTGCTGACCCGCGCGCTGGACGGCCGGGACATCGACCCGGAGTACTCGGTGCGTCAGGTGCTCCCCGGTGACCGGTACCTGATCTGTAGCGACGGCCTCTCCGGCGTGGTGAGCGCCGAGACCATCGGCGAGACCCTGCGGGAGTACACCGATCCGCAGCAGTGCGTCGAGCGGCTGGTGCAGCTCGCGCTGCGCGGCGGCGGCCCGGACAACATCACGGTGATCATCGCCGACGCCACCGACCACGACATCGTCGAGGCCACCCCGATCGTCGGCGGCGCCGCCGCCCGGGATCGCGGCATGGCCACCTCGGCGGACGAATCGACCCCGGCCGCCCGGGCCTCGGCGCTCTCCGCGCCGCGTCCCGCCGTGCCCGAGGAGCCGGCGGCCGCCGACGACGAGCCGGAGCGGCGCAAGCGTCGTCCGGTACGCACCACCGCCATGGCGCTTGCGCTCCTGGTGATCATCGGCGGTGGGCTCTTCGCCGGCTGGACGTACACCCAGCGCCAGTACTACGTGGGTGCCACCGAGGAGGGCCAGGTCGCCGTCTTCCGCGGCATCCAGGGGCAGATCGCCGGGATGGATCTGTCCACGGTGCACCGCACCAGTGGCACCCGCCTGGACGACCTCACCGTCGCCGCCCAGGACACGGTCAAGGTGGGCATCCGGGCCAAGAGTGAACCGGACGCCGAGCGTCAGCTCGCGGAGTTGACCAGCGACACCCCGAGCAACCCCAACCTGAAGCCGCTCTGCACGCCCGACACGGCGGTGCCGACCGGCACGCCCTCGCCCACTCCCCCCGCGAGCCCGACCGTGACGTCCCCGACGCCGGCCACCAGCCCGAGCGCGTCGGTAAACGGGGTCCTCAGCGCGAGCCCGACCATGGCGGCCACCGTAGGCGGGACCGATCCGACCACCGCACCCGACGCCACGCCCTCCGACTCGGCACCGCCGGCGCTCGACCCGGCCGGCTGCCGGTCTCCCGAGTGAGTGTCGACTGAGATCCCAAGGACTCCACCCGTGACCGTAGCGGCCACACCGGCATCCTCGCCCGCCACCACGGGCGGGGAGTCCGGCGTACGCCTGGCCCGGTCCCGACGCAACGCCGAGCTGTCCCTGCTGCTGCTGGCCATGGTGCTGGTGGCCGCGTACATGGCGACCGTCGAGGCGAACCTTCTGGACACGGTCACGCCGGATTTCTGGATGCCCGCCGCCGCGCTCGGCGCGGTCTTCCTCGGCCTGCACCTGGTCATCCGGTTCCTCGCCCCGTTCGCCGACCCGGCTCTGCTGCCGGCGGTGGCCCTGCTGAACGGCCTCGGCGTCGGTTTCCTGCGGCGGATCGACCTGGGCGACGCCGCCCCGGTCGACCGGGAGGATCTGGCCACCTTCGCCGGCATCGGCGGGCGGCAGCTCGCCTGGACGCTCGCCTCGGTGATTCTCGCCGCCGGCCTGCTCGCCATCATGCGCGACCACCGTTCGGTCTCCCGGTACGCGTACACCCTGGGGCTCGCCGGCATCGTGCTGGTGATGCTCCCGGCGGTGCTGCCGCGCAGCATGTCCGAGATCAACGGCGCCAAGCTGTGGATCCGGGTCGGCGGGTTCTCGCTCCAGCCGGGTGAGTTCGCCAAGCTGGCGCTGCTGGTCTTCTTCGCGTACTACCTCGTGCGCAAGCGTGAGGTGCTCTCGCTGGCCAGCCGGCGGTTCCTCGGTATCGACTTTCCGCGTGGGCGGGACCTCGGCCCGGTGGTCGTGGTCTGGCTGATCAGTCTCCTGGTGCTGGTCTTCGAGAAGGACCTCGGCACCTCGCTGCTGTACTTCGGCATGTTCGTGGTGACCCTCTACATCGCCACCGAACGGGTCAGTTGGCTGCTGATCGGTCTTCTCCTATTCTTCGGTGGCGCCTATCTCGCGTACGTCCTCGGTTCGACGGTCGGCGGCCCGTTCGCCAACTTCTACCTGCGTGCCGAGATCTGGCTGGACCCGTTCGCCGACCCGACCGACAAGGGCTACCAGCTCGTCCAGGGTCTGCTCGCGCTCGGCACGGGTGGGCTCTTCGGCGCCGGGCCGGGCGGTGGTCAGCCGGACATCCTGCCCGAGGTGCAGAACGACTTCATCTTCGCCGGCATCGGTGAGGAGATCGGCCTCTTCGGTCTCTCCGCGCTGCTGGTGGTCTACCTGCTGATCGTGGAGCGGGGCCTGCGCGCCGCGCTGGCGGTCCGTGACTCGTTCGGCAAGCTGCTCGCCGGCGGTCTCGCCTTCACTCTGGGCCTCCAGGTCTTCGTGATCGTCGGCGGCATCAGCAAGCTGATTCCGCTGACCGGCCAGACCACTCCGTTCCTGTCCGCCGGTGGTTCGTCGCTGATGGCGAACTGGCTGCTCATCGCGGTCCTGTTGCGGGTCTCCGACGGGGCCCGGCGGCCGGTGACCGGCGGCGCCGGCAAGGCGGCCCGGCCCTCGGGCGGTCCGCCCGAGCAGTTGCACGGTGCTCCCACGGAGGTGATCAAGCCGTGAACGCACCCCTGCGCCGTGTCGGCGTCGTCGTCATGGTTCTGTTCGGTCTGCTCTTCGCGAACCTGAACTGGATCCAGGCGTACAAGGCCGACGAGTACCGCACCAGTGACTACAACGGTCGGGTCCAGGTCGCCGACTACAAGCGCAAGCGCGGCAACATCGAGGCTGGCGGCACCGCGTTGGCCACCAGCAAGGAGACCACCGGCAAGCTGAAGTTCCAGCGCACCTACCCGGGCGGCGCCAAGTACGCCCACGTGCTCGGCTACAAGCCGGTCAACCTGGCCGACACCGGCATCGAGCAGTTGGAGAACGACTTCCTGGCCGGCACCAGCGACCAGTTGATCGGCGACCGGTTCAAGGACATGTTCACCGGCGACGAGACCGCCGGCGGCAACGTGCTGCTCACGCTCTCGAAGCGGGCGCAGGACGTGGCGTACGACCAGATGCGCAACAACCAGGTGGATGCGAAGCGGGGCGCGGCGATCGCCATCGACCCGCGTACCGGTGCGGTGCAGGCCCTGGTGTCGATGCCCAGCTTCGACCCGAACCCGCTCGTCAGCCACGACACGGCCGCGGCGGCTGCGGAGATCAACAAGCTGGAGCAGAACCCGGACGGCCCGCTGAAGAACCGCGCCCTCTCCGAGACGCTGCCCCCGGGCTCCACCTTCAAGATCGTCGTTGCCGCGGCGGCGTTGGAGAACGGCGTCACCAAGTCGACCCCGATCCCGGCCGGGTCCAGCTACACGCCGCCCACCTCGGGCACCCCGATCCGTAACGCCGTACCGTCGATCTGCCCGGAGCCGCAGGTCACCCTGCAGGAGGCGGTCATCGAGTCCTGCAACACGGGCTTCGCGCAGCTCGGCGTGCGACTCGGCGCGGACAAGGTCAAGGAGAAGGCCCGCCAGTTCGGCTTCGAGCAGGCCGACCTGACCGTCGGCCAGCTCGGCGAGGAGGGCGGTTTCCGGACGGCGGCCAGCCGGACCGGCGACATGCTGAACCCGGACGGCGGCACCGACCCGGCCGCGCTGGCCCAGTCCTCGATCGGTCAGAACAACGTCCGGATGACCCCGTTGCAGGGCGCGATGATCGCCGGGGCGGTCGCCAACGGCGGCAGCCAGATGCGGCCGTACCTGGTCCGGCAGCTCCTCGCACCGGACCGGACCACCAGCTACTACACCGCGAAGGCACGGGAGCTGCGCCAGCCCGTCGAGCCGCAGGTCGCCTCCGACCTGCGCGACATGATGGTCGGCGTCGTCCAGAAGGGCACCGGCCAGAAGGCGGCGATCAGCGGCTACACGGTCGGCGGCAAGACGGGCACGGCGCAGTCCGCGCCGGACCGCCCCGACCACGGCTGGTTCATCGGCTTCGCCCTGGACAAGAACGGCAACCCGGTCTCGGCCGTGTGCGTCGTACTGGAACAGGCCGGCAGCGGTGGCAGCTCCGAAGCGGCCCGGATCGGTGGCCAGATCATGCGGGCCGCCATCGCCGACCCCGGGGGCCGCTGACATGCTCAGCCCTGGCGTCCAGCTCGGCAACCGCTACCGTCTCGACGAGCGGATCGCCAGCGGCGGCATGGGCGACGTCTGGCGCGGCACCGACCAGGTGCTCGGCCGGACGGTCGCGGTGAAGAGCCTGCTCCCCGCGCTGCTCGACGACCCGGACTTCGCCGAGCGGTTCCGCGGCGAGGCCCGGACGATGGCCACCATCAACCATCCCGGTGTCGTCGACGTCTACGACTTCGGCAACGACCAGCAGATCGCGTTCCTGGTCATGGAGTACGTCGAGGGCGACGCCCTGTCGTCCACGCTGAGCCGGGTCGGCCGGCTCACGCCGGCCCGGACGATGGCCCTCGTCGCGCAGGCTGCGGACGCGCTGCACGCCGCGCACGAGAAGGGCATCGTGCACCGCGACGTGAAGCCGGGCAATCTGCTGGTCCGGCCGAACGGCACGCTCGTGCTGACCGACTTCGGCATCGCCCGCTCCGACATCGTCGGGCAGCTCACCGCCGCCGGCTCGGTGCTCGGCACCGCCTCGTACATCTCGCCGGAGCAGGCCACCGGACAGGTGGCCACCCCGGCGTCCGACGTGTACGCGCTCGGCGTGGTCGCCTACCAGTGCCTCGCCGGACGGCGGCCGTTCGAGGGCGACAACCCGCTCGACATCGCCATGCGACACGTCCGGGAGACGCCCCGGCCGCTGCCCAACGACATCCCGCCGCAGGTCCGGGCGGTCGTCGAGCGGGCGTTGGCCAAGGACCCGGCCGCCCGGTGGCCGAGCGCCGCCGCCCTCGCCGCGGTCGCCCGGCAGCTCAAGGCCGCGTTGTCCCAGCAGGCCCGGGCCGGCGGTCACTCCGCGCCGATCTCCGGGGCACCGTCCTCGCCCGCCGCGCCCGGCCGGGCCCAGGTCCCGCAGGCACAGCAGTTCCGCCCGCCGGGCGCGCCGCATCGACAGTCGCCCGTCGGGCAGCGGCCCACCACGATCGCGCCGGCCGCGCAGCCCCGCCCCACGGCGGTCGCGCCGGCCGTACCGCACGCCCGACCGCCGGTCGCCCAGGGTGGCTATCCGCGCGGTGCCGCAGCGGTGCCGCCGGCACAGACCCGGCAGGAACAACCACCGGCGTACGCCCGGCAGGCCGGACCGGCACCCGAGCCCAGCCGGTCCCGGCCCGGGATGGTGCTCCTCGCCATCCTGGTGGCCTTACTGGTCCTGCTCTGCTCCGGCGTGATTTCCTACAACCTGCGCAAGCAGTCGCAGAACGGTGCGTCCGAGGCGCCGGCTTCACAGACCGTGACGTCCGGCGCGCTGCGGCTCGACGGACGCGACGATGCGACCCGGACGTCGTACCGTCGTGAGGGACGATTCCGGCCGGGTGACGGCGGGACGACGACGAGCGAAGGACGACAGACGCGATGACAGCGCAGGCCCGCCTGCTCGGTGGCAGGTACCAGGTCGGCGAGCTGCTCGGCTACGGCGGCATGGCCGAGGTGCACCGCGGTCGCGACCTCCGGCTCGGTCGGGACGTCGCGATCAAGATGCTCCGCACCGACCTCGCCCGGGACGCGACGTTCCAGATGCGCTTCCGCCGGGAGGCACAGAACGCCGCCTCGCTCAACCACCCGGCGATCGTGGCGGTCTACGACACCGGCGAGGAGACCGCCCCGACCGGCGAGACGTTGCCCTTCATCGTCATGGAGTTCGTCAACGGACGGACGTTGAAGGAGGTCCTCGGCGCCGAGGGCCGGTTGCAGCCCCGCCGTGCGTTGGAGATCTGCGCCGACATGTGCGCGGCGTTGGAGTTCAGCCACCGGCACGGCATCATCCACCGGGACATCAAGCCGGGCAACGTCATGCTCACCCAGACCGGCCAGGTCAAGGTGATGGACTTCGGCATCGCCCGGGCGCTGGCCAGTGGCGCGACCACCATGACGCAGACCAGCGCGGTCATCGGCACGGCCCAGTACCTGTCACCCGAGCAGGCGCGCGGTGAGGCCGTGGACGCGCGCTCCGACGTGTACGCGGCCGGCTGTGTCCTCTTCGAGCTGGTCTGTGGGCACCCGCCGTTCGTCGGCGACAGCCCGGTCAGCGTCGCGTACCAGCATGTACGGGAGACGCCGCCGACCCCGAGCGACATCAACCCGGACGTGACGCCGGCGGTCGACGCGATCGTGCTGAAGGCGCTCTCCAAGAACCCGCTCAACCGCTACCAGAGCGCCGGCGAGATGCGGGCCGACCTGCTCCGCGCCGCCGCCGGCCGACCGGTGCTGGCCACTCCGGTGCTGCGCGAGGCGGAGACGGTGGCGATGGCACCGGCCGGGGGCGCTGGCGGCTACCCGCCCGCCACCGGACCGCAGACCCGGCAGATCCCGGCACGGGTGGGCGATCCGCGCCAGCGTAAGGCGTCCTCCTGGTTGATCGCCCTGTTCAGCGCGGTCGGCGTGCTGGCGGTGATCGCTCTGGTCGCCGCGCTGCTCTGGAGTCAGCAGGACGACAAGGATCTGAAGTCGGTGCCCACCCTCGCGGGCAAGACGCGTGACGCGGCGGTCACCGAGATCCGTAACGCGGGCTTCAACCCGGTGGTGGGCGACCCTGTCCTGGCCAACGACTGCACGAAGGGCACTGTCGCCAAGCAGGACCCCGCGGCGGGCGCCCGGCTGAAGCAGGCGAGCAACGTGACCGTCCAGATCTGTGACGGCAAGCCCGACGCCAAGATCCCCCCGGGTCTGGTCAACTCGCAGTTCGACAACGTCAAGCCCCAGCTCGAAGCACTGGGGCTGGTCGTCAAGGAGAAGCCGGTCGACAACCCCGCGCAGAAGGGCATCGTCGTCAAGGTCAGCCCGCCCTCGGGGACCACCGTCCCCCAGGACAGCGAGGTGACCGTCGAGGTCTCGCGCGGCAACGTCGACAAGGTGCCCAACGTCGTCAACTCCACCAAGGACGACGCCGCCGCCGAACTCCGCGCGGCTGGCTACGTGGTCGCATTCCGCGACGGCGACGAGGTCCCGGCCGCCGAGGCTGGCCGGGTACAGAAGCAGAACCCGAAGGGCGGCACTGACCTGGCGCAGGGCAAGACGGTGACCATCGACATCGGTGTCCCGGAAGAGGTCGAGGAGACGCCGACTCCGTCGGGGACGCCGACGCCGACGCCGAGTGGCACGCCGACGCCTGGCGGCGGTGGCGGCTCCGGCCAGCCGATCTTCCCGCCGCCGGTCCGCCTCTCCGGGGAGTAGCGGTCCGCATCGGGGTGCGGGGCCTCCGGGCCTCCACCGGCGACCGCCCACCAGCGGCGGGCCACTGGCGACGACGGCTGCGGCGCGCGGCGATCCTGGGCGTGGTCGTGGTGGTGCTGAGCAGTGTCCCGTGGTCGTGGACGACGATCGGCGCACGGGGGCACCGCTACGACGCGGCGGAAGCGCCGGCCGCCGACGTCGTGATCGTCCTGGGCACCGCGGCGGCAGCGGACGGGAAGCAACCGAGCGACAGGCTCGTCGGCCGTCTGGACACCGCCGCCGAGCTGGTACGTACCGGACGGGCGCGGGTGGTGCTCGTCTCCGGCGATGGCGCGGGCACCTCCGGCGATGAGCCGACGGTGATGACGGCGTACCTGACCGAGCGACTCGGTGTCGACCCGCGACGGGTGGTGGCGGACCCGTTCGGCCTGGACACGTACGACAGCTGCGTCCGCGCCCGGGACGTGTACGGCGTCCAACGCGCGCTGATCGTGACGCAGTCCTACCACCTGTCCCGGGCGGTGACGCTCTGCCGGCACCTCGGCCTCGACGTCGACGGGGTCTCCGCTCGATGCGACGGATGCGGCTCCGTCATGCTCGCCGGCAAGGCGGTCCGGGACTACCTGGCCAGCGGCAAGGCAGCCTGGGACGCGTTCCGGGACCGGCCACCTGCGGTCCGATCATCGGTGAACCCCGCCGTGCGGGATGCCCTGGGAAGCTGACCGGCCGATGCTGACCTCTACGCGTTGGCGAAGGCGGCGAGTCGCCGGGCGTCCACCTCGGCGGCCAGCGCGGGGGCGCGCTCCAGCGCCTCGGTGTGACCGCAACTCGCCAGCCAGTTGGCGAGCATCAGGTGACCGCCCTCGGTGAGCACCGACTCCGGGTGGAACTGCACACCCTCGATGGGCAGCGTCCGGTGCCGCATCGCCATCACCACCCCGGAGCCGGTCCAGCCGGTCACCTCCAGCTCGTCGGGCAGCGTCTCGGGGAGTACGGCCAGCGAGTGGTAGCGGGTGGCGGTGAACGGGTCGGGCAGGCCGGCGAGGACACCGACGGAGTGGTGCCGTACCTCGGACGTCTTGCCGTGCAGCAACTCGGGAGCCCGCGTCACGGTTGCCCCGAACGCCTCCCCGATGGCCTGGTGGCCGAGGCAGACACCGAAGATCGGCAGCTTGCCGGCGTACTCCCGGATGACGTCCAGGCAGATACCGGCCCGATCCGGGCTGCCCGGCCCGGGTGAGAGCAGGACACCCGCAACGTCGAGCCGGCCGACCTCGGCGACGTCGATCTCGTCGTTGCGGCGCACGTCGCAGTCCACACCGAGCTGGCCCAGGTACTGCACCAGGTTGAAGACGAACGAGTCGTAGTTGTCGATCACCAGGACGCGCATCGTCACCTGCTCGTGGAGGACGGCTCGGGGTTGTTCCGTTCCGTGTCGTACGGCAGGTCGTGCTCGTCGCCGCCCGGGGTCTCCCCGGTCACCGCGTCTCCACCGCCCGGCTCGCCGGGTTCTCCGGGAACGCCGGAGTCCTGGGTGACCTGCACGTCGTCGAAGGGCAGCAGGGGCTCGGCCCACGGGAAGGCCACGTACCAGAGCAGGGCCACCGTAGCGACGGCGAGCAGCACCGAACCGGTGAGCTTGCCGGCCAGTCCGAACGGGAGCTTGCGCCAGATGAACGCGTACATCGCGTCAGCCTCCCAGCTCCGTCGGGCGGCCGGCCGACTTCGGCTGGGTCCGGTCCAACTCGGCGTGGACGATCAGGCGCTGGTAGTTGTCCCACTTCGGGTTGCAGGTGGTCAACGTGAGCATCCGCTTGGTCGGCTTCTGGTCTGGCTCGCCGGGCACCGGCGCCACCACCTCGACCTGCGTGGGCTTGACGATCCGGGTCTGTGCCACCCGGTAGACGAACCAGTCGGTCTTGCTCTCGACCACGATCGCATCGCCGTCGTGCAGCTCGTCCAGCCTCCAGAACGTGGCCCGGTTGCGGTGGCCGGCCACGGAGAAGTTGCCGACCTTGCCGGGCAGCGCGCTGGTCGGGTAGTGGCCCGGGGCGTACCGGATGTCGTCCTGGGTGACGCCCTCGACCACCACCCAGTTCTTCTCGAGCTTGGGTATGTAGAGGCCGGCGATCGGCTTGCCGCGCACGGGTGGGGCAGGCTTGGCGCTCGGGCCCGTGGACGGAACGACCGTCGGGTCGTCGGTCGGCCCCCACTCCTCGGCGAGTTGGCTGCTGAGGTCGTTCTGGTGGGCGTCGACGACGGCGGACTTGCCCCACACCTCGTAGCCGGCGAAGAGCAGCACCACCAGGCCGAAGGTGATCAGAACCTCGCCGGTGGCCCGGATGCCGGTCCGCAACCGGGAGGCGAGGGACGGGCGGGTCAGCTCGGAGTAGACGCTCTTGTAACCCTCGCCGGTCTGGTGTGGCCGGAGTTGGACGACCCGTTCCCCCCGACGCGGTCGGGGCGGCTCGGCGGCGCCGTCGTCCGCGCCGGCCGGGTCGTCGGGGGTGGGCGTACGGGGAACCGCGCCCATCAGCGCCGTCGAGTCCATGGCCGGCGGCCGGGGCGTCGGTCCCTTGGTCACGGCGGGGATGACCGCAGTGGCGTTCGGGTCATCGGTGCGACTGGACCCGGCCGGGGAGATGGGAGTGCTCGACGTGCTGGTCGGACGAGTGGACCCGGCGGCGACCTTCGGGAGGAACGCGGTCGGCGCGTCCCCGACCGGAGGCGTGGAGGGCGCTGCGGGTGTCGAAAGACCGGGCCGACCGAAGTCGCCGGAAGTCGGGGTGCCGGGAGCGTCGACCGGCGTGGTCGGTGCGCCGGCGGTCGAGGGACGGCTCGCCGCCGTCCCTCCCGCCGCTGGTGACCGCGTGGGGTCGGTGCCTGGGGCGGCAGGTCGGACCGGTCCCTGCGGGGAAGGTGCCGGTCCCTGCGGGGAAGGTGCGGCCGGCCCGCCGGGAGCGGGGGAGTCGCCGCGCGGTGCGACGTCGGCCGCCAGGATGCCCGGCCAGCGCGGCGGCGCCGTGGGGGCCGGGTGGCCGGGGGTGCGCTGCGGGTCGGGTCGTCCGGCGCTCGGCGGCGCGGCGTTGTCGGCGCGCGCGGCAGGGGCGTGGTGGCCCGCCTGCGGCGGGGCGGAACGGTCGACCGGGGACGGACCGGTCGGGTTCGGCGGCTCGAAGGTGGCCGGCGGGCGGGTCGTCCGTGGGCGAGTGGGCAGCACAGGCTCGGGCCAGTTGCCGGTCGGCGCCCGGCCCGGAGTGGGCTCGACGCGGCCCGGGGACGACTCCGTATGGCCCGGGACCGGTTCGGCGCGTCCCGGCTCGGGACGGTTGACCTTGGGCAGGAAGGCCGTCGGTTCGTCGCCCTGGTCCCGGTGTCGCCCGTCGCGCCGGTCCTCGGGGTCGCTCACCTGGGCACCGTCGCCGAGCGCAGGGCGGTCGAGTCCTCGAAGGCCGGCACGGTCACGGTGGAGACGGACTCCTTGTAGCCGAGTTGGTAGTCGTCGACAGCGTCCTTGAACAACCGGACTCCCTCAGAGCTGGCGAGGGCCTGCTGAAGTGCAGCGGGATCGCCGATTGCTACGATCTTGAATGGTGGGGAGTACACCCGGCCGTGCAGCAGCAGGGTGTTACCGACGCAGCGTACCGCGCTGGTTGCGAGCACGCGGACGTTCATGATTGACATGGCCTCGGCACCACCTGCCCAGAGCGCGTTGACCACCGCCTGTACGTCGCCCTGGTGCACGACCAGGTCGTCGTTGGTGGCGTCGGAGTGTGCCTCGTCGTTGTGCTGGGGTGCGTCGTTCAGCTCGACCGTCACGGCCGTGCCGCTGACGGGAGTGAATCCGGCGGCCTGGAGGCTGCGTTGGGCGCGGTTCTGCTGGGCCTTGATCGGTGCGTCCGAGTCGGCGAGCGTGTTGGTGCGTTGCTCGACCTCGTTCCGCAGGGTGGCAGCGCGGCGCTCGCTCGCTGTGACCTGCTGCTGCCGCTCCTCGATGAGCTGGTTGAGCTGGGGCCGCCGGTCCTCCCTCAGGGCGGTACCGCCCGCCGTGGTCGCGGTGGTGGTGAACAGCAGCCCCGCCGCGGCGGCGATCAGGGGAACCCCGATCGACCAGCCTGGTCGCCGTTGGCGTGGCCGCCGGGGCAGCAGCCCGGCGACGGCCCGTCGGAGGACCTTCTGCCAGGAGGCGGCGCCGGATGTGTACTCCACCGAGCGTTCCTTCCGCGTGTCGGGGATAAGTTCGTGACGGCTGGGCCGTGATGCGAACAGTCCCGCCCTTTTCGGTCACTCCATGTACCTGCCTGACCCCATTCGTGGTCCAGGCGGCCGTTCGGGACTACGCTAGCTGTCGAACATTATTGGCCATGAACCGTCGCCTCCGCGTCCGGTTGTCAGGCCGGACGAGGTCGTCACCCCCTCTGGAGAGCGCCGTGCCCAAGTCTCAGGTCCGCAAGAAGAAGGTGTACACGCCGCCGACGGACGTGCGTCCGACGACGACGGCGACGTCGCGCAAGCCTAGCCCGGTGTGGCTTCCGATCACCGCGGTCGCCCTGATCGTCGCGGGCATCGGCTGGCTTGTCGTCTACTACCTCTCCGAGCAGGAGTACCCGGTCGCCTCATGGCAGTACTGGAACCTGGCGGTCGGCTTCGGCGCGATGGTCGCGTCGCTGGTGCTGCTCTCCCGCTGGCGCTGAGCCCGGTCGGGGCGCCACCGCACCGCAGGATCCACCACCGGACCGCAGGATCCCCATCACCCGCCGAGCCCCTGCCCGGCAGGACCGGGCCGGGCACCCTATGGTGTCCGCAGGCAGCGCGGCCTACTGCGAGATGACTCACGTTACTGCTGGGTAACCTTGCGCGTAGGCTGCACTGCATGACCGAGCGGAGCGAGGTCATCGACCGGTCCGGTCGCGGGTGTGGCGGCGGCGCGATGTTGGCCGCTTCCTGCCCCGGCCCCGGTTGCTGAACCGCTCGACGAGCAGCAGACCGGGGAGGCCAACTCGATGGGCAGCGTCCAGATCGTCACCACGATCCTCGCGGCTGGCATCACTGCCGTGGCGGTGTGGCTGGCGGTGCGCGCGGTCATGAAGATGACGGCCGTCATCCGGTTGGGGCAACCCGCTCCGGAGCGGTTCGCCGACAAGGGCGCCCGCACCAGGAAGATGCTGGTGGAGACCGCCGGCCACACCCGGATGCTCAAGTGGGGTGTGGTGGGTGCCGCCCACTGGTTCGTGATGGTCGGCTTCATCGTGCTGTCCCTGCTGGTGCTCGAGGCGTACTTCGAGGTGGTCACGCCGACCGGCGGACTGCCGCTCATCGGGCACTGGACCGTCTTCGGGCTGGCCACCGAGATCATCACGGTGCTGGGGCTGGCCGGCATCCTGGTGTTGATGGCGATCCGGCTGCGTAACCGGCCGAGCCGGCCCGGCGGTCGCTCCCGCTTCACCGGCTCGACCATGTGGCAGGGCTACTTCGTCGAGTGGATCGTGCTGCTGGTCCTGATCTTCGGCCTGGTGATCCGGGGCTTCAAGGTCGCCACCGACCACTTCGAGTACCCGGTCTGGGCGACCCCGGTCAGCCACGCGGTCGGCGCGATCCTCCCGGACTGGTCGGACGGCGCGAGCGTCGCCGCGCTCATCAAGATCGTCATCTCGATGACCTGGCTGATCGTCATCTCGCTGAACGTCACCATGGGCGTCGCCTGGCACCGCTTCCTGGCGTTCCCCAACATCTTCTTCAAGCGCGACCCGGAGAAGCCGGCCGGTTCCGGGCTGGGCCCCCTGCGTCCGATGACCAGCCAGGGCAAGCTGCTCGACTTCGAGGAGGCCGACCCGGAGAAGGACCAGTTCGGCGTGGCCCAGGTCGAGCAGTTCACCTGGAAGGGCCTGCTGGACTTCAGCACCTGCACCGAGTGTGGGCGCTGCCAGTCGCAGTGCCCCGCCTGGAACACCGGCAAGCCGCTGTCGCCGAAGCTGCTCGTGCTCAGCCTGCGCGACCACGCGTACGCCAAGGCCCCCTACCTGCTGGCCGGTGGCGGCAAGGACCTCACCGGCGAGGAGAAGGCCACCCAGGCGCAGCTCGCGCACCTGGACGTCCTGTCGCTCGCCGAGGGTGACAAGCCGCTGATCGGCACCGCCGAAGAGGGCGGTGTCATCGACCCCGACGTCCTCTGGTCCTGCACCACCTGCGGCGCCTGCGTCGAGCAGTGCCCGGTGGATATCGAGCACGTGGACCACATCGTCGACATGCGGCGCTACCAGGTGCTGATCGAGTCGAGCTTCCCCTCCGAGGCGGGCGTGATGCTGCGCAACCTGGAGAACAAGGGCAACCCGTGGGGCGCGCCGCAGAACACCCGCGAGGACTGGACCAAGGGCCTCGACTTCGAGGTGCCGCGGGTCGGCGAGGTGGACGACTTCGAGTACCTGTTCTGGGTCGGCTGCGCCGGCGCGTTCGAGGATCGGGCCAAGAAGACCACCCGCGCGGTCGCCACGCTGCTCAACGAGGCCGGCGTGAGCTTCGCGATCCTCGGCGAGGGCGAGACGTGCTCCGGTGACCCGGCCCGCCGGATCGGTAACGAGTTCGTCTTCCAGATGCTCGCCCAGCAGAACGTCGAGACGCTGAACGAGGCGTTCGAGGGCCGCGAGAAGGTCAAGCGCAAGATCGTCGCCACCTGCCCGCACTGCTTCAACACGCTGGGCAACGAGTACGGCCAGCTCGGCGGCGAGTTCGAGGTGGTGCACCACACCCAGTTGCTGGCCCACCTGGTGTCCACCGGCAAGCTGACCCCGGTGCAGCCGGTCGACGGCGGTGTCACCTACCACGACCCCTGCTACCTGGGCCGGCACAACCGGGTCTTCGCCGCCCCCCGCGAGGTGCTGGGCACCGCCATCGGAGGCGGAGCCGGAGATGGCCAGGGTGACGCAGCGATCCGGTCCGGTACGGGCCGCGACAGCGGCCTGATCGAGATGCCGCGCAACAGCGAGCGCTCCTTCTGCTGCGGCGCCGGCGGCGCCCGGATGTGGATGGAGGAGAAGATCGGCAAGCGGATCAACGTGGACCGGGTCGAGGAGGCCATGGCCACCGGGGCGAAGACGGTCGCCGTGGGCTGCCCGTTCTGCTCGACCATGCTCAACGACGGTGTCAACGGCAAGGGCGCCGGCGAGCAGGTCGAGGTCATCGACGTGGCGAGCGTCCTGCTGCGCTCGGTCAAGCCCGAACAGCCGCGCGGCGACAAGGAGTCGACGGCGGTCGCCGGCTGACGCGTACACCTGGGTTCTGCACATCGGTGGCGGCGGCCCGCAGGGGTCGTCGCCGCCGTGCAAGAATCTCGCCGAGGTGAGGGGACATCGACGGCCTGCTCTTGATGACGCTGCTGCCGCTGGTCGGCTTCGTTGCGCTGACCGCCGGCAACGCGTTCTTCGTCGCGGCCGAGTTCGCCCTGGTCACGGTCGACCGCGCGGAGATCGACAGGCGGGCCGCCGCCGGCGACGAGGCTGCCCGGACGGTACGCACCGCGCTGCGCGAGCTGTCCTTCCAGCTCTCCGGGGCGCAGCTCGGGATCACCATCACCGCCCTGCTCACCGGCTACCTGGCCGAGCCGGCGCTTGCCCGGATCTTCACCCCGCTGCTGCGTCCGGTGGCCGGGGGAAACACCGAGCGCTTCACCCCGTTCCTGGCGCTGGCCCTGGCGACGCTCCTCTCCATGCTCTTCGGTGAGCTGGTGCCCAAGAACGCGGCGCTGGCCCGGCCGATGCCCGCCGCGCTGGCCACCGCCGGGCCGATGCACACCTTCTCCCGGACGTTCGGCTGGTTGATCCGGGGCTTGAACGGTTCGGCGAACCGGCTGGTCCGGGCGCTCGGCGTGGAGCCGCAGGAGGAGTTGGCGAGCGCCCGCTCGCCGGAGGAACTGGGCCTGCTGGCCGCCATCTCGGCCCGCGCGGGCGCGCTGCCACCGGACACGGCGATGCTGCTGCGTCGCACCATCCGGTTCGGCGACAAGCGGGCGGCCGAGGCGATGACCCCGCGGGTCGACGTGGTCGCGCTGCGGGCCACCGCGACCGTGGCCGAGCTGCTGGAGGAGTCCCGGCGGACGGGGCGGACCCGCTTCCCGGTGTACGAGGAGACCCTCGACCTCGTCACCGGCGTGGCGGGTGTGCCGGACGCGCTGGGCGTGCCGCTGGCCGCGCGGGGGTCGACCATGGTCGCCGCGGTGGCCCGGGAACCGGTGTACGTGCCGGAGAGCCTGGACCTGGACGGCGTGCTGGCGGCGTTGAAGGCGGCCGGCGCCGACCTGGCCATCGTCGTCGACGAGTACGGCGGCACGGATGGCGTGGTGACGATCGAGGATCTGGTCGAGGAGCTGGTGGGCGAGATCGCCGACGAGTTCGATCCGGCCACCGTGGACGACGTCGAGCCGTTCGAGCTGACCGTGCCGGGCGGTGAGCGCACCGTGCTCGTCGACGGTGTGCTGCGCTCCGACGAGCTGGTCGAGCAGACGGGTTTCCGGCTGCCCGAGGGGCCGTACGAGACGCTGGCCGGTTTCCTGCTGGCGCGGCTCGGGCACATTCCGCTGCCCGGCGAGACGGTCGACGCCGACGGCTGGGAGTTCACCGTGGTGGAGGTGGAGCGGCACCGGATCGAGCAGGTCCGGGTGTTGCGTCCGGCGGATCCGGACGCCGATGACTGAGCTGTTGGTGGCCGTGCTGCTGCTGCTCGGCAACGGCTTCTTCGTGGGCAGTGAGTTCGCCCTGATCGCGTCCCGTCGGACGGTGATCGAGCCGTTGGCGGCCGGCTCGAAGCGGGCCCGCTGGGCGTTGTCGGCGATGAACCAGATCCCGCTGATGATCGCCGGCGCGCAGCTCGGTATCACGGTCTGCTCGCTGGGCCTCGGCGCGATCGCGGAGCCGGCGCTGGCCCATCTGCTCGAGTCGCCGTTCCACGCCATCGGTCTGCCCGAGCGCGCGGTGCACCCGGTGGCGTTCGTGCTTGCGCTCGGTGTCGTCGTCTTCCTGCACACGGTGGTGGGCGAGATGGTGCCGAAGAACATCACGTTGGCCGGCCCGGAGGTCTCCGCGCTCTGGCTGGGCCCGGCCATGCTGGCGTTCTGCGTGGCCACCAAGCCTCTGCTGCTGGCGATGAAGTGGGCCGCCCGCCGGGTGCTGGCCCTGTGGCGCATCGAGGCGACGGAGGCCGTCAAGACGGTGTTCACCGCCGAGGAGTTGGCGGGGCTGGTGTCGCAGGCGCGTACGGAGGGACTGCTCGACGCCGAGGAGCACGCCCGCATCACCGGCGCGCTGGCCCTGCACACCCGGACCGCGGCCGACGCTCTGCAGCCGTGGTCGACGGTGATGACGGTGGCCGAGGACGTCTCGCCCGCGTCGTTGGAGGTGCTGGCCACCCGTACCGGTCGGTCCCGCTTTCCGGTGGTGCAGCGGTCCACCCGTCGCGTGTTGGGCTTCGTGCACGTCAAGGACGTCCTCGGGTACGCCGGACAGGGTCGCCGAGCACCGGTGCCGGCCGAGGTGTACCGGCCGTTGGCGGTGGTGCCACCGGACCGTACGCTGGCCGATCTGCTGCTCGCGATGCGCAGGGAACGGCGGCACATGGTGCTGGTCAGTGACGGCCGTCGTCCACTCGGTGTGGTGACACTCGATGATGTATTGACCGCAATCGTTGGTTAAATGACCAACACACATGGTGTGCAAGTGGTTGCGCGACAGTGACGGTGACTCGGCTCGCCTTGATTCCGGTCCGGCGCTTCCCTAATGTTGTGCTCCGACCGCTGTGGGTCGTCTGCCTCGGCCCTTCCCTCAAGCGAGGCGCCCGGCGGTCGGTTGCAAAGGAGTCGGTGCCGGTGGCAACCATGCCCCCTCATCGTCACGCACCAGGGCTGTCCGTTCGACCGGGCGGTCTGCGCAGGGTCGCCCACCGTCTGCTCGTGCTGGTCGCGGCCGCCGCGGTCGGTGCCGGGATGCTCGCCGTGCCGGCGCAGGCCGAGCCGACGGTCGACGAGATCGAGGCGCAGATCGACAAGAAGTGGGAGCAGTTGGAGCCCACGATCGAGCAGTACAACAAGGTGCGGGCGCAACTGAAGGTCAACAAGAGCAAGTCGGCAGCGCTGCAGAAGAAGATCGAGCCGCTGGCCCTGCAGAGCGAGTTGGCGCTCAACCGGGTCGGTGACCTCGCTTCCCGTTACTACATGTCGGGCCCGTCGCAGGAGATCGGCGCGCTGCTGGTCAGCGCCAAGCCGGACACGCTCACCGAGCAGCTCACCCTCCTCGACCGGCTCGCCGCCCAGGAGCGCAAGCAGGTCGCGGGTGTGCTGGCCGTCCGGGCCAAGTACGACGGCGAGAAGCAGAAGCTGGACGCGCTGATCGCCACCCAGACCAAGCAGCAGAACGACCTGGCGGCCAAGAAGAAGCAGATCGACGCCGAGATCAAGAAGCTCGAAGCGTCGATGCCGAAGACCACTGTCAAGACCGCGGGTTGCCCGACCATCAACGGCGTGGTCTCCGCGGCGGCGCAGAAGGCGATCAGGACCGCCTGCCAGCAGGTCGGCGACCCGTACGTCTGGGGTGCGGTCGGTCCTAACTCGTTCGACTGCTCGGGCCTGACCCAGTACGCCTACAAGTCGGCCGGGATCTACCTCACCCACCACACGGGTGACCAGTGGAACGAGGGCAAGGCCGTCTCGCGCGCCGACGCCCGCGCCGGTGACCTGGTCTTCTTCTACTCCGGCCTGAGTCACGTCGGGCTGTATCTGGGTAACAACCAGATGGTGCACGCACCACGCGCCGGCAAACCGGTGATGGTGTCGAGCATCAACACCATGCCCGTCGCGGGGTTCCGTAGACCCGGCTGATCCGCACCAGGCACGACGAACGGCCCCCGGTCACACCGACCGGGGGCCGTCGTGGCTTCTCAGCGGGGTGCGCCCACCGGTGACGGCAGGAGCTGTACGTCGGCGAGGTCGACGTACATGATGCGATGACCGAACTGGATCTGCACGTACCGCTTCTCGCCCCGGATCACCGTCCAGTCGCCGGGGGACGAACCGTCGAACGTGCTGGCCCGGTAGTACTCGCTCTGCAGCACGGTGCCGACGGCGTACCGCTGACCGGCGGCGAGGGTGTACTGCAGTGGCGAGATCGTCTGGTAGGGCACGCCGGCCGGGTAGGCCGCCTGCTCCGGGTACGCCCGCCCGTACACTCCGATCGTCGCCCGGCCGGGCTTCGGGGTGACCACCATCCCGACGGTCCAGGCGGCGGTCGGCGCGGATGTCGGGTTGTGAAACCAGGCCCGCTGTCCGAGGTACCAGATGGCCGTCCAGTCGCCCTGCCGACCGGCCAGCGCGTACGTCTGGCCGGCGGAGGCGCGGGCACCGTGGTCCGACACGTCCATCGTGTCCGGGGTGCCGTCGGGACGCAGCGCGATGTCGTTGACCAGCGGCGCGTCCGCGGACGGCGCGGTGTGCAGGATCACCGACGAGGAGCCGCGCGGCGCGCACGGCGTCCCCGGGGTGACGCAGCCGGTGAACGCCGGCTGGTTGGTCGCGTAGTCGGGGTCGATCCGGACCAGCCCGGTGGCCGGGGTGCCGGTGTCCAGCCGTGGCGCGTGCAGCAGGTCGAGGTAGTGCGTCCAGTCCCAGTAGGGCCCCGGGTCCCAGTGCATCCCCCGCACGGTCGCCGCGGTGGTGCCGGGCACGTTGTCGTGGCCGATGATGTGCTGGCGGTCCAGCGGGATGCCCAGCCGCAGCGCGAGGTGCCGGACGAGCTTCGCCGAGGTCCGGTACATCGCCTCGGTGTACCAGGTGCCCTGCGCGGCGAAGCCCTCGTGTTCCAGCCCGATCGACTTGGCGTTGACGTACCAGTTGCCGGCGTGCCAGGCGACGTCCTTGGTCCGGACGTGCTGGGCGATGTGCCCGTCCACCGAGCGAAGCGAGTAGTGCCAGCTCACGTAGGTCGGGTCCTGGACGAGTTGGAGCGTGGTCGCCCAACTCGCCTCGGTGTCGTGGATGACGATGTACTCGATCTTCTGCCGGGCGGGCCGGTCGGAGAGATCGTGGTTGCCGTAGTCGCCGTCGCCGAACGCCGCGTAGGGGGCGGGGATCCACTCACAGGACACCGTGGGGGGGCATTCCAGTCCGTCCGGGCGAGCGAGTCGCCGCAGGCCCAGCCGGTCCAGCCAGGATCGCTCGGGTCGTACGGCGCGGGCCGGCAGCGTGACCCGCTGGCCGTCGTCGGTCACTCGGGTCTGGCCGGTGCCGATCGTGGTGAAGACCTCGTCGGCGAAGGCCGCCGCGGCATCGGCGCTGTCCGCGCCGGCGTAGTGGGCCACCGCGCCGTACCAGGTGGCCGGGTCGGTGCCGGCGCCGACGGGCGCGCCCACCTCCCGTTGGTACGCGGCCAGCAGCGCCGCCCCGCCCCGGATGTTCGTCGTCGCGTCGGTGCGCAGCGCCTCGGTCGTGGCCCCGGTCAGCGTGGCGGCGGCGTCCACGGTCTGCAGGGCGGCGGTGGGCGGCGCGGGGTCGGCGGCCGGGGCGGGCGTGAGAGCGTTGCGGGAGTCGTCGCCACGCGGGTCCTCCCCCGGGGCGTCATGGTGGCCGCGTCGGGGCAGAGCGGTCACGTGCCGGGCATCGGTCAGGTGCATCGGGCCGTAGCCGCCGCTGGTGCTCGGCGTACCGGCGTTGCTGTCCCAGCGGGACTCCAGGTAGGAGACGCCGAGCAGCACGTCGATCGGGACGCCGTACTCGGTCGCCGCGGCAGCGTACTGCTGCTGGCGGTCGGCGGCGGGCGCGGCGGAGGCGGGGCCGGTGTGCAGTGGTACGGCCGCTGTGGCGGTGAGGACCGCGACGGCGAGCAGGGTCGGACGCTTCATCGAACCCCCTACATGTGAACTGGTGTCAGTGCGGTCACCTTCGCGCCGTACGGGAGTCCGCGTCAATACCTTTCCATGTTTCAAAACATGCAGAAAGAAACCTTCACCAACGCTCGGCGGCTCGCTCCAATCGGTACGGAGTGTCACGGACGCGTGGGTTGCGGATCGGTAACGGCCGTCTCTACTCTGGTCATTTGTCGGCCCGGTAGCAGGTCTGCCCATCCCGGGCGGTGACGGACCGACACCGCCGAGTCGCTTCCGAGCGAGCCGGGGACCCACGTTTCCCTGGGGTGAATCCGCAGCCACTGCGGTAGGGCGCCCACTTCCCGCCCGAACCCGTCAGCTAACCCGGTAGGCGGTCAGGAAGAAGGAGTACGGAACCCGGTGGCCCTTGATGCCCCGCGGCCGTCGTCCGAGCGGTCGGCTCCGGCCGACCCGACGTCGATCGCGCCGCGCCCACGCTGGTCCCGCTTCACCACCGCACTCGCCGCCCTGGTCGGCGTCGCCGTCGTCCTGACGGGCAGCGCCACGGTGGCCCAGGCCGACCCGTCCGTCGCCGAGATCGAACGGCAGATCGACGCCGACTGGAACAAGCTCGAACCGATCATCGAGCGGCACAACGCCACCCGAGCCGACCTGGCCCTCAAGCGCAAGCAGGCCGACACGCTCGCCGCTCGCATCGCGCCCCTGGAGCGCCAGGTCGACGCCGCGATGAACAAGGTGAGCGCGCTGGCCGTACGGGCGTACATGGGCCAGAACCTGTCGACCGTCAACACGATGCTCGGCAGCCGCTCGCCGAGTGAGGTGGTCGGGCAACTCGAGATGCTCGACCGGTTCGCCCACAACCAGCAGCAGGACGTCCGGCAGGTCGCCGATCTCCGCGACGAGCTGGCCCGGCAGAAGGCGCCGCTGGACGAGATGGTCGCCCAGCTGACCCGGACCGAGGCGCAGTTGGCGGCGAAGAAGAAGCAGATCAACGAGGAGATCGACCGGCTGCAGAAGCAGCGCCTCAAGGTGTACGGCAACGGCGGCGGCGGTCCGCTGCGTCCGGCGCCCTGCCCGGCCAGCTATCCGGGTGGCGCTGCCGGCATCGCGGTGAAGTTCGCCTGCGCCCAGATCGGCAAGCCGTACGTGTGGGGCGCCGAGGGGCCGGAGTCGTACGACTGCTCCGGGCTGATGCTGGCCGCCTGGGCGAAGGCCGGTGTGTCGCTGCCGCACAACGCCGCCGCGCAGAGCCGGGTGACCAGGAACGTCAGCAAGGGCGACCTGCGCCCCGGTGACCTCGTCTTCTACTACAGCGACATCCACCACGTCGGCATGTACGTCGGCAACGGCTGGGTGGTGCACGCCTCGCAGGCCGGGGTGCCCGTCAAGATGAAGAAGGCCGACGACGGGCCCATCCACAGCTACGGCCGTCCCGGCTGAGAAACGCGGGACGCGGTCGGGGCCCGTCGCGATCCGCTCGCGGCGGGCCCTCGTCGTCTCCTACCTCGTCGGCCAGGCGCGCCAGTTCTGCCAGGAACGACTCGGCGTCGGCCCCCGCTGACCCTGGTAACGCGACCCGTAGACCACCGAGCCGTACGGGTGCTCGGCCGGCGAGGACAGCCGGAAGATGCAGAGCTGGCCGATCTTCATGCCCGGCCAGAGGGTGATCGGCAGGTTCGCCACGTTGGACAGCTCCAGCGTCACGTGCCCGGAGAAGCCCGGGTCGATGAACCCGGCGGTGGAGTGGGTGAGCAGGCCGAGGCGGCCCAAGCTGGACTTACCCTCCAGCCGGCCGGCGAGCTGGTCGCCGAGCGAGATCACCTCCAGTGTCGAGGCGAGCACGAACTCTCCCGGGTGCAGCACGAACGGCTCGCCGTCGGGCACCTCGACCACCGAGGTCAGGTCGTCCTGCTGCATGGCCGGGTCGATGTGGGTGTAGAGATGGTTGTTGAAGACCCGGAACAGCCGATCGAGTCGTACGTCGATGCTGGAGGGTTGGACCAGGGTGGGCTCGAACGGCTCCAGGCCCAGCGTGCCGGCCTTGATCTCGGAGACCAGGTCGCGGTCGGAGAGCAGCATCGGACCACCTTAGCGAGGTGGGCGGTGACCAGCGTGTCGAGGTCGCTCCTCGTACATTTGTTCGATAGAATGCCCGCATGGCTTCCTGGTCCGATTTCGCCGCCGACGAGCCCCGCCTCGCCGATGGGATTCGCGTTCTCCTGCAGCAGTACGGGCCGGGCTTCGGCTACCTGGCCACGGTCCGCGCCGACGGTGGGCCCCGGGTCCACCCGGTCTCCCCGGTCATCACCGACGAGGGTCTGTTCTGCTTCATCATCGACTCGCCGAAGCGCCGCGACCTCGAACGGGACGGGCGCTACGCGCTGCACTCGTTCCCGCCGGAGGAGAGCGACGACGAGGCGTACGTGGCGGGCCGCGCCCGACCGGTCACCGATCCGGTCCGGGTGGCCCGGCTGGCGCAGAGCGCCCGGGCGGAGCCACGGGTCGACTGGCGGCTGTTCGAGTTCACCGTCGACGTGGCGATGCTGACCCGCCGTGAGCAGCACGGCCTGGGCATCGCGGTCGGTCATCCGGCCGTCCAGGTCTGGCTCGATCCGCAGAGCCCGCCGGCGGCGGTCGCGGCTCCGGCCGTACCGCAGACGCGCCCGACCCGCCGCAGCCGTGACGTCCAGTACACGGCCGCCTGACCACGGCCTGTTCCTCGGAAAGACGCCGGTGCCGGCTCCGTCACGAGGGAGCCGGCACCGGATGTACGTGCGGGGTGCTACGCCGCGCGGTACGCGTTCCACGCGGTCAGCATGCGGCTCGCCTGCCCCGTCGTGAACTGGTACATGCACGAGTCGTAGGTGTAGTCCATGAAGTTGGTGATCGGGTCCAGGCCGGTCGCCGAGCAGGTGTTCCGCCCGGTCGGGCACTGGTACGCCGGCGACGCCTCGGCCGGGGTGTCGCTGACGCCGTCGCCGGAGCCGCCGCAGCCACCCTGGAAGGTGTGGTAGAGGTTCAGCCAGTGGCCGATCTCGTGGGTGCCGGTGTCGCCCTGGTTGTAGTTGGTGGCGGTGCCGCCCGGCAGTGACTCGTTCAGCACGACCACGCCGTCCATGCTGCTCAGGTTGCGCTGCGGGAAGGTCGCCCAGCCCAGAAGGTCGTCGCTCAGCTCACCGAGGTAGATGTTGAGCGTGTTCTTGCCGCCGACCCGCAGCGACGACTTCATCGACCGCTCGGCGGACGAGCCGTCGACGATCGGGTACCAGGACGTGTTCGTCACCCGATTGATCTTGTCGAGCCGGAACGCGAAAGCGGTGGTCGCGCCGCCGGTCCCGCCCGCGTAGGCCTGGTTGAGCACGCTGATCTGCGAGGTGATCAGCGAGTCCGGGATGTTGCCGCCGGCCCGGGTGCTGTTCTCCTGGATCACGTGCACCACCACCGGGATGGTGACGGTGGCCAGCGTCGTCGCGCCGGCGCCGGCCCGGTAGTTGGCCCGTTCACGCAATGCCGCCGCAAGGTCGGCGTCCCGCTCGCGGACCTGCTTGGCGGTCAGCTCGTTCGGCTCGTGCAGGGCTGCGGCGCCGGGCTTCGCCCGGGCATTGGCCTGGCTGCCGGCCGGCCCCGAACAGGCGCCGCCCGGCGCTGCGGAGGAGGCCGAAGCAGCCGGAACGACGCCCACCGCAGCGGTGCTGAGCAGCAGCGCGAGGGTCGTCAACGCGACACCGGCGACACGCCGGGTCAGCAGGTTGGGACGGAGTCCCATGGGCCCACCTCTCTCTGGCGGCGCGGCAGGGGGTGTGTCACGCCATGGCTGGCAATGTGTGGCAGACGTTACAACCCATCGATGCATTTGAGAACGGCCATATGTTGCCGTCTGGAAACTTCTTCGCGGTGGGCGTGGTCAGCTGGCGCGCGGGGGTGGCTAGGTGCACGGGCGCGACGACTCGGGTACAGTGGTGCCGCTCGCGGGTGTAGTTCAATGGCAGAACATCAGCTTCCCAAGCTGACAGTGCGGGTTCGATTCCCGTCACCCGCTCCACGCACGGAAGCCCTGATCAGGACACATGTCCCGCCAGGGCTTCCGTCGTTCTGGACCGTGCTGAGATCGTCCGGTCAGTTGAAGGGCTCGACACGCGGCTCGGCGGGGCACACGGGGATGTTGCCGTTGTGCCCCTCGGGCTCCAGCGTCGAGCCCTTCACCCATCCGGAGTACTGGTCGTGAGCGGTGGGGGCGAACACCTGGGTCGCCTTCAGCTTGTTGTTGGGCCAGGCAATCTTGAACCAGACCGTGTCCTGAACCTCGCCCGGCACCCCGGTGAAGTCGGAGTGAGCCAGGCATCGGGCGTACACGGTGGTATTGCCCTTCGCCACGCCCAGCCGGCACTTGACCGTAGGGTCGCAACCGCAGTCCTGTTCCTTGCAGGGGCGCACGACCGCTCCCATGTCGACGCCGCTCTCACCCCAGGTGTTGACGGTCCGAAACGGCCACGGCCCGGTTCCGGTGGGAGCCTGATTCGTCGTGGGTAGCGGCTCACCCTGCGGATTGTTGCAGTTGATCTGACTGCCCTTGATCACGCCGCACGGGCTGTTGTTGACCGTGTCCCCGCTGCCCTTGTCCGACTCGAACAGGGCGAAGACTCCGGCGATCAGTGCCCCGATGGCAGCAGCAGCGACCACGCCGACAAGCCCGATCATCGCGGCCTTGTTGTCCCTGATGGTCTTGGGCCTGGTGGTCCTGTCCTGGGTGGTCTTGTCCCGCGTCATCGTTCCTCCCCTGCAGGGGTGAGTTTCTTTCTACTGCCGAGTTACCCAGACGCAGGGGTGCACAACTCCATGTGATGGAATTGTGACTCAAGGTGATCGATTTACCCGGGCTTCACGTGCAGCCTGCTAGAAGCCCGGCGTCTGCGTCACCGCCTCCAGAACAGCAGGTGGGTGACTCCGCTGGGGCTGGGCACCGACTCCAGGTGGAAGCGGTCGAGCAGCTCGTCAGGGCTCTCCCACAACCGTTCGCCCCGGTGCAGGTCGACTGGCGCGACTGCGATGTGCATGGTGTCGACCAGGTCGGCGTCGAGGAACGCACGGATGGTCGCCACCCCTCCACCCAGGCGTACGTCCCGGCCGTCGGCTGCCTCCTTCGCCCGGGCCAGCGCCTCGGCCGGGCTGGCGTCGAGGAAGTGGAACGTGGTGTCGGACAGGGCGAACGACGGCCGTACGTGGTGGGTGAGCACGAAGACCGGCGTGTGGAACGGCGGGTTGTCTCCCCACCACCCCTGCCATTCGTGGTTTTCCCACGGCCCGCGCTGGGGGCCGAACTTGTTGCGGCCCATGATCTCCGCGCCGATGTTGTGCTCGGCGTCGCGGGTCAGGTAGTCGTCCAGGCCGCGGGTGCCGCCGGGCTCGGTGCGGTAGACGAAGCTGGCGGTGGCGGCACGCCAGGAGAACAGCGGGGCGGGGTCGGCGTGGCCGAAGGGCCGTTCCAGGCTCTGTCCCTCCCCGGTTCCGAACCCGTCGCGCGAGACGTTGAAGCACTGCACCCGTAGTAGCTGTGGCATGCGAACTCCTCGTGGGATCGATGGAAGCGCAGGTCAGTTGGTGGTCGCCGTGGCTCCGCCGCCCCGACCCCGGTCGTCGAGCACGAGCGGGGCGCGACCGTTGACCGTGTACCGGATGTGGGTGACCTGCGGTGTGTGGATGACCCGGGTCGGCGTCAGCTCGATCGCCTCCTTGTCGCCGAGGTCGAGGTCGGCGTCGAGCAGGCGCAGGCCCGTGCCGAGCACGACCGGTACGACGTGCAGCTCCAACTCGTCGAGCAGGCCGGCCTTGAGCACCTGGCGTGCCAGGCTGCCGCCGCCGGCCACGGCGACGTTCTTGCCACCGGCTGCGGCGCGCGCCTGCTCGACCGCGCTGGCCACCCCGTCGGTGACGTAGGTGAAGCTGGTTCCGCCGCCGCGCAGCAGGGTTTCGCGGGGTCGGTGGGTGACGACGAAGACCGGTGCGCGGAACGGTGGCTCCGCACCCCAGGGCACCTCGCCGCCGTCGGCCATCCGACGACCCATGACGTACGCGCCGGCCGCCTCGAACGTCTCGGCCATCACGTCGGAGTTGGCGTCCCGCTCGCCGCCGGCGAAGCCCTGCCGTTCGCGCCAGGCCGCCGCCTCGGTGGCCCAGCGGGTGATCCGGAAGAAGCCCGCGGCCTCGGCCGAGTCGATCCAGTCGCCGCGGCCGTCGAACTGCGGTCCGGCGTAGAAGCCGTCCATCGAGACGGACAACTGTGCGGTCACCTTCGTCATGTCGCTTCTTCCCTCTCTCGGGCGGCACCCCACCGGGTGCCTGCTCGCAACGAGGTCGGAGTCGATCAGGACGCCCCTACCGTGTCCAGTTGTGACCTGAGTCACACAGCGATGCCGACTAGGCTGGCGATCATGCGGATTGGCATCGTGATCCTGCCGGACCAGCGCTGGGCGGAGTCGCAGCACCGCTGGCGGCAGGTCGACGAGTGGGGCTTCGACCACGCGTGGACGTACGACCACCTGGGCTGGCGGGACCTGGTCGACGGCCCCTGGTTCGACTCCATGTCCACACTCACCGCCGCCGCCACGGTGACCAGCCGGATTCGGCTGGGCACGCTCGTGGCGTCGCCCAACTTCCGGCATCCGGCGGCGTTCGTCCGCCAGGTCACCACGGTGGACGACGTCTCGGGTGGTCGGTTGCTGCTCGGCCTGGGCGCGGGGGGCATCGGCTTCGACTCGGCGGTGCTGGGCGGCGAGACGCTGCCGCCGCGTCAGCGGGTCGACCGGTTCGCCGAGTTCACCGAACTACTCGACCTGATCCTGCGCGAGGACGGCACCACCTGGCGTGGTGACTGGTTCGCCGCGGTGGACGCCCGCAACAACCCCGGCTGTGTGCAGCAGCCCCGGGTGCCGTTCGTGGTGGCCGCCAACGGGCCGCGCTCGATGCGGCTGGTGGCCCGCTTCGGGCAGGGCTGGGTGACCACCGGCACCGGCGACGACAACGACCTGGCGAGCTGGTGGGCCAGCGTGTCGACGCTGTCGGCGCGGATGGACCGGACGCTGGCCGAGGCTGGCCGTGACCCGGCGACGCTGGACCGCTACCTCTCGCTGGACTCCGCGCCGGTGTTCTCGCTGAGCAGCGCGCAGTTCTTCGCCGACCAGGTCGGCCGGGCCGCAGAGCTGGGCTTCACCGACGTGGTGACGCACTGGCCGCGCGCGAGCAGTTGGTACGCCGGCGACGAGGCCGTCCTGGCCGACGTGGCGACCCGACTGCTGCCCGAGCTGCGCCGATGACGCCGGCTCAGGTGCTCAGGTCGCCGGTGGCCACGCCGCCCGCGCCGCCGGACACCAGTCGCAGGCGCAGGCAGACGATCGGGGTGTCGTCGTCGACGGGTGTGCCCAGCCGCGCCCAGTAGGCCGAGTGTCCGGCCCGCCACTCCTCGATCGAACGGTCGCCCTCGCCCTCGGCCCGGGCGAAATCCCAGGGCACGTCGCCGAAGCGGACCACCTCCACGCCGGTGATCTCCACGACACCGGCCAGCGCGTCGTCGTCGTCGACGAGCGCCAACCGTTCGCCGACCCGCTCCAACTCCTCGCCCCCCTGCGCGTACTCGGCAAGCCGACCGGCGGTCGCGGTCTTCACGCCGGCCAACACCAGCGTGTTCAGGGTCGTCCGCAGTTCGCCCGGTGTGCCGAGGGCGAGCGTGCGCAGGTCACCGATCCGAGGCCACATCCTGCCGAGGCTAGGCCAGCGCGGCTGGGCGCGCCGCGGTAATTCGTCCGCGTGGCTCAGATCAGCTGCACGGCGTAGCCAGCGACGTCGAGCAGCCGTCGGTCACCGGTCGCCGCGTGGGCGTCGAGGACCGCGTCGGCCAGCTTGACCACGTGCGCGTCGCCGTGCCGTGCCGCCCGGGCGAAGACCTCCTCCGGTGTCGCGTCGGTCACCGACGGCGGCGCCACCGCGTCGCTCGGGGCGTACACCGAGGTCACGGCCGCCGTCGCGGCCCAGGCCGCGGCGAGGCTCGGCGCCCAGAGCGCCCGGTCAAGTGCCGGCAGGGTACGCAGCACGGCCGTCGGCGCCGTCACCGCGTGCACCAGCATGACCGGCTCGGCGTGCCCGAAGCGCAGGTAGTCGAGGCCGGCGTGGTGCACGAGCGTGTGGAGCCCACGCTCCGCCTCGGTCGGCGTCCGCGCGGGGCGCAGCGCCGCGAGCGCCGGTTCCCATCGGGGTACGCCCACCAGCCGCCCCAGCCGCTCCCGGATGCCCCCGGTCCGGTCGTCGATCCGGGGCAGCCCGGCCAGCGCGGCGACAACATCCGGGGCGTCGTGGTCAGCGTCGGTGACCGACGGGGCCGGGGCGAGCAGTCGGTCCGCGCCGGGTACCTGCTGCCAACGGGCCGCCCAGTACCCGAGGGCCTGGCCCAGTTCGGTGAGCCGGGGCGGGTTCGCACCGTGCAGGTGCAGGGCGCGTACGGCGTGCCCGACCCGGATCACCCCGTGGGTGGCCCCGGCGGCGATGCCGGGCAGCAGTCGTGGCCACCAGGTGCCGAGCACGTCCCGCCACGGCTGCTCGCGCAGGTGCTGGTCGAAGTACGTCAGCCAGTCTCCGGTCCGCTTCGCATCGCCCAGCGCCGCCCGCCAGTCGTCGATCGGGCGCAGCCCACGGGGAAGCTCGTCGAGCCGGCCGAGGTAGTCGTCCAGCCAGCGGTGGACCTGTCGCTCGTGCCCGTGCCGGGCCAGCGCCTCGACCGCCATCGGGCCGTGGTTGGAGAGCCAGCCCTCGTATTCGGGGCCGGTGCGGTGGAGCCGTTCGTACGCCTCGTCGAGGATCCCGTCGCTCATCCGTCGATCGTCGAAGATGAAGTGGACTTCAGGTCAACCCGGCAGATCCGTCCCCGCGATCAGGCCGGTGATCCGCAGCGCGGTGGTGGTTTCGGGCGGGCAGTCGACGGCCACCACCGCGGCACCGAGAACCTGTGCGCCGCGCCGGGCGCAGATGTCGTAGAGGGCGTGGATCTGGGCGCCGGTGCGTACCCAGTCGTCCACCACGAGGACCCGGTCCTCGGGGCCGAGGTGCCGGTCCCGTACGGCCAGGTCGACCTGTCGGCCCCGGTAGTCCGGCGGGCTCTGTGCCCAGGTCAGCGGGCCGGCCGGCAACCTACCGTCGCCGGGCTTGTGTGCGGCCACGAAGCCGACCCCGAGGGCGGTCGCGGCCAGTGGTCCGAGCAGCAGGCCGGTGACCGCCGGGGCGAGTACCACCGTCGGCTCGGCTTCCCGGTACGGAGCTACCAGGGCCGGTCCCAGTTCGGCCAGCACGCCCGGGTCGCGCCACCAACCGGAGATGTCGCTGACGAGGTGGCTGGCGCCCGGTCCGGGGTCGATCCAGCGGAACAGGGCGGCCAGGCGGCCGGTCAGCTCAGCGGGCATTCGTCCATCGTGCGGCACGGGCGCTCGGCGCGTTCGCACCTGGGCCGCTCGACCCACCCCACCTCGGATGATCGGCTATAGCTACCGGGGCAAATACTGGCATAACACCATGATCACGTTGACTTCGGAAGTGCTTCTCTCGTTACGGTCCGACCGGTTTGTTCAGTCGACGAAAGGAACCGGACCGGTGACAGGTAGGCACTCCCGTACCCGCTTCTTCTCCTCCCCGGCGGGCATCGCGGCCACCGCGGCGGTCGGCGTCGCCCTGGCCGTCGGTGGCACGGTCGGTGCCGTCCAGCTCACGTCCGGCTCCGGGCAGTCGGGGCAGGCGGCCCTGGACTTCACCCCGACCACTGCCGGCAGCCCCACCCCCAGCTCCCCGACCGCCTCCCCGAGCGCCAGTGCCACCGCGACGCCGAGCGTGACGGCCAGCCCGTCCGCCAGCCGCTCGCCGCAGGCCGCCTCCCGGGGCAAGGCCCGTACCGCGTCGCCCAAGCCGAGCCCCACCCGGGCGAAGAAGACCACGCCCGCGGTGAAGGTGCTCGACAGCGGCTCGTGCGGCGCGTCCTTCTACTCCGACGGGCAGCTCACCGCCAACGGCGAGTCGTTCAACCCGAACGAGCTGACCGCGGCGCACAAGACCCTGCCGTTCAACACCAAGGTCCGGGTGACCAACCCGAGCAACGGCAAGTCGGTCGTCGTGCGGATCAACGACCGTGGCCCGTTCATCGACGGCCGCTGCCTAGACCTCTCCCGTGCCGCGTTCGCGACGATCGCCTCGGTGGACGTCGGCGCGCTCACCGTGCGCTACGAGGTGCTTGGCTGAGTACATTCGGGAACGCCGATCCGGCCGGAAGCGTGGGCCGGCCGGACAGAACATCCTCGGACGACGGGCCAGGTTCATTCACCCGTTCACGTCGATCAGGCATGCTGTCCCTCGTACCCACGCGACTCCTCCAGTCGGGCCGTAGCCCGCTGAGCCCCGGATCCCGCGCCGGCCTCGGCGCGGCCGTCGTCCTGCTCGCGATCGTCTCGATGCTGGAGCTGGCCGACGGCCGCCGTGCCCACTACGTCGCGCTCCTGGTGGCCGCCCCGCTCCTCGCCGCTGCCCTGGCCGCCTGGCGGGTGGTGCTGGGTGTGGGTGCCGCAGCGACCCTCATCGGGATCGGCTTCGCCCTGACCGACCCGAGGATGGTGCTGGTGACCTCGGTCAACGTGGTCGCCGTCGGGCTGGCGAGCGGGCTGGCCGTGGCGGTGGCCTCGGTACGACAGCGGCAGGCGGAGCAGATCGCCGAGCTGACCAAGCTCGCGTCGGTTGCCCAGCAGGCGGTGCTGCGTCCGCTCGGGCCGCAGGTCGGCATGCTCTCGGTGGCCGGTCGCTACATCTCCTCCACCGCCACGGCCGAGATCGGCGGCGACCTGTACGAGGCGATCGACACGCCGTACGGCGTCCGCATGATCATCGGCGACGTTCGCGGCAAGGGGCTGGACGCGGTCCGCCTGGCCAGCATCGTCCTGGGCTCGTACCGGCACGTGGCCTACGAGCGGGCCGACCTGCGTGCCATCGTCGCCGACCTGGACCGCGCGGTGGCCCGCAACGTCGGCGACGAGGACTTCGTGACCGCCGCGCTGGTCGAGGAACGGGGCGGGACGCTCACGATCGTCAACTGCGGCCACCCGTCGCCGCTGCTGCTGCGCCGGGGCGCGGTGATCCCGCTGGAACCGCCCGCGCCGGCCCCGCCGCTCGGGTTCATGCCGGTGGTCCGTCCCCGGGTCGAGCGCCTGGAGCCCGGCGACCGGCTGTTGCTGTTCACCGACGGTCTCGGTGAGGCCCGGCGGGACGGCGAGTTCTTCCCGACCGCCGACCGGGCGTGGCGGCTGCTCGGGCACGGCACGGTCGCCGACGGGCTCGCCTCGCTAGAAACGGCCCTCGTCGAGTGGGTGCACGGACGCCTGGACGACGACATCGCGCTGGTCCTCATGGAGTACGTCGGTTCGCGCACGGGAGTGACGCCGGCCGTGCCGAGCTGGGAAGTCGGCGCCGCCGAGAGCTGAGCGGGGCCAACGCGCGGAAACTGTGTAATCGCCGTCACTCGGGTGATCGGCTTGTCGCTGCCTACCCGCGAGTAATACAGTCGGGGTTACTGATCGGTAACACCTGTCCGGAAGCGGGGCCAGCGAGCATGACCCACTACAAGAGCAACGTTCGGGACCTCGAGTTCAACCTGTTCGAGGTCTTCGGGGCGGACCGGGCGTTCGGCCAGGAGCCGTACTCGGAACTCGACACCGACACGGCCCGGAGTTTCCTCGCCGAGGTGGACCGCCTCGCCCGCGAAGATCTGGCCGCCAGCTACACGGACAGTGACCGCAATCCTCCGGTCTTCGACCCGGCCACGCACACCGCGCCGCTGCCGGAGTCGTTCAAGAAGTCCTACCAGGCATTCATGGACTCCGAGTTCTGGCGGCTGGACCTGCCGCCGGCCCTGGGTGGCACCAACGCCCCGCGCGCCCTCTGGTGGGCCCTCGCCGAGTTGGTGCTCGGCGCGAACGCGCCGGTCTGGATGTACTCCTCCGGCCCCTCCTTCGCGCACGTGCTGCACGTCGAGGGCAACGAGCGGCAGAAGGGCTGGGCCAAGCTCTTCATCGACAAGCAGTGGGGCTCCACGATGGTGCTCACCGAGCCGGACGCCGGCTCGGACGTGGGCGCCGGCCGCGCCCGCGCCGTGCAGCAGCCGGACGGTACCTGGCACATCGAGGGCGTCAAGCGTTTCATCACCTCGGCCGAGCACGACCTCAGCGACAACATCGTGCACTACGTGCTGGCCCGCCCGGTGGGTGTGGAGGGCGTGGGCGGTCCCGGCACCAAGGGCCTGTCCCTCTTCGTGGTGCCGAAGTTCCACTTCGACGAGACCACCGGCGAGCTGGGCGAGCGCAACGGCGTCTACGCGACCAACGTCGAGCACAAGATGGGCCTGAAGGTCTCCAACACCTGCGAGGTGACCTTCGGCGAGCACGGCGTACCGGCCAAGGGCTGGCTGCTGGGCGACAGGCACGACGGCATCCGTCAGATGTTCATGATCATCGAGTACGCCCGGATGATGGTCGGCACCAAGGCGATCGCCACGCTCTCCACCGGCTACCTCAATGCCCTGGAGTACGCGAAGAACCGGGTGCAGGGCGCCGACCTGGTCCAGCAGGCCGACAAGACCGCCCCGCGGGTCACCATCACCCACCACCCGGACGTACGGCGCTCGCTGCTGCTGCAGAAGTCGTACGCCGAGGGTCTTCGCGCGCTGGTCCTCTACACGGCCAGTTGGCAGGATCGGGTCGCCATCGCCGAGGCGGCCGGCGACGAGAAGGCCACCAAGCTGGCCAAGCGGGTCAACGACCTGTTGCTGCCGCTGGTCAAGGGCGTCGGCTCGGAGCGGGCGTACGAGCTGCTCGGGCACGAGGCTCTGCAGACCTTCGGCGGCTCCGGCTTCCTCCAGGACTACCCGCTGGAGCAGTACGTCCGGGACGCCAAGATCGACACCCTGTACGAGGGCACGACCGCCATCCAGAGCCTGGACCTGATCTTCCGCAAGATCGTGCGGGACAACGGCAAGGCGCTGATGGCGGTGTCCGGCGAGATCCAGGAGTTCATCTCCAGCGAGGCGGGCAACGGCCAGCTCAAGGAGGAGCGGCAGGCGCTCGGCAAGGCGCTGGCCGAGATCCAGAACATCCTCGGCGTGTTGACCGGCTGGCTTGGCGAGGCGCAGGCCGGTGACGCTCGTGCGCTCTACAAGGTCGGCCTGAGCAGCCGGCGGTTCCTGCTGGCGATCGGTGACCTGGTGGTCGGCTGGCTGCTGCAGAAGCAGGCCGACGTCGCACTCAAGGCCCTCGCCGGCGAGGTCTCCGCCACCGACAAGGCGTTCTACACCGGCAAGGTGGCCGCTGCCCGGTTCTTCGCCCGTGAGGTGCTGCCGCGCCTCGGCGCCGACCGGCGGATCATCGAGGGTGCCGACCTCGACATCATGGACCTCCCGGAGGAGGCCTTCTGACCGTGCCACGGCACGCCTGAGCGGTTCCGGGTCGCACCACCCGGCACCCTCTCGACGGCCGGCGAGGGTTGCGCCCGCGCCGGCCGTCGTCACGTCTGCGGGCTCTCACGGTCAGCGGTATTCACCAGCCCCGGTCGGGTATGCCGCCGCCGTGGCGGGTAACCCGCCTCGACCACGAAGGGGAACGCCCAGAGCCACCGCACGGGGGAGTGCAGCGCACATGGGTGTAGGAAGCGGCATCTTTCTCATCGCGCTCGGCGCGATCATGACCTTTGCGATCCGGGCCAACGTCTGGTGGATCGACCTGCGCGCGGTCGGCTGGGTGTTCATCCTGGCCGGGCTGGCCGTGCTGCTGACCACCCTCTGGTTCTGGCAGGACCGGCGCAAGCGGGCCCGGACCCTCATCGTCGAGGAGAACCGGCTGTCCCATCCAACGGCGATGATGCCTCCGCCGCCGGACCCTCCGCCGCCGACCGCGCCACCGTCCTGAGCACGAACGCCTGAGCCACCCGTCGCCGTCCGGCGGGTGGCTCAGCCGCGTGCCGTGTGCCGCTGGGCGATCGGTGCCCCGCCCCGGCCCCACTGGCTCCAGATGGTCGCGCCGCGGTGTACCGCCAGCTCGGCGGTCCGCAGTCCCTCCTCGTCCGTCTCCGGGTCGAGGAACGCGGACAGCAGCGAGACGCCCGGATTGTGGGCGATCAGCAGTACGACCCGAGCCGCCGGATCGGCCGTCCGGACCAGCGCCAACAACTCCTCGGGGTGGGCGTCGTACGCGCCGGGTTCGTAGCGCACGGTCGGGCGGGGACCGGTCGGCCCGCCCTCCGGCGGCGTGCCGGCCATCCCCATCGCCACGCCGTGCCAGGTCTGGCGGGTACGCCGGGCGGTCGAGCAGAGCACCACGTCGGGCAGCAGGTCGTGGTGCGCCAGCCAGGCACCTGCCGCCGCCGCGTCGGCCTCCCCGCGGGCGCTGAGCGGGCGCTGCGCGTCGTCCGTACCCTCGCTGCCCGGCTCGGCCTTCGCGTGCCGGAGCAACACCAGTGTCCGTGTCTCGGCGTGGCTGTCCGTCATGCTCCCAGCTTGCCCGATTGGCGATCTTCCTGCCGGGGTAAGTCGAGGGATGCCGCACCCGCTACCAACGGCCGCGGCGGGCCGTACGCCAGGTTGAGAGCCGAGGAGCGAGACATGGGTATTGGTGCCAGCATCTTCCTGATCGCGCTGGGCGCGATCTTCGCATTCGCCGTGGAGGCCGATCTGGGATGGCTGAACCTGGCCGTGGTCGGCTGGGTGCTGATGCTCGCCGGTGTCGCCGGCCTGCTCACCACCCTCTACTTCTGGAACAGCCGGCGTCGTCCCGTGGTCGCCCCGCCGGTCCGCGAGGACGCCGTGGTGGTCGACCGGGTGGTGCCGGTCCAGGGCGACCAGGTCGTGCAGGAGTACCGCGAGGTGCGTCGGCCGGGTCGCCCGGTCTGACCTGTACCGCGCGAGAGCCGGGGTCCGCAGCGTGGCGGTGCCCCGGCTCTCGCGTCTGCGCGGCGCGACAGAGTCGCGGCATCGGTGGCAGCAGCGGCGCGTCGGGCGGGTCGGGCACGTTGGGCGGGTCGGGCGCGTCGGGCGGGTCGGGCGGGTCGGGCGGCAGGGCGACACTGCCGCAGGCGTCCTTTGCTCTGCTTCAACAGAGGAAACAGGCGGTGTCCGATTATCGGACGCCGAGCGCTTCCTGGGTTGAAGCAGAGCAAAGGACACAACAACCATCCTGCGGCGCCCCGGTCGCCCCGGTCGCCCCGGCAGCCGGGCGCAGTTGGGTCGCTGTCCGACGGCTCGCCGGAACGGACTGGCTCAGGCGAACAGCGCGAAGTAGATCGCGACGTGGTGGCACAGCGCGGCCAGCAGCGTGCACGCGTGGAAGAACTCGTGGTGGCCGAACACCGTCGGCCACGGGTTGGGTCGGCGCAGGGCGTAGAACACCGCGCCGACGCTGTAGATGGCACCACCGACGATCAGCAGGACCAACGCCGCGACGCCGCCGCCGTGCAGGATGTCCGGCAGCATGGCCACCGCGACCCACCCGAGCGCCAGGTAGAGCGGCGCGGACACCCAGCGCGGCGCGTGGGGCCAGACGAGCTTCAGCGCCACACCGCCCAGGGCCCCACCCCAGACCAGGGCCAGCATGACGGTGGCCTGCCGGGTCGAGAGCAGCATGGCGCACAGCGGGGTGTACGTGCCGGCGATGAACACGAAGATCATGCAGTGGTCCATGCGACGCATCACCTGGTAGCCGCGCTCCGACCACACCCGACGGTGGTAGAGGGCGCTGGTGCCGAACAGCCCGCAGACCGTCAGGCTGTAGATGCCGCAGCTCACGAGGGGTGCCCAGCCCGGTCGGCTGGCAGCGATCGAGCAGAGCACGATGCCGGCAACCAGGGCGACGAAGAAGGCGTACGTGTGCAGCCAGCCGCGCATCCGGGGCTTGCCGATGTCGACCGGCTTCAGGCGAAGCGGGGCGGAAGTCGTCACGACCTCAGGTTACGGCACCGTAGGTTACTTTCAAGTAGTCCCGTCGGTGACGCATGGCACGCGCCGATCTTGCAGTTTCGGTGGTTGAGATGAGTGGATAGCTCCTTTTGCCGCCACAGAAAGTGCAAGATCGCGAGGGGTGGAAACGACGTCTGTCGGTGAAGATGAGGCGATGCGGATTCGGCCCGTTGGGGCGCACGCCCTTCTGATCGAGTGCGACGCCTCCACCGGACTGCCCGCGGCTCACCTGGTCGAGGCCTGGCGGGCCGAGTTGTGGCAGCGCCGCGAACGCGGAGACCTGACCGCGGTCGAGATCGTCCCGGCGGCCAACACCGTCCTGCTCGACGGGCTACCAAACCCCGCCGCCACCGCCACCCTGCTGTCCCGCTGGGCACCCACGGTCACCGCCGCCGCGCGCGAAACCACCCGCGCCCACTCCGCCGATCTTGCACTTTCTGTCCCGACAGAACGGCCTGATCGGGTCATGTCGACGGCAGAAACTGCAAGATCGACGCACGGGGCAGGCGCGGAGATCTTCGTGGAGGTTGCGTTCGACGGGCCGGACCTGCCGGTCGTCGCCGAGCACTGGGGCGTCGACGTGCCGGCGGTGCTGCGCCGCCTGACCGGCACCCCGTTCCGGGTCGCGTTCTGCGGCTTCGCCCCCGGCTTCCCCTACCTGACCGGGCTCCCCGCCGAGCTGGCGCTGCCCCGGCTGCCCACCCCGCGCCCCCGGGTGCCGGCCGGCTCGGTCGCCCTGGCCGGCCCGTACGCCGGCATCTATCCCAGCCCGTCCCCCGGCGGCTGGCTGCTGGTCGGCCGGACCGACCTGGCCCTCTTCGACGTCGACGAGGACCCGCCCGCCCGGCTCGGTCCCGGCACCCGCGTGCGGATGGTGGCGGCATGACAGGTGACGCCGAGATCGAGGTGCTGCGTGCCGGGGCGCTCACCACTGTGCAGGACCTCGGCCGGCCCGGCTGGGCGCACCTCGGCGTACCCCGGTCCGGCGCTCTCGACCCGGCCGCCCTGCGGCTCGCCAACCGGCTGGTCGGCAACACCGAGGAGGCCGCCGGCCTGGAGATCACACTGACCGGCTGCGCGCTGCGGCTGACCCGCGCCACCACCGTCGCCATCACCGGCGCGGAGGTGACCGTCCGGGCCGGGAAGCGGGTGGGTGACACCGGACGCCCGCTCAGCGTGCCCGCCGGCACGGTGCTGCGCGTCGGTTCGGCGCGTCGGGGCGTACGGAGTTGGCTGGCCGTGGCCGGTGGCATCGACGTGCCAGCGGTGCTCGGCAGCCGGGCCACCGACACCCTCTCCGGGCTCGGCCCGGCCCCGCTGCGCGACGGCGACCGTCTTCCGCTCGGCTCACCGACCGGAGAGCCCGCGCCGGTGGACGTGACCATCGGCGTGCCACCCGCGCCGGAACTGCGCCTGGCCGTACGCCTCGGTCCCCGCGACGACTGGTTCACTCCGACCGCGCTCGACCGGCTGTTCGGCAGCGCGTACACCGTGAGCCCGGTCAGCAACCGGGTCGGCGCGCGGCTCGCCGGCGCGGCCCTGCCCCGCGCGGTGGCCGGCGAACTGCCCAGCGAGGGCATCGTGCTCGGCGCGGTGCAGGTGCCGGCGGACGGCCAACCGCTGATCTTCCTCGCCGATCATCCGACCACCGGCGGATACCCGGTCATCGGGATGGTCACCGACGTGACCCCGCTCGCGCAGGCCCGGCCAGGTACTACCGTCAGATTTTATGGACCTCAACGCTGACCTCGGCGAAGGATTCGGCATCTGGCGGCTCGGCGACGACGACGCGCTGCTGGCCCTCGTGACCAGCGCCAACGTGGCCTGCGGTTTCCACGGCGGTGACCCGTCGACGATGCGGCGGGTCTGCGAGGGCGCGGTACGGCACGGCGTCGCGGTGGGCGCGCAGGTCGGCTACCGGGACCTGGCCGGCTTCGGCCGGCGGCGGATCGCGTACGACTTCGCCGAGCTACGCGACGAGATCACCTACCAGTTGGGTGCCCTGGACGCGTTCTGCCGGCTCTTTCGCACCCGGGTGCGATACCTCAAGCCGCACGGCGCGCTGTACCACGCCGCCGCCACCGACGAGTCCCAGGCGGCGGCGGTGGTCGCCGCCGTCAGCGGCCACAATCCCGACCTGCCGGTGCTGTGCCTGCCCGGCTCGACACTCGCCCAACTTGCCGTCGGCGCGGGCCTGCCGGTGGTCGCCGAAGCCTTCGCCGACCGCGGTTACCTGCCCAACGGGTCGCTGGTGCCGCGCGGCACGCCCGGGGCGCTGATCAGCGACCCGGAGGAGGTGGCCACCCGGGCGGTACGGATGGCCACCGAACGGACCGTCGTGGCAGTGGACGGCACCGTGATCCCCTGCCCGGTCGAGTCGATCTGCGTCCACGGCGACACTCCGGGCGCGGTGTCCGCCACCGAGCTGGTACGCGCCAGCCTGATCGACGCCGGCGTCACGGTGGCGCCGTTCGCCTGAGCGCCGGGCGTCGAGCCCGCTGCCCTATGCGTCGAGGCCGCGCAGCACCAGGGGCAGCCGGGTCGCGGCACCGTCGACCACGCGTACCGGAACTCCCCAGTCCTGCCGGGTCAGATGGCAGGCCGCGTGCTCGACGTCCGTGTCGCAGGTCGCCGCCTGGGCCGTGACCTGGAGTACCCCGGCGGTCACGTCGCCGTTGAGCACCAGCCGACGGGACAGCTCGGTGCCCGTGCCACCGCCGTCGAGCAGCAGCTCCGGCGGGGACGCCGACACCACCAGCCGGGTCGACGGCCCGAACGTCTCGTCGAGCTTCTGCCCCGGCGCGGGGGTGAAGACGATGTCCAGCGTGACCTCGCCCGCCGCCACGTCGGTCGGCTTGCGCTCGGTACGGTGCCGAGGGCCGTCCACCGTGCTCGCACCAGCCGCAGACAGCGCGCCGGGTGCGAGTCGGGTCAGCCGGTGCGCGGCCGACTCCACCACCAGCACCTCACCGGACGGGGTGAGCACCAGGTCGCTCGGCTCGGCCAACCCGTCCGCGACCGTGGACACCTGGTTGCTGGCCGGGTCGAAGCGGCGCACCGCGCCGTTGTACGTGTCCGCGATCAGCACCGAGCCGTCCGGCAGCGCACAGACGCCCAGCGGGTGCTGGAGCAGTGCCGACTCGGCCGGCCCGTCCACGTGCCCGAAGTCGAACAGGCCCTGCCCGACGGCGGTTCCCAGCACCCCGTTCTGGACGTACCGGATCGCGCTGGTCTCGCTGTCGGCCACCCAGAGCCGGGAGCCGTCGGCCGAGACGGAGAGCCCCGACGGCTGCGCCATCCAGGCCTCGGCCAGCGGCCCGTCACGCAGCGCCTCGACGGTGGTGCCCGCGTACATGCCGGCGGTCCGCTTGATCGGGTCGAACCACCAGAGCTGGTGGATACCCGCCATCGCGATGATCAGTTTGTCGTCGTACCAGGCCAGGTCCCACGGGGACGAGAGGTCCACCGAGAGCGCGTCGTGGGCGTGGTCGTCGACCGAGGCGCGCCACTGCCGCCCGCTGCCGGCCACGGTGACCACCTCGCCGGACTCCAGCCGTACGCCGCGCAGGAGGTGGTTGACGGTGTCGGCGACCACCAGGTCGTAACCGGCCACCTCGGCGACGTGCGTGGGCAGCAGGCACAGGCCCTGCGGCTCGGAGAAGGTCGCCGAGCCGACCGGCCCGTCGGCCCGACCCCGCTCGCCCGAGCCGATCCGACGCACCAGCGTCTCGCCGTCCGGGGACACCTCGACCAGTGAGTGCCGCGCCGAGTCGGACACCAGCAGGTTGCCGTCCGGCAGCAGCGCCGCCTTGCCCGGGAAGCGCAGTGCCGTCTCCGGCGCCGGCGGCGGGACGTACGGCCCGTCACCGCGGTGCAGGGTGCCCTTGGCCTCGTGGGTCGCGATCAGCTCGTCGATCAGCCGGGCCAGACCCTCGGCGTGACCCTCGCCGGCCATCGTGGCCACCACGTACCCCTCGGGGTCGATCACCGAGAGGGTCGGCCAGGCCCGGGCCGCGTACTGCTGCCACATGTCCAGGTCGGGATCGTCGAGTACGGGGTGGTGCACGCCGTACCGCTCGACGGCGGCGACCAGCGCGTCGGCGTCCTTCTCGTGCTCGAACTTCGGCGAGTGCACGCCGATCACGACGAGCACGTCGCCGTACTTCTCCTCCAGCGGGCGGAGCTCATCGAGTACGTGCAGGCAGTTGATGCAGCAGAAGGTCCAGAAATCGGCAAGGACGATCTTGCCGCGCAGGTCCTGCAGGGTCAGGTCCTTGCCGCCGGTGTTGAGCCACTGCCGGCCCCGAAGCTCAGGTGCCCGTACGCGCGCTGTCGTTCCCATGCCTGCCAGCCTGCCACGCCCCGCAGCCCTGGCCACGGGCACCGCCCCAAACCGCTCAGCGTCAGCGGATCATGCGTTGGGCCCCGGACACGGAGCGGCGGGGCCACGGTTGCCCGTGACCCCGCCGTCGGAGGTCCTACTTGGTGGCCGGCTTGAGGCAGAGGACCCGGTTGGTGCCCTCGCCGGGCAGCACCACGTGGGGCTGAGCCGGGTCGGCGCACTTGTCCTTCGCATCCACCTTGGAGACGATCGTGAACGCCCCCGCCTCGGTGCAGTTCACCGCCGAGGCGCCCTGGCCGACCTGCTTGACGCAGGTGCCGACCGCAGGGTCGAAGGCCGGCGTTTTGTCCGCCCCACCGAACTTGCCGAGCAGCATCAGCAGGCCGAGCGGCACCGCCAGGATGAGCACGGCGGCGATCAGCACCGCGGCCAGAACCCGTCCGTTGCGCACCTTCGGCACGGGCGGCTCGGCCTTGGGCTCCTCCTCCGCGTCCGGCTTGAACGCGTCGAACCGTCCCTGGTCCGATCCGGTGGCCTCCTGGCCCCAGGCCGGCGCGGACTGCGGCGGCGGGAAGGCCGGGAACTGCGCGCCCGGTGCCTGCTCGCCGGGCGGCCCGCCGAAGCCCGCAGCGCCGCTCACCGCAGCGGCCCCGGAGGCCGGTGCACCCGGGCCGAACGGGTCGGCCGGACGTTCACCGCCGGACTGCGGCCGAACCCCGTTCACCGGCCGGTTGTTGCCCGGTGCGTCGACGAAGGAGGGCACACCGGGCGGGAACGCCGGCGGCGCGGCGGCGGCCGCGGAGGGCTCACCGAAGGCGTTGGGCGCGGACGACCGGTCGGACTGCGAGTCGTCGCCCCAACCGGGGAAGCCTTGCCGCTCCGACCCGTTCTGCCAGTCCGGCGGACCCTGACGCTCCGGCGCCTGCTGCCAGTCCGGTGCGCTCGGGCGACCGGCGTCCTGCTGCCAGTCAGGCATGCTCGGGCGCTCCGGCGCCTGCTGCCAGTCCGGTGCGGCCGGGCGGCGGGCATCCTGCTGCCAGTCGGGGGTGCTCGGGCGGCCGGCGTCCTGCTGCCAGTCCGGTGCGCTCGAACGGCCGGCGTCCTGCTGCCAGTCGGGCATGCCCGGGTGCTCGGGGCTCGGGTCGGCCTGGAACGCCTCCGGGCCCGCCTGCTCCGGCTCGTCGTCCTCGGGCCGGGCCGGACGGCCGTACACCCGGGGTTGGGGCGTGGCGGCGCTGGCCGGCCGCATGGCCTGGTCGGTCGGGGGCATCACCCGGCTGGCGAGCGGCACCGAGGCGCTCGCGGAGGCACGGCCCGCCGCTCCGGCGGCCGATTCGGCGTCCGACACCGGTACGACCGCGCGGCCCGCGCCGGCCTCCGGGGACGTACGCGGAGAAGGCACCACGGCGGCACCCGCCGACGCCTCCTCGGCGCGGCCCCAGGCGGCGGGCTCGGCGGCGTCCGGGGTGTCCCGCTCGGGGTATGCCGGCTGCTCAGGGATCGGGGCGTACGGCGTCGAGGGCACGAAGTCGGCCGGCGGGGCGGCGGCGAGGCTGGCACCCGGTACGCGCTGCTCCTGCGGGGGCAGCGGCACGGCGTTGGCGGGTGAGATGCCGGGTGCGGGTGCGGGCTGGTAGACCGGTGGCTCGTCGCCCCGGTCGGCGTCCCAGCCGCCGCGTGCCTGTGCGGAGGCCTCCGCCTCGGCGCGGCCCCACACCTCGCCCGGTGACCACGGCTCGATTGCCGCGACGCCAGGGCTGGCCTGCGGCGGGTTGTCCGGGCCGGCGGCGGCCCACCCGGGCGTCGGGTCGCTGCTGGGCACGCTGACGCTGGCCCGGGCGGACGCGGGGCCGGACTGCTCGGCCTGGGGCCATGCGGTCGGTTCCGGACGCTCGGCGGGCTGGTCCTGGGGCGGGAGCACCCAGTCCGGCTGCTGCGGACGGCTCTCCGCGCCGCCCCACGTCGTGGGCTGCGGGGCATCGTCCTGCGCCGGCCAGTTGGCGGCCGGGACCTGGGCCGCGCCGCGCGCCCCGGCCGACTCGGCCTGCGCCCAGCCAGGAGACGCCTGCTCGGCGGGCTGGCCCCAGGTCTGGGGTGCCTGCTCGGCCGGCGTCCACACGGGCTGGTCCTCCCGTGCCGCGGCCGCTCCGACGGCCCAGCCGCCCGACCCCGACGGGTCGTCCTGCTGGGCGGGTACGCCAGCGCGGCCGGCGGGCTGCGCCGGCTCGGGGTGCCACTCCGGGGCCGGCGGGCTGGCCTGGCCTGCGCCGGCTGCCCATCCGCCGGAGCGGGACGGGTCGTCCTGGGCGGGCCACGCGGTGGTGGCCGGGGGCACCTGGGCTGCGCCTCGCGCGGCCGGCTGGGCCTGCGCCCAGTCGGGCTGCTGCTCGGCAGAGGCGGCGGGCCAGGCGGGGGCGGCCTGCTCGGGCGGCGTCCAGCCCTGCTGCGGCGGAGTCCACTGGGCGGGTTGGGCCGGCTCGGATGGACCACCGGCGGCCCACGCGGGCTGCGCGGGATCGCTGAGCTGAGGTGCGGCGGCCGCATCCCAGGCGGGATTCGGCTGCTGCTCGGCCTGGGTTGCCCAGGACGGGTTCGGCCGGGCGGGTGGCGGGGGTGGTGCCCAGCCCAGGTCGGGGCCGGTGGCGTTGTAGCCGTTGTCCGGCTGCGCCGGGCGGTCGCCGTACGGCGCCGGTCCGCCGGCGCCCGGCGACACCTCGTCCGGCTCCTGGCCGGGACGGTGCGGGCCCTCGGACGTCATGGGTGCGCCTCCTCCATCACATGTCGGCCGCCGGTGCCGATCGTCTCCTCGGCATGGCTGCCGGCGTCACCGGCGTACCGCCGTGCCGGCTCCCCGCACCGTATCCGGTGGCCCCTTGGGGCGTCCAAGGAGCACCGGTCGTCACTGCCCGTCGCCGGCTGGCGTCGAGCAGCTTCTATCGGCTCGGCGTCGGCCGGGCCGGCGGGCGGCGACCGAAGCCCACCGTACCGGGCGCTGCGGCAGGGCGGAATCCCGGTGTCACGTGCTGGCGTCCCGGTGTGAACTGCGGGCGGAATGCCGATGGCCCACCCGGTGAGCCGGGTGGGCCATCGATCTGGAGGAGGTGAGGAAAGTCGTGGAGCGTCAGCTCATGTGACGCTGGGCGATGACGAGAAGCTCCTCGCGAACGGCCGGCGAAGTCGCCGAGCGCAGCGCGTGCTCGATGGCACGCGCGCGGCGGTTGGCGTCGCGGTGGTTGCGGATTCGCTCGATCATGCTGCTCATTGCTGGGTCCCCCTGGCTATTCGGTTGTCGGCCCCTGATGTGTCTATTCAACAGCAGAAGCCGGCCAACTTCCATCGATTATGAGGTGAGCTGAGACACCTGCCTAACAATCAAAGGTCAACAGGGCTCGCCGCCGACGGTTCCGTCGCCCAACGGACACGGCCGGTGTGCCGGGCGTTAACCCGTGGCACACCGGCCGTGGCTGGCGTTGCGGACCGGTCAGGTCCAGGCGAGCAGCGCCGCCTCGGGGTCGGCGAGGAAGTCCCCGATGTCGCGCAGGAACTTCGAGCCCAGCTCACCGTCGATGATCCGGTGGTCGAAGCTCAGCCCCAGCGTGGTGACCTGACGGGGCTTGACCTTGCCCTTGTGCACCCAGGGCATCTCCCGCACCGCGCCGAAGGCGAGGATCGCCGACTCACCCGGCGGCAGGATCGGCGTCCCGGTGTCCACCCCGAACACCCCGACGTTGGTGATGGTCAGGGTGCCGCCCGACATGTCCGCGGGCGAGGTGCGGCCGGACTTCGCCGTCTGCACCAGGTTGTTCAGCGCGTCCGCCAACTCCCGCAGGGGGAGCCGGCCGGCGTCCTTGACGTTCGGCACGATCAGACCGCGCTCGGTGGCCGCCGCGATGCCGAGGTTCACGTACTCCTTGACCACGATCTCGTCGCCGGCCCAGGTCGAGTTGACCATCGGGTGACGCTTGACGGCCAGCAGCACGGCCTTCGCCACCAGGAGCAACGGCGAGACCCGTACGTCGCGCCACTCCCGCCGGCCCCGCAGGCGCTCCAGGGCCTTCATCCCCCGGGTCACGTCGACGGTCAGGAACTCCGTCACGTGTGGGGCGGTGAACGCCGAGCGGGACATGTTCTCGGCGGTGAGCTTGCGGACCCCCTTGACCGGGATGCGCTGCTCACGGTCCGCGCCGAAGCTCGCGGCGCTCGTCGCGGTCGAGGTGGCGATGATCGGCTCGGCCGCCGCCGTGGCCCCGCTCAGCGCCTGCTGTACGTCCTCCCGGGTGATCGAGCCCAACGGCCCCGACCCGGTCAGCGTCCGCAGGTCGACCCCGAGATCCTTGGCAAGCTTGCGCACCGGTGGCTTGGCCAACACCCCCGCCGCGACTGCCCCGACCGCCCCGCCGCGTCGATCATGGACGTGTGGTGCCGGGATCGTGGGGGTACCAGCCGGCTTGTCACCCACCACAACTCCATGATCGACCCCAGCGGGGGCCACGGTGGTCGCGGTCTGCGCCGGAACGGCGCCCTTGCGGGGGCGGCGCTTCGCGCTGGTCGTACGCGGGCCGTAGCCGACCAGCACCGCTGTCCGCCCGCCCGGGGCCGCACCGCCGATCAGGCCGGGCTCGATCATGCCCTCGGCCGGTGCCACCTCCACCGCCGCCAGCGACGCCGCCGACGGAGTGGGCAGGTCACCGTCGGGCGTGGCCGTGGTGGACGGGGTGTCCAGCGGGCCCGCGCCCGGGTCGGTGTCGATCGCGATGATCGGCGTACCGACCTCGACCGTGGTGCCCTCCGGGTGGTGGATGGCCTGCACCTGCCCGGCCCACTTCGCCGGGATCTCCACCGCCGCCTTGGCCGTCTCGACCTCGACGATCGGCTGGTTCAGCTCGATCGTGTCGCCGACCTTGACCAGCCAGGCCAGGATCTCGCCCTCGGTCAGCCCCTCGCCAAGGTCGGGCAGGTTGAACGTCTTGATCCGGGACATGTCACTCACCAGCCGAAGGTGCGGTCGACAGCGTCGAGCACCCGGTCGAGGTCGGGCAGGTATTCCTCTTCCACCCGAGCGGCCGGGTAGGGAGTGTCGAACCCGGTCACCCGCAGCACCGGCGACTCCAGCGAGTAGAAGCACTCCTCGGTGATCCGCGCGGCCAGCTCGGCGCCCAGACCGATGTTCGACGGCGCTTCGTGCACCACCACCGCGCGTCCGGTGCGCTTCACCGACTCGTACACCGCGCCCAGGTCCAGCGGCGACAGCGTGCGCAGGTCGATGACCTCCAACTCCCGGCCGTCCTCGGCGGCGGCCGTCGCCGCCTCCAGGCACGTGCGGACCATCGGGCCGTACGCCAGCACCGTCGCGTCCGTGCCGGGCCGCACCACCCGGGCCGAATGCAGGGGGTACGCGTCGGACAGCGGCGCGTCCAGGTCGACCTGGCCCTTCTCCCAGTAGCGCCGCTTGGGCTCCAGGAAGACGATCGGGTCGTCCGAGGCGATGGCCTGCTGGATCATCACGTACGCGTCCTGCGGGTTGGCGCAGGACACCACCTTCAGGCCGGCGGTGTGCGCGAAGTACGCCTCCGGCGACTCGGAGTGGTGCTCCACCGCGCCGATGCCGCCACCGAACGGAATTCGGATGACCATCGGGATGCTGAGCTTGCCGCCCGACCGGTAGTGCATCTTCGCCACCTGCGACACGATCTGGTCGTACGCGGGGTAGACGAAGCCGTCGAACTGGATCTCGCAGACCGGCCGGTAGCCGCGGATGGCCAGGCCGACGGCGGTGCCGATGATGCCGGACTCGGCCAACGGGGTGTCGATCACCCGCTGGTCACCGAAGTCCTTCTGGAGCCCGTCGGTGATCCGGAAGACGCCGCCGAGCTTGCCGACGTCCTCGCCCATGATGATGATCTTGGGGTCGGTCTCCAGGGCGCGGCGCAGGCCGGTGTTGAGGGCCTTGCCGAGGGTGAGCGTCTCCGTGGCCATCAGTGGGCGCTCCCCTCGAACGACTCCATGTAGCGGTTGAACTGCGCACGCTGCTCGTCGAGCAGCGGCGACCCGTTGGGGTAGACGTGGTCGAACATCGTCACCGGCTCCGGGTCGGGCATGGTGAGTACGCGCTCGCGCAGGTGTACCGCCTCGCGGCGGGCCTGCTCGTCGACCTCGGCGAAGAAGGCCGCGTCGGCGATCTGCTGCCTCTCCAGGAAGGTCCGGACCCGGAGGATCGGGTCCTTCGCCTGCCACGACTCCACCTCGCTGGCGATCCGGTAGCGGGTCGGATCGTCGGAGGTGGTGTGCGCGCCCATCCGGTAGGTGTACGCCTCGATCAGGCTCGGGCCCTGCCCGTGCCGGGCGTTGTCCAGCGCCGTGCGGGTGACCGCGTACGACGCCAGCACGTCGTTGCCGTCCACCCGTACGCCGGGGAAGCCGAAGCCGGCGGCCCGCTGGTAGAGCGGGACGCGGGTCTGCCGCTCCAGCGGCTCGGAGATCGCGTACTGGTTGTTCTGGCAGAAGAAGACCAGCGGCGCGTTGAACACGCTGGCCCAGACGAACGCCTCGTTGACGTCGCCCTGGCTGGTCGCCCCGTCACCGAAGTAGGCGATCGCGGCCTCGCCGTCGTCGGTGCCGACCTTGCCGTCCATGGTGATGCCCATGGCGTACCCGGTCGCGTGCAGGGTCTGCGCGCCGATGACGATCGTGTACATGTTGAACTTGAACTCGTTCGGGTCCCAGCCGCCCTGGTCGACGCCGCGGAACAGGCCGAGCGGCATGATCGGATCGATGCCCCGGCAGTAGAGGACCCCGTGCTCCCGGTACGTCGGGAAGGCCATGTCCTGGGTCCGCAGCGCGCGTCCGGAGCCGACCTGCGCGGCCTCCTGGCCGAGCAGGCTGGCCCAGAGGCCCAGCTCGCCCTGCCGCTGGAGCGCGGTCGCCTCGGCGTCCAACTTGCGGACCAGCACCAGGTCGCGGTAGAGCCCGCGGTACTCCTCGTCGGAGAAGTCGACGCGGTACTCGGTGCCGTCCGGCCCGGTGGCGCTGTCGATCCGCTCGCCTTCGGGGGTGAGCAGCTGCACCAGCTCGGGATCGCCGGTCGCGCCCTTCTTGGAGCGGGAAGCTGCCCGCCTGCTGCGGGTGGTGCCCCCGGGGTCGCCCTTTGCCATCGGTCTCTCCCTGTCGTGTCTGCGTCGGCACCGGGGGGTCACCCGGCCACGCAACTCGTGCGCCTGTCCGGCTGCTGCCGGACCGGTTCCTGGCGGCCGCGCCTAGCCCGGGTGGGGGTTGCCGCGCGGCGTGAGCCGGGTTCTGGCCGAACCCGGATCGGGAGCGCCGGCGCCGGGCCGCGTCTGCCGCAGGGGTGCGCGGAGGTCGCGGCTGCGTTGCCGTCGTGTTCCATATTCGCAGAGCAGGTGAGCGCGCCCACAGTACGCCCGGCCCGCATTCCGACCGTCCACGATTTGCTGGCGTTTGTCGTCATCGTGCCGTAGCGCGTCCACCGGGAGTTCCGGTACTGATTCGTCACCGTTCGGTCAGTGTCGCGTGTCGACACGCGGTGGGTGTTGGCTGACGGACGGTAACTGGACGAGGCTGATTACCGCAGGATCGTGCCGATCGGGTGATTGGCCGGGATTGACCCCCGGCCGTCACCCCGTGCGACCTCCGACAGTGACCGCAGGGGCCGACGACAAGGGGTGTGTGGTGGACGAGTCAGGTGACGGCCCCGGCACACCCGCGCTCGGCCGCCACCGCTCGCCGGGCGGCTACCGCCGGGTGATCGGTGCGCACCGGGCACCGGGTGCGGGCGGCCCCTCCCGGGGCTACCTGCTCACCGTCGCGCTACTGGCCGGCACCGCGTCGATGCCCGTCCTGGCGGCGATCAGCGCCGGCTCGGCCACCCCGGGTACCTCCGCGTTGCCGGACACCAGCACCCCGTTCATCCCGACCCCGTCGGTCGGGCCGGTGGTCATCCCGATGCCGGTGACCAGTCAGCCGCCGCCTGTGCTCCCGACACCCGACACACCCAGTGCCGGCCCGACAGCGACCGCCGACTGGCTGCCCGCCGCGCCCCGGCGTGTCCCGGACGACTCGTGGTACGGCCCGAGGGTGGACGACCGGGTGCCCACCCGCCGGGTCGTTTCCGCGCCGCCAGCCCCCCGACCCACGCGGAGCACGCCGCCCGCCGCGCCACCGCCCAGCCCGTCGCCGGTGCCGTCGCCGACCGGCCCACCGGACCCGACCGAGACGTCGTCCACACCGAGCCCGTCGCCAACCGATCCGGCGACACCCACCACGACCGATCCGGCACCCACCACGACCGACCCCTCGACACCCACCACGACTGACCCGTCGACACCCACCACGACCGACCCCTCGACCGCCACCGCAGTCCCCACCAGCACCCTCTCCGCGCCGGCAAGCACACCTCCCCCGTCGCCCACCCCACGCCCGTTGCCCACCCCACGCCCGTCGCCCACCCCACGCCCGTCGCCCACCCCACCCGAGCCGACAACGGCGCCGCCATCAACGCTCGCGCCCAGCCCCACCGCCGCGCCCGAGCCCGCCGCGCCCGAGCCCGCCGCGCCCGCGCCCGAGCCCGCCGAGCCCCGAGTCCGCCGCGATCTTGCACTTTCTGTCGAGATATAAGGTTCGATCCGCCCATAACGACAACAGAAACCGCAAGATCGGCGCGATCGTGTAGGCCGCCGCCCGGAACCGACGACGCCAGGGTTCCCTCGGGCAGGCGCCAACCCCGCGCAGCCACGGGCCTTCGGTGATCAAGAGGTTTGCGTCAAGAATCGTGGTCGCGGTGACGCAAACTTCTTGATCACCGCGAGCGACCGTAGGGGGGTGGGTGCGCGGGGGGCGTGGGGGGCGACCGTTGGGATGGCGTGACGGTCCGTCGGTCGGCGGCCGGACCCGTGCATTCGAGGGCCTTCCCGGCGGTACGGTGACGGGCAGGTGTCACCGAGGCGGCGCTGGTTGGTGGTGGGCGCGTACCAGAGGGGGTGGCGTGGGCGGCGGTGCGGAACCCCGCCCGGTCGCTGCCCGCCCCGGACCGGGGCTGCGGGTGGCCCGACTCGTCACCGAGCTGACCGCCCCGGCCGTGCTGGTGTCGCTGCTGATCGTCACGGTGAGCTGGCACAGCACCCGGGGCAGTGCCCGGGGCCTGGTGTGGGGCCTGCTCGCGACGGTCTTCGTCACCGGCATCCCGTTCGCCTACATCGTCGGAGGGGTTCGTCGAGGACGGCTCACCGACCACCACATCGGTCGTCGGGAGCAGCGGCGGGTACCCCTGCTGGTCGGTCTCGGCTCGGTCGCCGCCGGCCTCGCGCTGCTCCTCGTCCTCGGCGCGCCGCGGCCGTTGCTGGCGCTGGCGGTGGCGGGGCTGGTCGGACTGGTGGTCGCCGTATCGGTGAGCCACTGGTGGAAGATGTCGATCCACTCGGCGGTGTCCGCCGGCACCCTGGTCATCCTGGCGCTGACCTTCGGGCGTGGGTTCCTGGTCGCCGCGCCGCTGTTGGGCGTGGTCGGCTGGTCCCGCGTACGTCTGCGGGACCACACCATCCCTCAGGTGCTCGCCGGCGGAGTGCTCGGCGCGTTGATCGCCGCGATCGTCTTCGGCCTCCTGCGCTGAGCGACCGCGCCGACTGCGCTGGGCGACCGCGCCGACTGCGCTGGGCGACCGCGCCGACTGCGCTGGGCGACCGCGCCGACTGCGCTGGGCGACCGCGCCGACCGTGCCGAGTGAAGGACCGCGCCGACTGCGACTCCACCTCGCCCCGCTGCGCCCGGCTTACAGGGCCGCGCCGCACCGGACCGCGCCGCACCGGACCGGACCGCTCACAGCACCGGACCGCTCACAGCACCGGATCGCTCACAGCACCGGACCGGACCGGGCGGGCGGCTCTGCGCCACCCGCCCGGTTGCCGTCAGGCGCCGTCGTCGGCGAGGCGGTGCCGGTTCGCCTCGATCCAGGCGTCCAGCGCGGCCGGGTCGTCCGGGTCCACGCCGTCGGCCATCAGTTGAGCGACCGCCGCGGTGGCCGGGCTGCGCCGCTCGCCGGTCGAGTAGAGCCGGGCGAATTCCGCGACCATCTCCTCGATGGCCTCGTCGGTCCGCTCGGCGGCGGCCTCGGGAAGCCCTCGCTGGCGCGACGCGTACCGGGCCCAGGCGCGCAGGACCCGGGGCAGCATCGCCGCGTCGTCCATGTCGAGCACGGCACGACGGTGCACCCAGTCGAGCAGGAAGAGGCCGGACACCGCCGGGCTCCACCGCATCGGGTCCGAGTCGGGGAAGGACGCGGCGTGGTCCAGCAACAGGCTCAGGCAGAAGTGCAGCGACGCGAGCTCGGGACCGTCGACGCTGTCGAGCCCGAACCGGGCGGCCTCCGGCGACGCCAGGAAACGCCGGACCAGGTCGGTGCGCTCGGCGGCGGAGAGCGGTTCGACCTCGGCCGGGCCGGTCGGCACGGCGGCCATGGGCAGCACCGCGAGCCGGGCGCCCACCAGCGCGCGGTCGGTGGCGAGTGAGCCCTCGCCGGGCAGCTCGCTCAGGTCGTCGGTGACGGAGAGGTGACGGGCCACCTCGCCCCGCAGCCGGGCCGGGTCCTCGGTACGGAACCAGGTCAGCTCGTCGTCGGCGCACATCTGCCGGACCTGGTCCAGGATCCGCTCGGCGGGCCCGCCGACGAAGATGTCCTTGGTGATCCCGATGTTGTGGTCGATGAGGGCCACCAGTGCGTGCTCCGAGCCCCCGGCCGCGTCGTCGTACGCGAAGGTGGCGAGGTAGGAGGTCTGGTCGCCGTACACGTCCCCGTACGCCCAACTGCCGGTGAGGTGCACCCGGCCGAGCTGACCGGACCAGGCGGGCGCCTGGCTGCCGGGGCGTACCCGATCGGCGCCCTCGGCGCTCGGGACGAGCGTGGCGAAGACCTGCCGGATGGTGGTCGCCGCCGCGATCCGACGGCGGGCGGTGGCGGCGAGGAATCCGGTGACGAACTCCCGCACGGCGGTGTCGCGGTCGGTTTCCGCGATGGCGTAGACACTGCCCAGCAGCGCGCTGCCGAGCATCTCGGCGTCGAGGGCGGACTCCAGCTTGGTCACGTCGCGTGCGGCGTGCAGCACCGCGTCGTAGGGGGTCTGAGGCGTGGCCATGCTTCGACCCTACGCCGCTCGGGGCGTACGCAGAGGCGTCAGCGGCGGGCAGCCTCGCGGAGCGCGTCGCGCGCCTGCGCGTACGAGGCGAGCACGACCCGTACCGGAGCGAGCACGTATTCCTCGCCGACCTCGGCGACGCGGACCGTCAGCCGCTGCCGGGCGCGGGCCCGCGCCCGGCGGGCCGCCCAGCGCACCACCGGCCGGGTCAGCGCCGCCACCAGCAGCCCGGCCAGCAGACCACCGAGCAGCAGCACGGTCGGCATCGGCACCTGCCCGACCATCGGGTTGTCCAGCGCCGGCAGGCCGAGCGCCCGCAGGGCGTAGCCGAGCGCCAGCCAGCCCAGGCCGACCACGGCAGCCAGGGTGACCAGCCACTGCACACCGCCGACGACGCGCCACCACGCTGGCTGGCGGTCCAGGCCGAGGTCGGTGCCGGCGATCGCCCGGTCCAACGCGTCCGGCAGGTCGTCGAGGCGGGACCGGGCCGCCGAGGTCACGGCCGTCGGCCAGGCGGCGGGCAGGCCGCCGGCGGCCCGGTCGGCCACCGCACGGATCGCCAGGCCGAGCGCGGATCGCTGGGCGGCCGTCGGGTCGGGCACCGAGGTCGCCGCGACCAGGCTCTCCGCCGGGTCGGCGTCCGCGCCGGCCGGACCGGGCAGGTGCAGTCGGCGCAGCGGGTCGGGCCGGAAACGCCGCCAGCCCCGGACCACCGGCCAGCCGGTGGCCGCTACGGCCCGATGCCGGTACGCCCGCTCGACCGCCTCGCTCACCGTCGGCACACCGGCGGTGTCGGCCAACGCCCGTTTCAGCGCGGCGACGGTCGCGTCGTCCGGACCACCCGCCGGCCGGGCCGAGCCGATCATCCCGTCCAGCCCGGCGACCACCGTGTCGACGTCGCCGGCCAGTCGACGCAGGGCAGCCTGCCGTTCGGCGACCGTACGTTCCAGCGCGGTGCGCAGCCCGACCATCCCGGCCGGGTCGATGGCGGTGGTGGCGAGCAGCGGCACGCCGGTCAGCCCGTCGGAGTCGAGCAGTCGGCGCAGGTCGTCCAGGACGCGGGGCAGCTCGGCCGCCGGCAGTCGGTCGGCCTGGTTGAGCACGACCAGGGTGACGTCCCGGTGCCGGTGGAACTCGCGCAGGTAGCTGTCGTGGATGACCCGGTCGGCGTACTTCTGCGGGTCGACCACCCAGACCACCTGGTCGACCAGGCCGAGCAGCCGGTCGACCTCGAGGCGGTGGGACCGCTGTACCGAGTCGAAGTCCGGCAGGTCGAGCAGGATCAGCCCGTGCAGGGGCGTCTCGTCGTCGCCGTCGAGCGCGCTCTCGCGTACGAAGCGGTGCCGGGGCAGCACCCCGATCCAGTCGAGCAGGCGGTTGGCGTCCTCCAGCGGGCCCCACACGCACGCGTGCGTCACGCCGGTGGTCGGTCGGCGGACACCGACGGGCGAGAGTTCCAGTTGGGCCAGCGCGTTGAACAGGCTGGACTTGCCGCTGCCGGTCGCGCCGGCGAGGGCGACGACGGTGTGGTCGCGGGACAGCGCGAGCCGGGTGCCGGCCCGCTCGACCAGGGTGTGCGCGGGCACCAGCTCGGCGTCGGGCAGCAGGCCGTCGACGGCGGTCAGGAGCCGGCGTACGGCGTCCAGGCGGGTGATCAGCGCGTCGGGGTCGATCCGCTGGTCGCCGCGGAAGACCTCGCGTACCCGGCCGGCGATGTTGCTCACCGTGAACCCTCCTCGTCGCCGGCCGGCAGGGTGTCGGTGGCCAGGCCGCTGCGGTGCCGGGCCAGCTCGACCCGTCCGGCCGCCCGGCGTAGCGCCTCGCCGGCCGCCTCGGCGGGCCGGGCGTCGGCGGTGCGGGCCAGGAAGCGGTCGGCCTCCGCGTCCAGCAGCGTCCGCACCCGCGCCAGGAGGTCGACCCGGGCCTTGGCAGCGAGGGTACGCACCGCCTGGTCGCCGAAGATCGCCTGGAGTACGGCTTGCGCGGCGACGGTCGTGCCGGCCCCCGTGGCCACCTCCAGCCCGGTGGGGATGAACGCGGTCGAGGCGAATACGGCGATCATGACGGCCAGCCCGGTGGCGTTCACCGCGTACGCGGCGGTACGGGCGACGAACCTCTTGTCGGCGCCCTCGACCCGAACCAGCTCCAGCACGGCGCGTTGCCAGTCCCGGACCATCCGTTCGGCGCGCTCGGGCAGGTCGTCGCTCGGATAGGCGAGCCCCGGTTCGAGCAGATCCGCGCCCGCCGGGTGCGCCTTCCACCCGGTGTACGCGGATTCGGCGGCCTCGGACGCCACACCCCGCAGCAGGGTGACGAGCTGCGACTCGATGGCATTGCGCAGTTCGGAGGAGGGCGCGGGACGGCCGGTGACGGCTGCCACCATCCGGTCCCGGAGACGCCCGATGCGGGCCTCCAGCGTGCGGAAGAACTCGCCGGTGCCGACGAACTCCTGCCAGCGGGCCAGCACCTCGCCGCGCAGCAGCCGCCCGTCCCGCAGACCCTGCTCGACGGTCCGCTCGGCTCCGCGGTACGCGGCCCGGACCCGTTCGTCCAACCCGTCGGCGGCGGTCACCTGCTCGTCGGCGGCGTCGGCCAGTTCCTCGACGGCGGGGTGCAGGGCGGCCAGCGCACCGTCGAGCGTCTGGCGGACCACGGCGGCGCGGGCGTCGGCGTCGGCGGCCAGCCGGGCGAACCATTCGGCCAGCGGAGCCGTAACCCCCTCGGGGAGCAGTCCCTGACCGTCGACCCAGGTCTCGGGCAGGACGAACAGCGGCGCGCGGCCCAGATCCTGGGCGGCGAGCATCTCGGCGAGGTGCGCGGCGATCTCGTCGCTGGCCTCTGCGGGGACCCGGTCGAGCACCATGGCGATCACGGCCCCCCGGCTCCGCGCGCTGCGCAGCAGCTCCCACGGCACCGCGTCGGCGTACCGGGCGGCGGTGGTGACGAAGAGCCACAGGTCGGCGGCGGCGAGCAGTTGGCTCGCGAGTGCGCGGTTGGCGTCGACCACCGAGTCGATGTCCGGTGCGTCGAGGAAGGCCAGCCCCGGGGGCAGCGCCGGCGCGGTCACCAGGTGCAGGGAGCGCGGGTCGTCGCTCGGCTCGGTGGTACGCGTCAACCCGGGCAGCAGGTCGCCCTGCCGGAACCAGGCCGCGTCGGCCGGGTTGCACACCAGCACCGGGGACCGGGTGGTGGGCCGCAACACACCGGCGGCGCTGACGCGGGCCTTGACCAGGCTGTTGACCAGGGTCGACTTGCCCGCGCCGGTGGAGCCGCCGACCACCACCAGCAGCGGGGCGTCCAGCCGGGCCAGCCGGGGCAGCAGGTAGTCGTCGAGCTGGTCGGTCAGGGCGCCGGCGGCGTGCCGGGCGGAGCTGGCCGAGGGCAGCGCGAGCGGATAGCGGGTGGCACCGATCGCGGCCCTCAGGCCCGACAGCGCGCCGGGGAGGCTGTCGTCCCCGGTCGTGACGGACGGCTCCTCCGCGGCGTCCGGAGGGACGGTGCGGGCGGCGACGGCGGGCGCGCCGGAACGGGTGGCGGAATCGCCGTGCGTCGTCACCGCTAAAGCGTGCCCGACCGATGCAAGGGAAGACAACCGGACGGTAATAACGTCTGGGTTGCGTCGGGTCGGCTCAACTCGACTTGACGATTGGCGAGTGCGTGGCACTATTGAGTCAAGTTCACTCAACTTGTGGTGGGGCCCGCTGCGGGCGGTGCCCGCCGAGCAGCCGCGGGCGGTGCCCGTCACCTGCACAACCTTACGAAGCGAGGAAGCGAAGATGGCACGTGCGGTCGGTATCGACCTCGGCACGACGAACTCCTGCGTCAGCGTTCTCGAGGGCGGTGAGCCCACCGTCATCGCCAACGCTGAGGGCTCGCGGACGACCCCGTCGATCGTCGCGTTCGCCCGCAACGGCGAGGTGCTCGTCGGTGAGGTCGCGAAGCGCCAGGCGGTGACCAACCCGGACCGGACGATCCGTTCGGTCAAGCGTGAGGTCGGCACGAACTGGTCCGTCGACATCGACGGCAAGAAGTACACCCCGCAGGAGATCTCGGCCCGGACCCTGATGAAGCTCAAGCGGGACGCCGAGGCGTACCTGGGTGAGCAGATCACCGACGCGGTGATCACCGTCCCGGCCTACTTCAACGACAGCCAGCGTCAGGCCACCAAGGAGGCCGGTGAGATCGCCGGCTTCAACGTGCTGCGGATCGTCAACGAGCCGACCGCGGCCGCCCTGGCGTACGGGCTGGACAAGGGCTCCAAGGAGCAGACCGTCCTGGTCTTCGACCTCGGTGGCGGCACCTTCGACGTGTCGCTGCTGGAGCTGGCCGAGGGCGTCATCGAGGTCAAGTCGACGAGCGGTGACAACCACCTCGGCGGCGACGACTGGGACCAGCGGATCATCGACCACCTGGTCAAGACGTTCCGCGGTGAGCACGGCATCGACCTCGGTCAGGACAAGATGGCTCTCCAGCGCCTCCGTGAAGCCGCCGAGAAGGCCAAGATCGAGCTGTCCGCCGCCACCACCACCAACATCAACCTGCCGTACATCACCGCCGGCTCCGCCGGCCCGCTGCACCTCGACGTGACGCTCAGCCGCGCCGAGTTCCAGCGGATGACGCAGGACCTGCTGGACCGTTGCAAGGGCCCGTTCGAGCAGGCCGTGAAGGACGCCGGCATCAAGATCTCCGACGTCGAGCACGTGATCCTGGTCGGTGGTTCGACCCGGATGCCCGCCGTGACCGACCTGGTCAAGCAGCTCACCGGCCGCGACCCCAACAAGGGCGTCAACCCGGACGAGGTCGTCGCCGTCGGCGCGGCCCTGCAGGCCGGCGTGCTCAAGGGCGAGGTCAAGGACGTCCTGCTGCTCGACGTGACGCCGCTGAGCCTGGGCATCGAGACCAAGGGCGGCATCTTCACCAAGCTCATCGAGCGCAACACCACCATCCCGACCAAGCGCTCCGAGGTGTTCACCACCGCGGACGACAACCAGCCGTCGGTGCTGATCCAGGTGTTCCAGGGTGAGCGGGAGATCGCGGCCTACAACAAGAAGCTCGGCACCTTCGAGCTGACCGGCCTCCCGCCGGCGCCGCGCGGCGTGCCGCAGATCGAGGTCGCCTTCGACATCGACGCCAACGGCATCGTCAACGTGCACGCCAAGGACCTGGGCACCGGCAAGGAACAGAAGATGACGATCACCGGCGGCTCCTCGCTGCCGAAGGACGACATCGAGCGCATGCGCCGCGACGCCGAGGAGCACGCGGAGGAGGACAAGCGCCGCCGCGACGACGCCGAGACCCGCAACGTGGCCGAGGCGCTCCAGTGGCAGACCGAGAAGTTCCTCGCCGAGAGCGGTGACAAGCTGCCCAGCGAGAACCGCGAGCAGCTCAACGAGGCGCTCGGCGAGCTGCGGGGTGCCCTGGGCGGCCAGGACATCGAGAAGATCAAGTCGGCGCACGAGAAGCTGGCGCAGGTGTCCCAGCAGGCCGGCTCGCTGCTCTACGCGCAGCAGGCCGAGCAGGATCAGCCCGGCGGCGAGGCCGGCCCGGGTGCGACCGGTGCGACCGGTGCGCCGGGTGGCGCGCAGGCCGGCGGGGCCGACGACGTGGTCGACGCGGAGATCGTGGACGAGGACGGCAAGAAGTGACTGCCCACCTCCGACACGTGTCCACGGCAGGGATGAGGTAGCCCCATGACGCAGAAGCCACGAGCCGCCGACCCGGGCGACACCGGGTCGACGCCGGGTGGCTCCGCGCCCACGGAGTCGACCACCGGCGCCGAGGAGCGGGTCGTCATCCGCAACAACCGCAAGCTCAGTGACGCGACGGAGCCGGAGGGCACCGCCGCCGACGCGGAGACCGGCGTACCGGCCGAGGGTCTGGTCGAGGACGCCGAGATCGTGGTCGACGAGATCGAGGCCGAGGTCAACGCCACCGATGGTCCGGAGCCCTCCGGTCCGCCGGTGGTGGACGCCCCGGCGCAGCCGGTGGACGGCGGTGGCCCGGGCACCTCGCTCGGCGCCGAGCTGACGGCCCTCCGGTCGGAGCTCGACGAGCGGACCAGGGATCTGCAGCGGGTGTCGGCGGAGTACGCCAACTACCGCAAGCGGGTCGACCGCGACCGTGCCCTGGTGCAGGAGCAGGCGACCGGCTCGGTGCTGGCCGCGCTGCTGCCGATCCTCGACGACCTGGACCGGGCACGGGAACACGGCGACCTGGTCGGACCGTTCGGAACGGTGGCGGACCAGCTCACCGCCGCGCTGGGCAAGTTCGGTCTGACCGCCTTCGGCGAGCAGGGCGACCCGTTCGACCCGACCCGGCACGAGGCGGTCGCGCACCAGACCTCGGCCGAGGTCAGCGAGCCGACCTGCGTGCAGGTCATGCGGCGCGGCTACCAGCTCGGTGAGCGGCTGCTGCGCCCCGCGCTGGTCGCGGTCGCGGATCCGGAATAGTGCGAGACGGTGACCGGGCCGTCCCGTCCCCCCTCAAGGGGTGGACGGGGCGGCCGGGCCACGACGGTCGGAAGGAGGTGGACCGGTGAGTTCGAAGGACTGGCTCGAGAAGGACTTCTACGCCGTGCTCGGCGTGGACAAGGCCGCCTCCGCGGATGACATCAAGAAGACCTACCGCAAGCTGGCGCGGGAATCGCACCCGGATCACAATCCGGGCGACCCGAAGGCCGAGGAGCGGTTCAAGGCCGTGTCCGAGGCGTACAACGTGCTGTCGGACGCCGGCCGTCGCCGGGAGTACGACGAGATGCGTTCGCTGTTCGGTTCGGGTGCGTTCCGGCGCAACGCCCGGGCCGGCGGTCAGCCGGGCGGGATGCCGTTCGACGTCTCCGACCTGTTCGGCGGTGGCGCCGGTGGCGGTGACCGTCGTTTCGGCGGTGGGGCCGGCTTCCAGGACCTGTTCAGCTCGATCTTCTCGGGCGGGCAGGCAGGTGGTCAGGCCGCGGCGCGCGGTCCGGCCCGTGGCCGGGACGTCGAGACCGAGGTGGCACTGGACTTCGGCGACGCGGTGCGCGGGGTGACCCTGCCACTGACGTTGCGCGCTCCCGGTGTCTGCGACACCTGTCACGGCAACGGCGCCAAACCCGGCACCCAGCCACGTACCTGCCCGGTCTGCCACGGGGCCGGTGTGACGAACCGCAACCAGGGGTCGTTCAGCTTCTCCGAGCCGTGCGGTAACTGCCAGGGCGTCGGAACCGTGGTGGAGGAGAAGTGCCCGGAGTGCCACGGCAGCGGCGGAGTCACCAAGACCCGCACGATGAACGTGCGCTTCCCGGCCGGGGTGGCCGACGGCCAACGCATCCGGTTGGCCGGGCGCGGTGAGCCGGGTGAGCGCGGTGGCCCGACCGGCGATCTGTTCGTGCACGTCAAGGTCCGGCCGGACGAGTTGTTCGGGCGTACCGGAGACGACCTGACGTTGACCGTGCCGGTGACCTTCGCGGAGGCCGTGCTCGGCACAGACCTGCGGGTGCCCACGCTCGACGGCGCGGTGACGCTGCGGGTGCCGCCGGGTACGCCCAGCGGCCGGGTGCTGCGGGCCCGGGGCAAGGGCGTGGTCCGTCGCGACGGGCAGGCCGGCGATCTGCTGGTCACCCTGGACGTGGTGGTGCCCGCCCGGCTGACGGACGAGGCGCGGGCCGCTCTTGAGGCGTTCGCCGAGCAAAGTCCTCCGGCGGCGCGGGAACATCTCGACGCACGGGTGCGTCGGGTCGGTTAGTCCGGTGGGATGGACGCGGAGGTGAGCGGGATGTCGGGCGAGTTCCTCGGTTCGGGTGACCCTGCCTACGAGGCCAAGGTGCTCATGATCTCGGTGGCGGCGCGGATGGCGGGGATGCACCCGCAGACCCTGCGCCAGTACGACCGGCTGGGGCTGGTGCAGCCCGGCCGGGCGGCCGGCGGTGGTCGTCGCTACAGCGTCCGGGACGTGGTGCTGCTGCGCGAGGTGCAGCGGCTCAGCCAGGACGACGGGATCAACCTGGCCGGTGTCAAGCGGATCATCGGGCTGGAACGGCTGCTGGAGCAGGCGCAGCAGCGGGTCGCGCGGTTGGAGGCGGAGTTGGACGCCGCGTACCGCCGGGTGGCCGAGTTGGAGTCGCTGGCCCGCTTCCCGGGTCGGGATCTGGTGCCGACCAACCGCACGTCCACCGCGCTGGTGGTCTGGCGTCCCCGCCGTACGACCGACCGCTGACCCACGTACCGCCCTCGGCCCGGCCCGCGCTCCGATTTTCCGGCGCGGACCGGGCCGCTTCCGTTAACCTGTCGATACGGGGTCCAAACGGCTTAATTCGGGCCTACCGGCATGGCATGGCGAGGGGGAGCGATGGCGGAGCCGGCGAAGAAAGTCGCTCAGCAGACGGAGGAACGGCTGGAAGGCTTGGCCGACACCGTCCGCGAGAAGTTCGACAAGGTCACCGAGGGAACCTTCCGCGACCGGATCAAGGAAGGGCGGTTCGCCGACCAGAGCGACCAGGCCCGACCAGAGACGGACCGCGAGCACTGAACCGGTGACCGACGTGCGGGCCGGGACCCACGGGGGGTCCCGGCCCGTTCGCCCTGCTGTGTGGCCCCGCGCCGAGCGTCTACCTCCGCGCCGATCTTGCACTTTCGCACGGTGAAATGTTCCGGTTCATGCAGTAAGTCGGCGCAGAAAGTGCAAGATCGGCGCAACGGGAGGGCGGGGTGACGCGCGGCGTGGTTCAGCCGAGGCGGCGGTTCTCGCGGACCAGGCCGCCTTCGCACCAGTCCCGGTAGACGAAGAGATCCGGCCGGGCCAGCAGCACGCGGCCGTTGTGCGCCCAGATCTTCATCAGCTCGTCGCCGTCGCGCTCCGCCTGCTCGACGAGCTTGCGGAAGCGGCGCTTGGGGTGAGCCCGGAAGTTCGTCCGGATGCCGTCGGCGGCGTAGATGTAGAGGCAGTGCAACGCGAAGCGTCGGGCCGGGCAGGTCGGGTCCATCGCCAACTCGAAGAGCGTCAGCACCAGCCGGTCACCGGAGACCAGCAGGTCCCAGTCGGGTGGCATGGACGCCAACGGCACCGAATCCGGTTGGTACGCCCAAGCTCGCAACTCCGCCGGCGTCGGATCGACGGGGTTCGCGAAGCCGTGAAACGTCGACTCCTGCACGCTCACCGGCCAACCTTCCGCTCTCGCCCGCGGGTGGCAACGCTGCCTGCGGACCGTGGCTGCTGGGGCGAAACGGTAACCCGCCGTCGGTTACGGCGGTAGTACCCGCAGGGCGCAATTCGGCATCCGTCGGCCGGCCAGCCCGAACGGCCGTTCGGGTGTCCTGGCCACCGCCGTTGCCCTGCCTCCCATCAGCAGGACAACGGCGGTGAGCGTCAGTCGTGGACCGGGACAGCTTCCCGCCGCTGGGCCAGCGCGCGGGTGCGCAACCACCGCTTGAACCACGGGAAGTCGGGCAGCCGGGCCAGGATCGGGCCGGTCACCACGGTGATCAGGACGTACGTCGCGGCGAGCGCGGCCAACCGCGGCTCGACGCTGCCGGCGGCGACGGCGAGCCCGGCGATGACGATGGAGAACTCACCCCGGGGTACGAGCGCCAGACCGGCCCGCCAGCGACCGGGTTCGGCGATGCCGACCCGACGGGCCGCCAGGTAGCCGGTGAGCGTCTTCGTGCCCATGGTGACCACGGCCAGCGCGAGCGCCGGCAGCAGCACCGGCGGGATGTCCTGCGGGCTGGTGGTCAGGCCGAAGAACACGAAGAACACGGCCGCGAACAGATCCCGCAGTGGGGACAGCAACTCGGTGGCGTGGTGGGCCACCGGACCGGAGAGCGCGATGCCGACCAGGAACGCGCCGACCGCCGCCGACACCTGGAGCGACGCCGCGATGCCCGCGATCAGCAAGGTCAGGCCGAGTACGCCGAGCAGCAGCGCCTCCGGGTCCTTCGCCGACAGGGCGGACGAGATCAGGTGGCCGTACCGGATGGCGACCACCAGCACGATCAGCACCGTGCCCACCGCGACGGTGAGCGCGATCCCGCCGCCGAGCAGGCCGGTGCCGGCCAGTACGGCGGTGACCAGGGGCAGGTAGAGCGCCATCGCCAGGTCTTCGATGACGAGCACCGAGAGGATCACCGGCGTTTCCCGGTTACCGAGCCGACCCAGGTCGGCGAGGACCTTGGCGATCACCCCGGACGAGGAGACCCAGGTGATGCCGCCGAGCACCAGGGCGGCCACCCAGTCCCAGCCGAGCAGCAGGGCGAACCCCGCGCCGGGCAGCGCGTTGAGCACCCCGTCGATCAGGCCGGCCGGCGCCGCCGAGCGCAGGTTGCCGACGAGTTCGTTGGCCGAGTACTCCAGGCCGAGCATCACCAGCAGGAGGATCACGCCGATCTCGGCGCCGACCGCGAAGAACTCCTCGCTGGCGTCCAGCGGCAGCAGCCCACCGTGCCCGAACGCGAGCCCGGCGAGCAGGTAGAGGGGGATGGGAGAGAGGCCGAAGCGTCGACTGAGCCGGCTCAGGAGCCCGAGCAGCAGCAGCAGCGCACCGACTTCGATGAGCAGAGTGGTGAAATCGTGCATCCGCCTCAGCCGTCCGGGTCACTGTCGGCGAGGATGGCGGACACACCGTCGAGACCTCTGCGGGTCCCGACGACGACCACCACGTCACCGGCGGCGAAGCGGAACGAGGGGAGCGGCGAGACGATGACCTCGCCGTCGCGCAGCACCGCCACGATGGAGGCACTGGTGCGGGTACGCGCCTTGGTGTCGGCGAGCGGCCGGTTGACGTACCGCGACCCCGCCGAAATGGCGATCTGCTCGGTGAGCAGCCCAGCGGCCTGCTCGCGCAGCCCGGAGAGCTGACCGAGCATCAGCGACGCGCCGAGGATGTCGGCCAGCGCCTCCGCCTCGTCGTCCGTCAGCGGTATGTCCGCCTGGCAGGCATCGGGATCGTCGGGGTCGTAGAGGACAAGATCACGGCGGCCATTGCGGTGGGAGACGACACCTAGGCGGCGTCCGGACTCCGTCACCAGATCGTGGCGTACCCCGATCCCGGGTAGGGCGGTCTGCTCGACACGTACTCGCACCCGACCAAGGCTACCGCCACGTGAACAGCGCGCAGATCTTGGACGCAGAGACAGCGGTTGCGGCCTTTGATCGACACGACATCGCCGAAGTGGGGGCATCCAGCGAGCGGGACACCCCCACGTCGGCGATCCGGTGTGGATCAAAGTCGGCGGCCCGCCAGTCGAGCCCGTCCCGCCAGCGGTCGACGGGCGCGCGGACCCGGGCGGTGCCCAGTAGCAGACCGGAACGATCCGTTCCAGTGCTAGTCTCAGGTCGTGTCGACGAAACCCCTGGCTGGTCGCCGGGCACAGGCCGCCCGCAACGACGAGGTGATCCTCGAAGCCGCCCGCGCGGTCTTCCTCGACGATCCGAAGGCGCCGATCGCCGCCGTCGCGGACCGCGCCGGCGTCGGCATCAGCGCGCTCTACCGGCGGTACGCGGGCAAGGAGGCCCTGCTGCGCCAGCTCTGCCACGACGGGCTGCGCCGCTACGTCGCCGTCGCCGAGGAGGCGCTCGCGGAGCCGGACGACTGGGCCGCCTTCGCCGGGTTCCTGGCCCGGGTTGTCGACGCCGACGTGCACTCGCTCACCGTGCACCTGGCCGGCACCTTCACGCCGACCGAGGAGATGGGCCGGGACGCGGTACGCGCCGGCGAGCTGGCCGCCACGCTCGTCGAGCGGGCGCACGCCAGCGGACGGCTGCGCCCCGACGTGGTCGTACAGGATCTGGGGTTGGTGTTGGAGGCGTGCGCGGCGGTGCGCGTACCCGATGGGGAGCGGACGCGTGAGCTGCGCCGCCGGCAGCTTGCGGTGCTGTTGGGTGGTCTGTCGACGGTGTCGGAGGCCGACCCGCTGCCCGGCCCGGCCCCGGCGGCCGGGGAGTTCGACTGGCGGTGGCGACGCAGGGAGTGACGGGCGTCACAGGCTAAGGTTGAGTGGAATACGCTCAACTCTGGTGGTGTCCAACCCAATGGACATCGCCGATCCGGGGGAGCCCATGAACACTGAGAAACTCACCACCAAGAGCCGCGAGACCATCACCGGCGCTGTCACCCTGGCCAACCAGCGTGGCCACGCGACAGTCGAGCCCTGGCACCTGCTGCTCTCCCTGCTCGACACCGACGGCTCGACCGCCGCCGGCCTGCTGCGCGCCGTCGGGGCCGACCCCGCCGAGCTGCGCCGGGTCGCCGAGCGCGCGGTCGACGCTCTGCCGGCCGCGCGGGGCTCCAGCATCGCCGAGCCCACGCTGGCCCGCGAATTCGTCAACGCCATCGGGGCCGCCGAGCAGATCGCCCGGCCGCTGGGCGACGAGTACACCTCCACCGAACACCTGCTCGCCGGGCTGGCCCGCGTGGGCGGTGCCGTGTCGGCCGCCCTGAAGTCGGCCGGGGCCACCGAGGAGGCTCTGATCGCCGCCTTCCCGACCGTCCGGGGCGGAGACCGGCGGGTCACCACCGCCGACCCGGAGCAGACCTACCAGGCGCTCAGCAAGTACGGCGTCGACCTGACCGCCAGCGCCCGGGACGGCAAGATCGACCCGGTCATCGGCCGGGACTCCGAGATCCGCCGCGTCATCCAGGTGCTCTCCCGGCGTACGAAGAACAACCCCGTGCTGATCGGTGAGCCCGGCGTCGGCAAGACCGCCATCGTGGAGGGCCTGGCCCAGCGGATCGTGGCCGGTGACGTGCCCGAGTCACTGCGCGACAAGAAGCTGGTCTCGCTGGACCTCGGCGCGATGGTCGCCGGCGCGCAGTACCGGGGCCAGTTCGAGGAGCGGCTGAAGTCCGTCCTGGAGGAGATCAAGAACTCCAACGGCCAGGTCATCACGTTCCTCGACGAGCTGCACACCGTCGTCGGCGCCGGCAAGGGCGAGGGCTCGATGGACGCCGGCAACATGCTCAAGCCGATGCTCGCCCGCGGCGAGCTGCGGATGGTCGGCGCGACCACGCTGGACGAGTACCGCGAGCACATCGAGAAGGACCCGGCGTTGGAGCGGCGCTTCCAGCCGGTGCTGGTCGGCGAGCCGACCATCGAGGACACGATCGGCATCCTGCGCGGGCTCAAGGAGCGCTACGAGGTGCACCACGGCGTACGGATCACCGACGCCGCGCTGGTCGCCGCCGCCACGCTCTCCGACCGGTACATCACCGACCGGTTCCTGCCGGACAAGGCGATCGACCTGGTCGACGAGTCCGCGTCCCGACTCCGGATGGAGATCGACTCCCGGCCGGTCGAGGTGGACGAGATCGAGCGGGCGGTCCGCCGGCTGGAGATCGAGGAGATGGCGCTGGCCAAGGAGCCGGACGCGGCCTCCGCCGAGCGGCTGGCGCGGTTGCGCCAGGAGCTGGCCGACAAGCGCGAGCAGCTCACCGTGCTCTCCGAGCGCTGGCAGACCGAGAAGAGCCACATCACCAAGCTCTCCACCGCCAAGGAGGAGTTGGAGCGCCTGGGCGGCGAGGCCGAGCGGGCCGAGCGCGACGGCGAGCTGGAGCGTGCCGCCGAGCTGCGGTACGGCCGCATCCCCGCCCTCAAGGTCGAGCTGACGCAGGCCGAGGAAGAGTTGGCGCAGCTCCAGGCCGACGGCGCGATGCTCAAGGAGGAGGTCGGCTCGGACGACATCGCCGCGGTCGTCGCCTCCTGGACCGGCATCCCGGCGGGCCGCCTGCTGGAGGGCGAGACGGCGAAGCTGCTGCGGATGGAGGAGTCGCTCGGCGGCCGGGTGGTCGGCCAGGCCGAGGCCGTGAGCGCGGTCTCCGACGCGGTACGCCGGGCTCGGGCCGGTGTCGCCGACCCGGACCGCCCGACGGGCAGCTTCCTCTTCCTCGGCCCGACCGGTGTCGGCAAGACGGAGCTGGCCAAGGCGCTCGCCGAGTTCCTCTTCGACGACGAGCGGGCGATGGTCCGCATCGACATGAGCGAGTACGGGGAGAAGCACTCCATCGCCCGTCTCGTCGGTGCCCCGCCCGGCTACGTCGGTTACGAGGAGGGCGGCCAGCTCACCGAGGCCGTACGCCGCCGGCCGTACTCGGTGATCCTGCTGGACGAGGTGGAGAAGGCGCACCCGGACGTCTTCGACGTGCTGCTCCAGGTGCTCGACGACGGTCGGCTCACCGATGGTCAGGGCCGCACGGTGGATTTCCGCAACGCCATCCTGATCCTCACCTCCAACCTCGGATCGTCGGTGATCAGTGACCTGACGTTCTCCGAGGAGCAGCGCCGGGAGGGTGTCCTCGCCGTCGTCCGGTCGCACTTCAAGCCCGAGTTCCTCAACCGGCTCGACGACATCGTGGTGTTCGCCGCGCTGCGCGGGGACGATCTGCGGTCCATCGCGGACATCCAGCTCGACCGGATGCGACGCCGTCTCGCGGATCGTCGGCTCGGCCTGGACATCACCGAGTCCGCCCGTGGGTGGCTGGCCGAGCACGGCTACGACCCGATCTACGGTGCCCGTCCGCTGCGCCGCCTGGTCCAGACGGCCATCGGCGACCAACTGGCGAAGGCGCTGCTGTCCGGAACGATCCGGGACGGCAACACGGTCAAGGTCGACCTCGACCCCGCCGGTAACGCCCTGACGGTGACAGCCGCCTGACGTTGACGATCAAGAGGTTCGCGTCATCGGGACGTCTTCTGATGACGCAAACCTCTTGATCAACAGGGTGAGAGGCGTGCCGACGGGGAAAGGATGAGGACATGTTTGGGATGTCCAGGTGGGAGCGGGACCTTCGTGCCGCGGCGGACGAGTTGATGGCCGCCGACACGTTGGCCCTCGGTGGTGTGGGATTCGCCGGTGAGGTGCTGCCGGTGACCGAGGCGTACCGCCGCGTCGAGACCGCACTCGACGACCACCCCGAGGAGGTACGCCGGCAACTCGACCGCGTGCTCGCCGAGGGCTCGCCGGCCGGCCGGGCGTACGCGGCGACGCTGCTGGAACGGGCCGACCCGACGGCCGCCCAGGCGGCCTGGGCGTCGCTGCGCGACGATCCCACCGAGTTCACCACCTTCGTCGGCTGCGTCATGGGCCGCTCCACCCTCGGCGACTACGCCACCCAGCGACTCGCGGCGGCCTGACGATCCCGCCTCCTGGACACTGGCAACTGTCGATGGCCGTACCCGGCCATCCGCCGGCTGCCGTCGGTAGCTGAGCTTTCGGTCACGACGCGACTCATTTCGGTGCGCCAGGTTGTTACCGTCTGCGCCGACGTACCTGGGGAGGTGGTCGGGTGGACGGGTCGCTGGCGTTCCTGGTGGGGGCCGTCGTCGTACTCATGGCGGTCGTGCTCGTGGTCGTCGTGCGCGCCCGGCGGCGGGCCGCGGCCCGGCCCACCGACCTGCCGCCGACCCGCCAGCTGGCACCGGGTCATCGCGTCCGGATCCACCAACGGGAGTACGTCGTGAGCGGCACCATCCGTCTGGTCGAGGGGGACTGGACCTGGGTGCAGCATCTCCTCGACGACGCCTCCGGCACGCCGCACCGGCTCTCCGTGGAGGGCGACGGTGGTTCCGAGTTGGAGGTGGTGCTCTGGACCGCCGAGTCCGGAGCGACCGTCACCCCCGGCGCGCCGACAATCGACCTCGGCGGCCTGCGGTACACCTGGGCCGAGACCGGCCAGGCGCGTTACACCGCCATCGGCGAGACCGGCCTGCCGGCCGAGGGCACGATGCGCTACCACGACTACCAGTCGGGTGGGAACGCCCGGCTCTCCTTCGAGGCGTACGGCGAGGAGGGTTGGCGGGTCGCGCGCGGTGCCCTGGTCGACCCGGCCGACCTGGCGATCCGACCCGCCGACGACGCTCGCTGAACGACCCGACGGGCGTGCCGCTTTCGTCACGGCATGCCGGAGTGGCCGGTTGCCGATACGGTGTGGGCCCGCTCTAGGAAAGGAGAATCGTGGTCGACTCCCCGAGCACGCCGGCCCGCCAACGGCCCTCCACCGTGACGATTTCCAGCTACCTGCTCTACCTGTTCCTGGCGTGCCAGGTGATCAGTCTCATCATCACCCTCTCCACCATCGGCAAGACGCGAGACGTGCTGCGCGACGCGTACGCGAGCAGCACCGCCGAGGGGGCCGATCAGGTCGCCGACTTCTTCTTCGCCTTCGGCCTCGGCAGCGCGATCCTCGTCCTCCTGCTGGCGGTCGTGCTGGGCGTGCTGGCCATGTTCAACAACCAGGGCCGTAACGGCGCCCGGATCACCACCTGGATCGTCGGCGGCATCATGGTCTGCTGCACGGGTGGCACCCTGCTCAGCGGTGCGGCCGGCGGCTTCACCACCGGTGGTAACAGCGGCAGCGACATGCCGAGCGCCGACGAGGTCCAGCGACGCCTCGACGAGGCGCTGCCCGGCTGGATCACCCCGGTCAGCCTCCTGCTCGGCGTGATCAGCCTGCTGGCGCTGCTGGCGGCACTGATCCTGCTGGCCCTGCCCAAGTCGAACGAGTTCTTCCGCAAGCCCGCCGCAGCCTGGGAGCCGCCGACCCCGGGCGCCAGCTACCCGGCGTACCCGCAGGCCTCCGGCCAGCCCGGCTACCCGCCGGCTCCCGGCCAGCCCGCCTACCCGTCGACCCTCGGCCAGCCGTCGGGCGGGGAGCCGGCCTACCCGTCGACCCCCGGCCAGGGGTCCGCGCCGGAGCAGCCGACCACGCCGCCGGCGAACCCGTCCAACCCGGACCGGCCGGACGACACGCCGCCGGCGGACCGCCCCGGCACGACGCCGCCGTCGACGAGTTGACCCACCGATAAGCACGACGCCGACGATCCCTCCGAGTAGGTTGCAACCCGACGCCTACCGGAGGGATTCGTCGTGTCGTACCCCGAATCGGCACCGCCCCGCCGGCCCGCCGTGGTCCTGCTGGCCACGGCCGTGTTGCTGCTGATGGCGGTCGGCGCGCTCGCGTACACCGTCGTCGACCTGACGGTGCTGGGTCGGACGGTGGACGCGTTCCGCGCCGCCGCCCGGGACACCTCGGCCAGCCCGCAGCAGATCGACGACATCGTGACCCTGCTGCGCGCGTCGGCGGCGCTGACCGCGGTGGTGGCCGCGCTGTCCGCACCCGTGCTCGCCGGGCTGGCCCTCGGACTGTCGACGGGTAGACGCGGAGCGCGAATGGCCACCTGGGTGATCTGCGGGCTCGGCCTGCTCGCGGGCTGTTGCAGTGTGGCGGTGCTCGTCGGCGAACGTGCCGCGCCGCTGCGGCTGGGGGCGGACGAGCGGGCCACCGCCGAGCTGCTGGGCCTGATCTCGGACGCGTACCCGTCCTGGTGGATACCGCTGAATGCCGGACTTTCGGTCGGGCAGGCCCTCGGTTACCTTGTGGTAGCCACGCTGCTGGCCCTGCCGGCGGCGAACGCCTGGTTCGGTCGACACCGTCGCACGACACCCACCACGCCGTCCGTCCCACCCGCGTTTCCGCAGGCGCCGGCCGCGCCCCCGTACCCACCCAGGTGAGGACCGCCCGTGACGCTCGAATCCACGACCCCCGAGCGGCGGGCCCTGGTCACCGGTGCGACCTCCGGTATCGGCGCGGCGTTCGTCCGGCGTCTGGCGGCCGACGGATGGCACCTGGTGCTCGCCGCGCGGGACGCGGATCGACTGGCCGGGATGGCCGAGGAGCTGCGCACCCGACACAGCCACGACGTCGAGACGCTGTCGGCGGATCTGTCGACCGATGACGGCTGCGCCATCGTCGAGCAGCGGCTGGCGTCCGACAGTCCCATTCACCTTGTGGTCAACAACGCCGGCATCAGCCTGAACAAGCCGTTCCTGCGCTCCACTGCGGAGGACGAGGCGCGGCTGCTGCGACTCAACGTGCACGCAGTCATGCGATTGACCCTGGCCGCGCTGCGCCCGATGACCGAACGGCGCGATGGGGCAGTGATAAATGTCTCTTCGGTTGCCGGGTTCGGCGCGGTGATGCCTGGCTCGACCTACTCGGCCAGCAAGGCGTGGGTCACCAATTTCAGTGAGTCCGTGGGGCAGTCGGCACGCCCTTTCGGCGTCCGGGTGATGGCTCTGTGCCCCGGTTACACGCGCACCGAATTCCACGAACGGGCTGGCATCAACATGTCCAAGACGCCCGAGTGGATGTGGCTGCAAGCCGAGGACGTCGTCGACGAAGCCCTGCGTGACCTGCGTAAAGGCAAGTTGGTAAGCGTTCCGGCGTGGAAGTACAAGGTGGCCGTCGCCGGTCTGCGGCACGCGCCCCGCCGGCTCCTCGAAGTGGTCTCCCGCGACACCCGTGGCCGGATCGGTCGCGAGGAGCGCTGAGCCGACGGCGCCTCGTCGCGCCGTGGAGGCTGCCGTCGGACGCTGGCGCACCGCTCTCGTGCCGGTAGCGGAGCGTAGTCGAACATCGCCAGCCATCGGTGTCTCGCCGGGCCGATGGGGTAGGGCCGTCCACACGACGTTCAGAGTTGCGCAGTAACCTCTATCGCCATGGGGGACCACGACGACCTGCGTAAATTCATTACCGACCTGGCTGTGGTCCACGGCCGGGTGGTGCTCTCATCGGGGCGCGAGGCAGACTGGTACGTCGATTTGCGACGTGTCACGCTCCATCACCGTGCCGCTCCGTTGGTCGGTCGGGCGCTGCTCGACCTCACCGCCGACTGGGAGTACGAGGCCGTCGGTGGCCTCACCCTGGGCGCGGACCCTGTCGCGCTCTCGATGCTGCACGCCGCCGCTCCGACCGGCCGCGCCCTGGACGCCTTTGTGGTGCGCAAGGCGGGCAAGGCCCACGGTCTACAGCGACGGATCGAGGGACCGGAGGTGGCCGGCCGCCGGGTGTTGGCGGTCGAAGATACGTCCACAACGGGCGGAAGTGTGTTGACCGCTGTCGAGGCACTGCGCGAGGCCGGAGCCGAAGTCGTGGGCGTGGCGGTTATTGTTGATCGAGGCGCCGGCGACGCGGTGCGAGCCGCCGGATTGCCGTACAGGGCGGCCTATACGTTGGCTGACCTCGGCCTTGTGGCGTAAAAGTTTACCGATTCGGATCTGCTGATATGCAGGCGGATCGATGCTGCTGGTGGAAGGATGGAATACGTGGGAACTGCGTTGGCCGAAATGACTATGCCTCAGATCTCGCCGCTTGCCGGTGAGCCGATCGAACGTGCCGATGCCGAGCGTCTCGCGGGGGTCCTCAAGGCCCTCGCCGATCCCGCTCGGTTGCGGCTGCTCAGCCTGATCCAGTCGGCCCCCGAGGGCGAGGCGTGCGTCTGTGACCTGACCGCGCCGCTCGGCCTCTCTCAGCCGACGGTCAGTCACCACCTGCGTATCCTCACCGAGGCCGGCTTGCTGGAGCGGGAGAAGCGCGGTGTCTGGGCGTACTACCGGCTGGTCCCGAGTGCGATCGCGACGATCGCCGACCTGCTGACCCCGCCGCGCAAGCGAGCCACCAAGAAGGCTCGCTGACGCAGGCTGCGCACCGTCTCGTTCCGAGGCGGTGTCCGGTGGCGAACCAGGGGTGGCGCCACCGGTAGCTGATACCTGCTCGTCCTCGGCCGCACCGCCGGAGGTCGGGTCCGACATGCCGACGGCCGACCCCCTCACCAGGGGGCCGGCCGTCGTCGTACCTCGGATCAGTGCTCTTGGCCGTGGCCCCGACGGTCGTGCGGGTGCTCGTCGTGGTCGAACTTCTCGCGTACCGCGTCGACCGCACCCGCCGCGCTGGCCGCCGCGACGACAGCGACCGCCTCGCCGCGCTTGCGGGCCCGCCGGTCGCGGAGGAACTCGAAGAAGATCGGCAGCACCGAGATCGCGATGATCAGGGCGACCACCGGCAGGATGTAGCGGTCGATCTTGTCGCCGATGGCCTGGTAGATCCGATCGGCCAGCAGGTAGCCGATCAGCAGGATGCCGTCCACCCAGAGCACGCCGCCGACGATGTTCCACAGCAGGAACTGTCGGGCCGGCATGCCCAGCGCCCCGGCGACCGGGTTGAGGAACGTCCGCACGATCGGGATGAAGCGCGCCAGCACGACGGCCTTGGCCGGGCCGAACTTCTGGAAGTAGTACTCGGCCTTCTCCACGTACTCCTTCTTGAAGAGCCGCGAATTGGGCCGCTCGAACATCCGCCGGCCGTACCGTGCGCCGAGCCAGTGCCCCAGCTGCGCACCGATGATCGCGCAGATCGGCCCGCCGATCAGCAGGCCGGCCAGTGAGAGCCGGGTGCCGTCGCCGAAGATGGCGTCCGCCACCGGCGAGGCTGCCACACCGGCGAGGAACAGCAGGGAGTCACCGGGGAAGAAGAAGCCCACCAGCAGGCCGGTCTCGGCGAAGAGGATCACCCACACGCCGACCAGCCCGAAGGTCTGCAACAGATCCTTGGGATCGAGCGGGTTCAGGGCGACGCTCTCCGTGAGAGCGCGGGTCTTCTCAGCTGTGTCCACGGCCACAAAGGGTACCGAAGCCCGGTGCCATCGCCGCGCCGGACCGGTGCCTACCACCCGCTGGCCGTATACGACGGTGCCCCGCCGACCTGCGTGGTCGGCGGGGCACCCGTACTGCTGGGATGGATCAGGCGACGAAGCGGGTCCGGCGGCGCTTGGCCACCAGGTAGCCGCCGACGCCCGCGGCGAGCAGCAGCGCGCCGAGGCCGGCGACCAGGCCGGTCGACTGACCGGTGATCGGCAGGGTGCCGCCGTCACCGCCGCCCTGACCGTCGGTCGCACCCTTTATGGTGAACGCGGCGGTGTCGTTCTTCGGGTCGAGGTCGGCGATGGTCGACCCCTCGCCGTCCAGGTTGAAGTGCAGCAGGTGCACGGAGCCCGGCGCGCCGGCCAGACTGTCGATCCGCAGCCCGAACTCGAACACGGCGGTGTCGCCCTTGTGCAGGGTCTCGTACCAGAGGCAGAGGTAGGCGCGAGCGCCCGGATCGCCGTACCAGCCGACCACCTCACCGTCCTTGAACGGCGAGCACTCGTCCGGCGCGGTCACGACGGTCGCGCCGGCCGGAATGGTGATCTCGGCGACGGTGGTCAACTGGTTCGGCGAGTACGTGTTGATCGCGGCTGGCCCGTCGTTGACGAAGCCGACCTTGGTGTTGACGGTCTTGCCGACGGCACCGGCAACTTCGGCCCCGTTGGCAGCCACGTCGGCCCGCTGGTTGCCGGTCACGGTCGCCGCGATCATCGTGATGTTGTTGCTCGGGTCCTTGTCGGTCTGCTTGAGCTGACGTGCCTGCGCGGTCGGCGCCGGAACCAGGGTCAGCGCTGGTCCGGTGCCCTTGCGCCACTCGCCGTCCGGGAACGGGGACTCCGCGAGGTAGGCGGCCCAGTCGCCATCGGCGAACCACTCGGCCGAGCCGTACTGCTCGCTCGGCGCCCAGGCGTCCGAGGCGATCGTGAGCGCGGAGGACGGGTCCAACTGGACGACGGCACCCGGCTCGATCTTCTGGTCCATCGTGCACTGCGCGAAGTTCGTGCCGAACGCGTAGAGGTAGGAGCAGTTCGAGTGCTGGGCCGCGGTGAGACCGGTGCCGGTCAGCAGGAGGACGGCGCCGTTGGTGGTCTTGTCACCCACGTTCGCGACCCGCAGGGGCGCCTTCACCGTCGCTCCTGGCGCGCCCGAGACCTCAAGGACGTCGTCCGCCTTGAGGTCCACACCCTCGCCCACCTCGATCGTGGAGGTGGCGGTGACGTTCGCCTTGCCCTTGGTGGCCATCGTCAGGGTGAGGTCACCCCTCTTGCCGACCGCCGCGGTGTCCTTGGCCTTGACCGTGAGGTCGAGGACGTAGTCGATGGTGTTGGCACCCCGGAGATTGCAGGTGATGAGCGCCCCCTTCTCCGAGCAGCCGGGCACGGCGTCGGTCAGGGTGACGGTGGCGAAGTCGGACACCGCAGTGCGGTCGACCGTGACGGTGAAGTAGTCAGGCAGGGCCTCGGCGAACGCCTGGAGCATGACGGACTTGGCCTCGCCGCCGGCGGCGAGGAGAGCGTTGTTCGCGTACAGGAAGACCTCGTTCGAGGGCTCCTCGGCGGCGGCCGGGCTGGCGGAGGCGGCGACGAACGCGCCTGCGACGCCGAGTCCGGCGAGCCAGCGCCGGGTGGAGTGCGTGAGCATGAGGGGGATTCCTCCAGTAGGGGGATTCAGGTGCAGCCTGCGGATCTTAAGGAATCGCTAAGGTTCACCGCCGTCCCTGATCACCGCTCAGTCGGCAGGTCGAACCGAAAGGCTGATCACCGCCGCAACGTTCCGCCCGCCCGCTCCCGTCATCTGAGGCAGGACCCCGGGAGGTGCAGTGACGTACGAGGAGTTCGCGGACGCGCGACTTGCCCCGCTGCTGCGGTACGCGGTGATGCTCACCGGTGATCCACACCAGGCGCAGGATCTGGTGCAGGAGACGATGGTCCGGGTCCAGCTGAACTGGCGGCGGGTCGCCTGCGCGGACTCGCCCGAGCGGTACGTGCGCCGGATGCTCACCAACCAGTACGTCGACTGGAAGCGCGGCTCGTGGATGCGTCGGGTGCTGCTGCGCGGGGAACCCGACGAGTCCCTTCCGGCATCCGTCGACCACGCCCAGTCCGCCGTGGACCGGGACCAGATCTGGACCTGGCTGTCCCGGCTGCCGCGCCGACAGCGCGCCACCCTCGTGCTGCGCTACTACGAGGACCTGCCCGACGCCGAGATCGCCGACATTCTCGGCTGTGCCGTCGGGACCGTCCGTTCGTCCATCTCCCGGGCCCTCGCCACGCTCCGGGCCGAGTACGTGGAGGTTCGCTCATGATCGAGGATGACCTGCGTGCCGCCTTCGCCCGGCACGAGCCGCTGACCCCGCCGACCGGTCCGCTGCGCGCCGCGATCGACCGACTGACCATCCGACATCGCCGCCGCCGTCGACGCTGGCAGGCCGGCGGCACCGCGCTGGCCCTGCTCGGGGTGCTGGGGCTCGGGGTGCCGCTGCTGACCCCGGAGCGCGGGGGGCCGCCGCCGGCCGCCGAACTGCTCGGTGAGTCCGCCCGGCCGGTACCGCCCGGCGCCCTGAACATCCTGCTGCTCGGCCTCGACGGCGACGGTCCGGCGGCGACGCGGGCCGACGCGGTGCTGTTGGTACACATCCCGGCCGACCGCAGTCGCCCCTACCTGGTGTCGCTGCCCCGCGACCTGGGGGTGTCGGTCCCGGGCCACGGCACCGACAAACTCAACTCCGCGTTCCCGTCCGGCGTCGGGTCGTCCCGGCCGGAGATGACCAAGGGGTACGACCTGACCCGGCGTACGGTGGCCGAACTGACCGGGGTCCAGGTGGATGCCGGCGTGGTGCTGACGTACCGCGTCCTGAGCACGCTTACCGATGCCGTGGGAGGTGTGCCGGTCTGCCTGCCCGACCAGGTGCGTTCCGTCCACACCAGGCGGGTCTTCCCGGCCGGCTGTCACCGTCTCGACGGTGCCGCGTCGGTCGACCTGCTCCGCCAACGCTACGGTCTGCCCGAGGGCAGTCAGGACCGCGACCGGAACGCTCGGCTCTTTGCCGCCGGTCTCGTCCGCCAGGCCACCGACCGGGGCATACTCACCGATCCGGTACGCCTCGCGAAACTGCTGACCGTCGTCGGCCCGGACCTCGTGGTGTCACCCGATCGGGCGGCCGTGCTGAACCTGCTGCGGCTCGTTCCCACGCTGCGAACGGTCGAGCCGGTCGGGCTCGGTCTGCCGGTCGTCGGGCCGACGGCGAGGGACCGTCACCTGCGCGTCGACCCGGCGTTCGCCCCGGAGTTCCTGCGAGCGCTGCGGGAGGATCGACTCGGCGAGTGGGCGGACCGTCACCCGGCGTTGGTCGACGTCGCTCGGTGAGCTGTCAGCGGTAGTCGTCCTCGTCCCCGGTGACCACCCGGGCCTGCTCCATGGCGTCCCAGTCGTCGACCTCCATGCCGCGCTGCGGCTCGACGTCGGCGTGGACCGGGTCGACCGTGGTGGCCTGTTCGACCGCGTCGGCCGGCTCCGCCTCCGGATCGCGTTCGTCCGCGGCGAGGTGGTCGCCGGGGGTGAAGTCCTCATCGGGCTGACCCATGGTCCCTCCCGGGGTCTCGGGGCACGGCTCCCACCACCGTACGGGCTGCGTCGGCTTCCCGCCGGCAAGCCGACTCGGCCGAATCACCCCGGGACGGTGCGCGCCGGTGCCAGGATGGTGCCGTGGGCTTCCTCATCCGACTGGCGATCACCGCTGTCGCGTTGTGGGTGACCACGCTGATCGTGCCCGGCGTCGACGTGCACGGCCGTTCGGGTGGCAACACCGTGCTCACGCTGATCGTGGTGGCGCTCATCTTCGGCGTGATCAACGCGGTGCTCAAGCCGATCATCCGGGTGGTCGGCTGTGTGTTCTACCTGCTGACGCTCGGCCTGTTCGCCCTGGTGGTCAACGCGCTGCTCTTCCTGCTCACCGACCGGATCGCCCGCGGGCTCGACCTGCCGTTCCAGGTGGACGGTTTCTGGGCGGCGTTCTGGGGAGCGATCGTGATGACCGTGGTCACCTGGCTGATCAGCGTCATCGTGCCGGACCGTCTGGACACCCGGTGAGCGGCTGACACCCCCTCGGTTGGTCCTGCGCACCTCACCTGCGGGATACTGCCGGGCGGAGGACAGCGCGGTCCGGCGCACAGACGAACAACAGCGGCCAGCACGGCCGAGAGTGGTAAGTAAGGAGCACATCACATGCCCATCGCTTCCCCCGAGGCCTACGCGGAGATGCTGGACCGCGCCAAGGCTGGCCGGTACGCGTACCCCGCGATCAACGTGACCTCCTCCCAGACGCTGAACGCGGCGCTCAAGGGCTTCGCCGACGCGGAGAGCGACGGCATCATCCAGGTCTCCACCGGTGGTGCCGAGTACCTGTCCGGTCCGTCGATCAAGGACATGGTCACCGGCGCGGTGGCGTTCGCCGCGTACGCGCACGAGGTGGCCAAGAAGTACTCGGTCAACATCGCCCTGCACACGGACCACTGCCCGAAGGACAAGCTGGACAAGTTCGTGCGTCCGCTCATGGCCATCTCGCAGGAGCGCGTGAAGCGCGGCGAGGAGCCGCTGTACCAGTCGCACATGTGGGACGGCTCGGCCGTGCCGGTCGCCGAGAACCTGCAGATCGCCTCCCAGCTCCTCGACGAGGCCGCCAAGGCCAAGATCGTCCTGGAGATCGAGGTCGGCGTCGTCGGTGGCGAGGAGGACGGCGTCGAGAACGCCATCAACGACAAGCTCTACACCACCACCGATGACGGTCTGGCCATGGTCGAGGCGCTCGGCCTCGGCGAGAAGGGCCGCTACATGGCGGCGCTGACCTTCGGCAACGTGCACGGCGTCTACAAGCCGGGCAACGTCAAGCTCCGCCCGGAGATCCTCAACCAGATCCAGGAGGCGGTCGGCGCCAAGTACGGCAAGGACAAGCCGCTGAGCCTGGTCTTCCACGGTGGCTCGGGCTCCCTGCTCAGCGAGATCCGTGAGGCTCTCGACTACGGCGTGGTGAAGATGAACATCGACACCGACACCCAGTACGCCTTCACCCGGCCCGTCGCCGACCACATGCTCCGCAACTACGACGGCGTGCTGAAGATCGACGGCGAGGTCGGCAACAAGAAGCAGTACGACCCGCGCGCCTGGGGCAAGGCCGCCGAGGCCGGCCTGGCAGCCCGTGTCGTGCAGGCCTGCGAGGACCTGCGCTCCACCGGCACCACAATGACCAAGTAACGACGTACGCAGCGACGGCCGGCCTCCCGCGGGGGCCGGCCGTCGTCGTTCAGGTCGTCAACAGGTGGACGGCCTCGCGGACGTCGTCGGTGAGGTGGATCGTCGACGACAGGTCACCGAACGGCGAGGCGGCCAGCAGCGGGCGCAACAGCGCCTCCACCGGAAGCTCCCGCGTCCAGTAGTCACGGTCCAGGAAGATGTACGCGCCGCTGGCCCCGTCGGTGCCGTAGTAGGTCTTGGTGGCCGCCTGGAACACCTCCTGCACCGTGCCCGCCCGCCCCGGCGCGAACACGATGCCGCCCCGGGCGAGGCGCAGGATGGTGTCCTCCCGGATCGCGTTCGAGAAGTACTTCGCGATCCGTCCCGCGAACAGGTTCGCCGGCTCGTGCCCGTACAACCAGGTCGGGATGGCCAGTCCGCCGCTGCGCGCCCAGCCGAGATCGTCGCCCCGCTGGCGGGGCACGCCCGCGTACCGCTGTCGGACCGTCAACGCGACCCCCGTGTACCGGTGGTGGTCGGTGAAGTCGGGCGCGGTGGCCAGCAGGTCGATCGCCGCCGTCAGGTCCGCCGCCGGGCGGTCCGCCAGGTACGCGCCGAGGTTCGCGGCCTCCATCACCCCCGGACCACCGCCGGTGACCACCAGCCGGTCGGCCCGCGCCAGCTCCCGACCCAGCACTGCCGCCATCCGGTACGCGGGACTGCCGCGCCGCACCGCGTGCCCGCCCATGATGCCCACCACCGACTGCGACCCGTGCGCCGCCAGCCAGGCCCGGGTGGCATCGCCCAGCGCGTTGTCCACGCCATGGTCGTGCAGCCGCTGGCCGAGCGCCTCCTTCACGTCCGGCAGCGCGCCGCCGTGCGCCCGGTAGTGCTCGTACACCCGGGTGTCGTACATCCCGGCGAACCCGCCCTCGACGAACCCGGCGGCGAGGTCGTCCGGGGTGTAGAGGTGCGCCGGCTGGGTCGGGTACGGCAGCCCGGAGAACGGCGGCACCACGTTCGCGCCGCGCCGGACCAGGTCGGCGCCGACGTCCCGGGAGGCGAACCGGCAGCCGACGAAGAGGGTGCCGGTGACCTCGATACCGGTCAGGTCGGGCACCGGAGCGAGGTCGAGGCGCAGCCCCTGCACGGTCAGCCCGGTCAGGCGACCGGTCGTCAACTGCCGGTCGAACTCGTCCCGGGTCTGGATCTCGTTTGCGTGCAGCTGGGGTTCGATGACGTCCGTGGGTGGTGGGGTCGGCACCCGGCCATCCTGCCCCTTCGGCGGGGTCGGCCAAACCCCGGGCGGTCCAGGACGCGACAGGAGCCCGGCGGTCGTGGCCACCGGGCTCCTGCGTAACCGGTTCCTGGGGAGGCTCCGGACCATTAGTTGTAGTGGAAAACACCTGGCGGCGGCATAGGCCGCAGGCGTGATGAACTCCTCAGCCGTTCAGCGGAACGCGTCGGCCGACCCGCTCGCGTGTCGCCCTGTCCAGCGGGTTGAATGGGGCGATGCAGAACCTTTTGCCGGAGCCACCGGCCACCCTCCTGCCCGCGAACGACGAGGCCGACGCCGCTCTGGCCGCCGCCCAGGAGGCCGGCACCGACGAGGCGTACGCCGAGGTCGCGGCCCGCTTCCCGACCTACAGCGCGGCCTGGGGCGCGCTCGCGGCCCGGGCGTTCGCGGCCGGCGCGGTGGTGACGGCGTACGCGTACGCGCGCACCGGCTACCACCGTGGCCTGGACCAGCTCCGCCGCAACGGCTGGAAGGGCCACGGGCCCGTGCCGTGGTCGAACGAGCCCAACCGGGGCTTCCTGCGCTGCCTGTACGTGCTCTCCCGGGCCGCCGACGAGATCGGCGAGGCCGACGAGGCGGCCCGCTGCGCCCAGTTCCTGCGCGACTGCGACCCGGCAGCGGCGGACGCGCTCGCCAGCAACTGACCCGCTTCGACGGCCGGCCCGACACCGGGCCGGCCGTCGGCTGGTCAGAGCCCTTCGGCGACCGCTGCGGCGATCTTCAGCCAGGCGTCCCGGGTGGCCGAGGACAGGCCGCCGTACCGGATCGGCTCGCCGCTGTCGATGAGCCGCTCGTACGGCGCCAGCAGCACCGCCCTGGTCCGGGCCGCGAAGTGCTCCTGGATGGCCGGCAGGTCGATCTCCTTGCGGGACGGCGGCATCGACACCACGGTGACCGCCTGCCGGACCAGCCGCTGCCGGCCGCTCTGCTCCAGGTGGTCGAGCATCCGGGCAGCGGTCTCCGCGGAGTCGTTACGCGCGGACATGGTGACCACGAGTTGGTCGGTGGCATCCATCGACGCCTGCCAGTTCTGCGCCCGGACGTTGTTCCCGGTGTCCACGAAAATCAACTTGTAGAACCGGCTGACCACCTCGCGGATCTCGGCGAACGCGGCAGCGGTCAGCATCTCGCCACCGGTGGCCGACTCGTCCGAGGCGAGCACGTCGAACATGCCCTCGCCCTGCGAGCGAACGTACTGCGACAGGTCGCCGACCCGCCCGTGCGCGCCCTGGAACTGCCCGAGGTCACGCAGCATGTCCCGCACCGTGCGGGAGTGGAAGTCCTGCTGGGCGCGCATCCCGAGGGTGCCCTGGGTCTCGTTGTTGTCCCACGCCAGCACGTAGCCGCCGCGCTTCTGCCCGAACGTCATCGCGAGCAGCAGGATGGCCACCGTCTTACCGGCACCGCCCTTCGGGTTGACGACTGTCACCTGCCGCAGCCCACCGAAGTTGCGGCGCACCATCTCGATGTCCCGCTTGAGCTCCTGCTCGTGCCGTCCCGGCGAGAGCCGGAGCAGACCCATCTTGTTGACCACCGCGCGTACGCCCATGGTGGCCACCGGGTCGGCGGGCCGTACCTGCCGGCGGCGGGCGAAGTCCTCGGCGGTCGGTGCGGCAGTGGTCTCCGGCGTCCACGTGGCGTCCGGGTAGCCCGTGGCCGGCACGCGCGCCACCGGGTCGGTCTCCTGGTACTGCTGCGGCGGGGCCGGCGACACCGCGGCCGTGCCCTGCTGCCACGGTGGCGGATACCAGCCCGGCGACGGTGGGAACGGCCCGGGCGGCGGGGCCGGCACCGCGTCCTGCTGCGGCGGGTCGACCGGTGCCGGGCCGGCCTGACCAGGGATCGCCGTCGAGTACGTCTGCCCGGTGTAGGCCTGCCCGGCGTACGTCTGCCCCACCGCACCACCATTGTCGACGGCGGGCGTCGGCGGTGGCGGAACAGGCGGGGCGGGAATCGGCGGCGGCGGGATGCTGGCCCGGTCCTCTGCCGACGGGTGCGGGCTGGCCGGCCGCTGCGGTGGATACGCCCAGGGCGATTCGGCCGCCGGCCGCGCAGCCCCGACGGCAGGCACGCTCTCCCCGCCACTCGGAGACGCCGGTTCCGCTCCCGGCCCGGCGGCGGTCGGGTTCGCCGTTCCTGGGCCTGGGCCTGCGGTGCCTGAACCTGCGGGGGCCGGGCCTGCCGTGCCTGGGGTTGCCGTGCCTGGGTCTGGGGTGGCCGCTCGGTCGGCGGCTGCGACTGCTGCCGGCGGGTGGTCCAGGGAGAAGGGCAGGTCCAGGTCGACGCCGCCCGACACGGCCGACGGCCCGGGGACCGCGCCCGGGCCGGGCTCGTCCGCAGGCACCGCCCCGGTCGCGGCTCCGGCTGGTCCGGGCGCGGCACCTGTGGCCCCGGTGCCTGCTGCTCCGCCCGCACCACCCGACGACGCGGAGGTGCTCGCCGAGGCCGCGGGGGCGGGGTTCGGCGTGGCGCTGTCGGTGGTTGGCGTACCGGTGGTCGACGGCGACGAGTCGTTGCCGGGACCGACGAGTCCGCCAACGGCAGGCGGAAGCGGTGCCGTCGACGGAGCGGGGGCGGTGGGCGACGCCGTCGAAGCGGGTGGAGTGGCCGGCGGGTCGGCCGGCGGCCAGCTCGGCTGCGCCGGTGCCCAGCCCGTGCCCGGCGCGCCCGGCCCGCCTGGGCCGTTGGCTCCCCAGCCGCTCGGTGGCGGCACCGCCCCGGTCAGCGACGGGTAATCCGACGGAGACGGCGGGGGCAGGGCCGCAGCGCCCGGCTGCCCGGGGACCGCTGGACGCCCGACCGGCGGCGCGGCGATCGGCGGTGCGGTGACCGGCGGCGAGATGGCCGATGGCGCGGACGGCGACGGGTTGCTCCGCTGTTTGGCGACCGCCGCCCACGGCGGCACCACCTCACCCGCGCCCTGCTCGGTCGGATCGGGTGGCCAGAGTGGTTCGATGTCCCGCTCCGGCACCGGCTGCTGGCCGGGCACCTGCGCCCGGTCGGCGTTCTTGTCCATTACGGTTCCTCCCCAGTCCTCCTGCGAGGATAGGCCCACCGGCCGACCAGTGACGGTCGGCGCAACCGGGGTCAGACCACCCAGACCGCCCAGGCACCCGGCTCGACCCACCACGAGCGCTTGCGGGTCAGCTCACCCTCGACACCATCGTCGAGGTAAGGCACCTTTCCCTCACGGGGCAGCACCGACACCGCCCGTCCACGGGCCCGCCGCACTTCGAGGCGTACCCGCTTGCGACCCAGGGCCGAGCGGACGACCACCGGCACGGCCACCGCGACCTCGACCTGACCGTCCGTCGGGTCCGGCGCGGCCAGCAACGTCACGTCGTCGAGCGACGCGTACCCGCCGGCGTTGCCGACCGCGCAGGCCAGCAGCGGTTCGTCACCGTCGGTGAGGATGGTGTCGTCGACCTCCACCCGGGCCCGCCAGTACAGCGGGCGGCCCGCCTCGTCGGCGGCCCCGAGCAGTGCGCCGTCCAGGGTCACCGAGCCGCCGTCGTTACGCAGCAGGTCCAGCCGCCGGGGCGTGCCGTCCAGCACCGCGGCGGCCACGGCAGCCGGATCACGGGGCAACCCGAGCTGCGCGGCCAGGTCCCGCTGCGTGCCGCCGCGCGCCGGGTCGAGAGGGAGTACGGCGACCGGGGGCAGGTCGGGCAGGGTGCGGTCGTCACGGAGGTCCGCCGGGCGGCGACTCGGCGCTGGCGCGTACCGGCGGACCAGCCGGCGCAGCACGGCGCGCAACTGACCGTCGCTGGCCGTGGCGACGACCAGCCGGGTCTTGCCGTCCGTGTCCGGCCAGGTGAGGCCGTCCGGACGGGGTGGTCCGTCGAGCTGAGCGAGCACGGCGTCGATCTCCGCGTCCGAGCGGGCGGTGACCGTCTGCACGCGCGCGCCCCGGGCGGTCAGCGCATCGGCGCAGGCCAGCACCGGCACCCGGGGCCGATCGTTGGCACAACTGTCGGCGTCGCCCGGCGTGCCGCCGGTGTCGGTGCCGGTCGCCGCGTCGACGCTTGTCGCCGTGCCGGCCACGTCGGCGCCGGTGTCGGATGCGGTCGCGCCGCCGCAGCAGGCCCCGCCGCTGCCGCAACCGCCGGAAGCGTCCCGCTCCGACGCGAGGGTGAGCAGCACCACGTCGTACACCGAAGGAGCCTCCTGCCTCTCGACGCGACCCCTGCCGGTCGCGCCGTCACTACTTGTTAACCTGACACCCCGGGCTCGCCAACCGGTCGCCACCTGGCACCCGAGCCTTCTGGAGGCGGAAAAGATGCCAGCGATCGTGCTCATCGGCGCTCAGTGGGGCGACGAGGGCAAGGGCAAGGTTACCGACCTGCTGGGTGAGCGGGTCGACTACGTCGTGCGCTACTCCGGCGGCAACAACGCCGGCCACACGGTGATCACCCCGGACGGCCAGAAGTACGCACTGCACCTGATGCCGTCCGGAGCGCTCTCGCCGAACGCGATGATCGTCATCGGCAACGGTGTGGTGGTCGATCCGAAGGTGCTGCTCGCCGAGATCGACGGCCTGGCGGCGCGCGGCGTCGACGTGTCCCGGCTGCGGATCTCCGGTGACGCGCACCTCATCATGCCGCACCACCGGGCGTTGGACCGGGTGATCGAGCGCTACCTCGGTTCGTCCCGGATCGGCACCACCGGCCGGGGCATCGGCCCCGCGTACGGCGACAAGGTCGCCCGGATCGGCATCCGACTCCAGGACCTGCTCGACCCGGGCATCCTGCGCAAGAAGCTGGAACTCGCGCTGCGCGAGAAGAACCAGATCCTGTTCAAGGTCTACAACCGCAAGGCGATCGACCTCGAGGCGACCGTCGAGGAGTACCTGGAGTACGCGGAGCGGCTCAAGCCGTACATCGCGGAGACCCGGGCGATGCTCTGGGACGCGCTGGACCAGGGCGAGACGGTGCTGCTGGAGGGCGCGCAGGCCACCATGCTCGACATGGACCACGGCACGTACCCCTTCGTGACCTCGTCCAACCCGACCGCCGGTGGTGCCTGCGTGGGCGCCGGCATCCCGCCGACCGCGATCAACCAGGTGATCGCGGTGAGCAAGGCGTACACCACCCGGGTGGGTGCCGGGCCGTTCCCCACCGAGCTGTTCGACGCCAACGGCGCGCACCTGCGCAAGATCGGCGCCGAGTACGGCACGACCACCGGCCGGGAGCGCCGCTGCGGGTGGTTCGACGCGGTCGTGGCCCGGTACGCCTGCCGCCTCAACGGCGTCACCGACCTGGTCATCACCAAGCTTGACGTGCTCACCGGGCTGCCGAAGGTGCCGATCTGCGTCGGCTACGAGATCAACGGCAAGCGGGTCGACGACATGCCGATGAGCCAGACGGACTTCCACCACGCCACGCCGGTCTACGAGGAGCTGGACGGGTGGTGGGAGGACATCACCAAGGCCCGCACCCCCGAGGACCTGCCGGAGAACGCCCGCCGCTACATCGCCCGCGTAGAGGAACTCTGCAACACGAGGGTGAGCGTCATCGGCGTAGGCCCAGGCCGAGAAGAAAACGTAGTCCAACACCCCCTCCTCCCCTAACCCCCACCCCGCCCCGCCCGGCCCCGCCGGCCGGCCGCCCCGGACCTCGTTGATCATGAAGTTATTGCCCGCCGCGTCGGCGTGTCGTGGCAATAACTTCATGATCAACCCACTTGGCCAGTCGACTTATCCACAGGGGTGTCGTCGGTTGTCCACAGGGGGTTCCGGGCGGTTCTCTGGTCGGCCAGGGTGGCCGGATGGATGCCCTGGCTGCCGTGCGGCGCCTCGCTCGCTCGCGCGACGGGATTGTGACGCTCCGGCAGGCGCGTGCCGCCGGCTTCACCACCCACGAGGTGCAGCGGCTCTGCCGTGCCGGCCACTGGCGGGTCGTAACGCGTGGCAGCTATCTCGTGGACGCCGACCTGTATGGCGGGGTGCCGCGCCGTGCGCGGATCAGGGCAGCGCTGGAATCGTTTGGGCCGTCGGCGGCGGCCGTGCTCGCGACAGCCGCTGAACTGCACGGGCTGGCTGGTTTGCGGGCCACCGAGTCGATTCACCTGTCGGTGCCTGGGCCGACTGCCAGGCCGGCTCGAATCGCCCATCCCGAGGTGGTGGTCCACCAGTTGGTCATCCCGTCCGAGCAACTTGTTCGGGTGGACGGACTTATCGCGACCGAACCGCTCAGGACTCTTGCTGACGTGAGTCTTCGGGTCGATCGCTTCTCAGCGGTGAGTGTGCTGGATTCGGCATTGAACCGTCGGCTGGTGACAGCCGAAGACTTGCTCGCCCTGCCGCGCCTGATCCGTGGGCGGAGGGGTGCGATCGCGGCGCGTGCCTTCCTCGCTGAGGTGGACGGGCGGGCTCAGTCACCACTTGAGACGCGCGCCCGGCTCCGATGTGTCGATGGCAGGGTGCCGCCCGATGCGCTGCAACTCGAGGTACGGGACGACGACGGCTACCTGTTGGGCATCGGCGACCTCGGATGGCGTGGTTACCAACTCATCGCCGAGGCCGACGGTCGTGACCCGCATGGCCTGCCAGATGCCGTGTTCGCCGACCGGCACCGTCAGAACCGCCTGGTGAACGCAGGCTGGACCTTGCTCCGTTTCACCTGGCAGGACACCCTGCGCCCGGACTACATCCCGTGGAGCGTCCGACAGGCGATGGCCGCAGCCCGACACCGCTGATCATGAAGTTATTGCCCCGACACGCCGAGGTAATGGGCAATAACTTCATGATCACCGGCGAGGGCCGGGCCGGGCGGGGGCGGCGGGCGGCGGGCCGGGCGGGCGGCGGCGGGGGGATGGGGTTGGGGTGGGGGGCGGTAGGGTGGCGGGTTGTGCGGGTTCTCTTGGTGGGTGGTGGGGGGCGTGAGCATGCGCTCGCCCTCGGGCTGGTGCGTGATCCGGCTGTCGACGCGTTGATCGCCGCTCCCGGTAATCCGGGGATCGCCGAGGTGGCCGAGCTGCGGTCCGTCACCGCGACCGATCCGGCCGCCGTGGCGGCGTTGGCGGTGGAGATCGCTGCTGACCTGGTGGTTATCGGTCCGGAGGCGCCGCTGGTCGCCGGTGTCGCCGACGCCGTACGCGCCAAGGGCATCGCCGTGTTCGGGCCGTCTGCCGAGGCCGCCCAGTTGGAGGGTTCGAAGGCGTTCGCCAAGGACGTGATGACCGCCGCCGGTGTGCCGACCGCCCGGGCGTACGTCTGCACGGACGAGGAGAGCACCGCGCGGGCGCTCGACGAGTTCGGCGCGCCGTACGTGGTGAAGGACGACGGTCTCGCCGCCGGCAAGGGCGTGGTGGTGACCGACGACCGGTCCGCCGCGCTGGCGCACGCCGCCGAGTGTGGCCGGGTCGTGGTCGAGGAGTTCCTCGACGGGCCGGAGGTCAGCCTGTTCGTGGTCACCGACGGTGAGGCCGCTCTGCCGCTGCTGCCCGCGCAGGACTTCAAGCGGATCGGCGACGGCGACACCGGCCCGAACACGGGTGGCATGGGAGCGTACGCGCCGCTGCCCTGGGCGCCGCCGGGTCTCGTCGACGATGTCATGCGCGACGTGGTCCACCCGACGCTGGCCGAGTTGCGCCGCCGGGGCACGCCGTTCGCGGGTCTGCTCTATGTCGGCCTCGCGATGACCGCCGCCGGCCCCCGGGTGATCGAGTTCAATGCGCGCTTCGGTGACCCGGAGACCCAGGTGGTGCTCGCGCTGCTGGAGACGCCGCTGGGTGGGTTGTTGCACGCGGCGGCCACCGGCACGCTCGCCGAGCACCCGCCGCTGCGCTGGCGGGACGGTGCCGCGGTCACCGTGGTGCTCGCCGCGCAGGGCTATCCCGCCGCGCCGCGTACCGGCGATGTGATCACCGGTGCGGACCGGCCGGGCATCATCCACGCGGGCACCGTCCGCCGGGCCGGCGACGGCGCGTTGCTGTCCGCCGGCGGCCGGGTTCTCTGCGGTACGGCCACCGGCCCCGATCTGGCGTCCGCTCGAGACGCGGCGTACGCGCTGGTGGACGGGGTGGAGCTGGCGGGCTCGCAGCACCGCACCGACATCGCCGCCGCCGCGATCGACGACCGGATCACGATTCCCGCCTGAAGCCGTCGGTCGGCGTGGGTCAGGCCGGGGTCGTCGACTCCGCGCCTCGACGTCGGATCGGCGCGCGTCGCCACCACGTCAGGCAGCGCCACGCCCACTCGACCGGGCCGTAGCGGAACGTTCGCAGCCAGAGCACGCTCCACACCGCCTGGACGATGATGATGGCGACGGTGAGTCCCACGATGCGGGGCAGGTCGCGGGTGCTGTCGATGCCCAGCGGTGGACCGGCGAGCAGGAACAGTGCGGTGGCGCTCAGGTAGTTCGTCAGGGCCATCCGGCCCATTGGCGACAACACCGCGGAGAGCGCCGGCCCGGCCGGCGTGTGTAGCAGCAGTAGCAGACCGCAGCAGTACGCGAGGCCGGTGGCGATGCCGGCGAGCGGGGGTAGCAGGCTCACGCCGCCGCCTGGTCCGCCGAGGACGTTGACGGTTGGCAGGTCCACGTCGCGGATGGTCAGCACGATCCAGGTCACCGCGAGCGCGGCGAAGACGACGAATGCGATCGCCACCCGTCCGGTGCGACGCTCAAGGGCGGCCGGCACGCCCAGCGCCGCCAGCGCGTAGCCGAGGGCGAGCAGGCCCGGGATGGGCCCGTAACCGACGACGAGTTGCGCGCCGGCGAGCAGCAGCAGTACCGCGACGACGAGGGCCGTGCGCCCGCCGAGGTAACTCAGCGGCAGCAGCACGAGAAGGCCGGCCAACGCGTACGCGGTCAGCGCCTCCCCGGGGTGGACGACGAAGTGCGCGACACCGATCAGCAGGAGGACGACCAGTCGGCGGGCCAGCACCACCCGGGGCCGGCTGGTCCGGGTCGCGGCGCGTCGGAGGAAGATGCCGAAGCCGACACCGAACAGGATCGAGAAGATCGGGTAGAACCGCTCGTAGAAGAGCAGTTGCACCGCCTCCGGCAGCCGCGTCGAGGTGCCGGCCGCCTCGCCGCGGAAGACGACCTGCTGGTAGATGTTGATGATCAGGATGCCGCAGAGCGCGAAGCCGCGCAGCGCGTCCAGCGCGCCGATACGCGGCCCGACGGTGGAGACGTCGGTCGGTGCCGGTGGTCGGTCAGTCGTCCGTACCGATTCGGTCATGGGTCGATCCCACCGTGGGGTCGCCGAGTGTCGTCAGCGGAGAAAGTCGTGACCGCCACCTCCTTTCGTCGTATGCCGGTCGTGGTTTCGTCGGCTTCCCGCACGCGTGGCAGGCTGTTTTCCGGGCACCCGGTTACCCTGCTGCCATGGGCCGAGGCCGGGTGTTCCGGGTCACCGTGGACGTGCTGCTCGCGCTCGTGGCGACGGCGGCCGGCGGTGGGCTGGAACTGGCGGATCCGGACGTCGACACCAAGCTGGTCCCCGCACCTACCTGGGCCTACGTGGCCGCGCAGGTGGCCGCCGCGGTGATGCTGCTGGTTCGTCGGCAACGCCCGTACACCGCAGCGCTGACCATCGCCGGGATCAGTCTCTTCGCGCCGGCCTGGGCCGCCGTCCTCGTTCCGTATGCGGTGACGGCGTACGGACGGGGTCGGCGGTGGCGACAGTGGACGGTGATCGGGCTGCTGACGGTGGCGTTCCTGGTGGGGGCGAGCGCCTGGTCGATCGCCGATCCGTTCACAGCGCCGACTGTCATCCTCGCCACGGCGGTCCTGGGGATGTACGTCCGGGCCCGGCGGAGCCTGCTGGCGGAGTTGACCGACCGGGCGGAGCGGGCCGAGCGGGAGCGCTTGCTCCTGGCCGATCAGGCGCGCGTCGAGGAACGCGTGCGGCTCGCCGCCGAGATGCACGACGTGGTCACCCACCGGATCAACCTCATGGTGTTGCAGGCGGGCGCGCTTCGGGTCACCACCACCGATCCGACGGCCCGGGCGGCGGCCGAGGAACTGCGGGCGAACGGCTGCCAGGCGTTGACGGAGCTGCGCGACCTGGTGGGGGTGCTGCGGGGCGAGGACGGACACCCACGGGTTGATCCGGTCCCGGACGACACACCCGAGCTGGTCCGGTTGGTCGATGATTCCCGTGCGGTCGGTCTACCGGTGCGGCTCTCCGAAGTGGGCGACCCGCAGGGGCTCGCTTCGACGGTGCGGAGGACGCTGTTCCGGCTGATCCAGGAGTCGCTGACGAACGTGCACAAGCACGCGCCGGGTGCCGCCGCCACCGTGTCGATCGAGTACGGCACGCAGAAGGTGCTCGTCACGGTGTCGAACACCCCGGCGGGTCGCTCACCCGACGCTGCCCTGGCTGCCGCCGGTGGTGGCACCGGCCTGGCCGGGTTGCGGCACCGCGTCGAGGTGCTTGGCGGGACGTTCGCGGCCGGACCGACGACGCCGGGTGGCTTCGCCGTCCACGCGATGCTGCCGGTGCGGTCGTGATCCGGGTGCTCGTCGTGGACGACGAGCGGATGGTCTGTGCCCACCTGCGCACGATCCTCGGGTCCGCGCCGGACCTGACGGTCGTCGGCGAGGCGTACGACGGGGCGGACGCTGTGGAGGCTGCGGTGCGACTACGGCCCGACGTGGTGCTGATGGACCTGCGGATGCCGGGCGTCGACGGGATCAGGGCCACCGAGCGGATCATGACCCTGCCGTCGCCGCCACGGGTCCTGGCTCTCACCACGTTCGACCTGGACGACTACGTGACCGGCGCGCTCCGGGCCGGGGCGGCCGGTTTCCTGCTCAAGTCGACGTCGCCCGACGACCTGCTCGCCCTGGTGCGGGTGGCGGCCGCAGGGCACACGGTGCTTTCCGCGGTGGCGGCTGATCGTCTCGTCGCGCAGGCGGTGCCGAGCCAGCGTGCCCGTGACCTGCTTCTGTCGCTCACCGAGCGGGAGGTGGAGGTGCTGGAGAGCCTCGGGGCCGGCCGGTCGAACCAGCAGATCGCCCGCCGCCTGCACCTGTCCGAGGCCACCGTCAAGGGCTACGTCTCCCGGCTTCTGGTCAAGCTCGGTTGCGCCAACCGGACCCAGGCGGCGTTGCTGGCGCAGGAGGCGGGTCTGGGCCCCCGTCGGTGAGGCCGGTCGCCGGGCCGCCCGGGTCGGGTCACGACTCCTGGCCGACTCAGCCGTAGTAGCGGCGCAATTCGCGCGCGAGCACCTTGCCGGTGGCGTTGCGGGGCAGGTACTTCACGAAGACCACGTCCCGGGGTACGGAGAAGCGGGCCAGGTAGTGCCGGACGTACTCGCGGACCGCCTCGGGGTCGAGCGTCTCGCCGGGGTGCAGGGCGAGGAACGCGGCCAGGCGCTGGCCGTACTCGGGGTCGGGTACGCCGATCACGGCGGCCTCGCGTACCTGCGGTAGCTGGGCGAGCAGGTCCTCCACCTCGGATGGGAACACGTTCTCGCCACCGGAGACGATCATGTCGTCGGCGCGGCCGTCGACGAAGAGCAGCCCGTCGGAGTTGAGCCGGCCGAGGTCGCCGGTGTCGAGCAGCCCGTCACGGGTCTCCCGGGTGGCGCCGGAGGTGTAGCCCTCGAAGAGCATCTCGTTGCCGACGAAGATGCGCCCGACCTGCCCTTGCGACACCGGCTGGCCGGCCGTGTCGAGCAGTTCCAGTCGGGTGCCGTGCGGTGGGCGACCGGCGGTGGTGGGCGCCTGGCGCAGGTCTACCGGGCCGGCGATGGACGCCCAGGAGACCTCGGTGGACCCGTACAGGTTGTAGAGGACGTCCCCGTACACGTCCATGAACTTCGGGGCGAGCCCGCCGGGCAGGGCCGATCCGCTGACCGCGACGACCTTGAGTGTCGGACGTGGGTCCGGCGGGGGCACTTCCAGCAGGCGCTGGAGCATCACGGGTACGGCGAAGAGGGCGTCGCAGCGTTGTGCCACCAGGGCGGTGAGCGTGGCGGCCGGGTCGAAGCGGCGGTGCAGCACGATGGTGGCCCGCAGCGCGAAGCACACCTGCAGGGCCGCGAATCCCCAGGTGTGGAAGATCGGGGCGGCGATGAGCACCCGGTCCTTCGCGTGCAGGGGGATGCGGTCGATGATGGACACGAGTGGCCCGAAACCGCTGGGTGTGGGGCGGCGGGCGCCCTTGGGAGCGCCGGTGGTGCCCGAGGTGAGCACGATGATGCGCCCGTCGTGCTCCGGCGGGTGCAGCTCGCCCGGCAGGGCCCCGGCGACCAACTCCTCGCGGGCGCGCTCGTCGAGGCGGGGAAGCTCGGCGGGGAGACCGACGACCCGTTCGGCGAACTCGTCGTCGTGCACCAGCAGCCGTAGCCGTTGTTCCTCGGCGACGGTCGCCAACTGTGCGGCGGAGAGACCCGTGTTGACCAGGACCGCGTCGACGCCGAGCAGGGTCGCCGCGACGATCGTCTCGATCAGTCCGTGGTGGTTGCGGCAGAGCACGCCGATCCTGTCGCCGGGCTGTACGCCGAGGCCGGACCGCATCGACCGGGCCATCCGCTCGGCCCGGTCGAGGAGAGCCTGGTAGGTCAGCTCGACGCCGTCCTCGTCGATGACCGCCGCTCGACCGGGGTCGCGGGCGGCAGCCTGGCGCAGTTCGCCGGCGAGGCTCCATCCCCAGGTACGCAGCGCGTTGAACTGCGAGGCCATCCGGACCGGACGGCCCGGGGTGAGCAGACCGCGACGGGTCAGCGTGGTGACGACGAACGGCAGGTCCATGCCGCAGACCTCCTCGGGGTGGCACGCGGACAGCCCCATCCGTCGGGGCGTCTTCCTTGATCATGCACCCGGCGCTTTGGAGGGCCCAGCCGACGTCGGCGTGGGGTGACGTAGGCGGCACGGATAGGCAGAAGCGGTGGTCCGGGCCGGGTCGGGGACACCCGGGCCCGGACGACCGTCGGCCGGAGGGTCAGCGGATCTGCACGCCGGAGATCGCTCGTGAGATCACCAGGCGCTGGATCTCGGACGTACCCTCGAAAATGGTGTAGATCTTGGCGTCGCGGTACCAGCGTTCCACCGGGTGGTCGCGCAGGAAGCCTGCCCCGCCGAGCAGTTGCACGGCCTTCTCGGTGACGGACACCGCGACCTCGCCGGCCTTGAGCTTGGACATCGAGCCCTCGCCGGCGGTGAACGGCCGGTTGTTGCGGCCCATCCACGAAGCCCGCCAGACCAGCAGCCGGGCCGCGTCGATCTCCATTCGCATGTCGGCAAGCGCGAACGCGACCGCCTGGTTCTCGATGATCGGCCGGCCGAACTGCACCCGGTCCTTGGCGTAGTCCAGGGCGTACTCGTAGGCGGCCCGGGCCACGCCGAGCGCCTGTGCGCCGACGGTGGGTCGGGACAGCTCGAAGGTACGCATGGCGGCCTGTCCGGTGGCCCGTTGCCCGGAGCGGGCGCGGGCCAGCCGCTCGTCGAGGGCGTCCTTGCCGCCGAGCAGGCAGCGGCCGGGCACACGTACCTCGTCGAGGAAGACGTCGGCGGTGTGCGACGCGCGCAGGCCGAGCTTGCGGAGCTTGCGGGTCGCGGCCAGACCGGGGGTGCCCGGCGGTACGACGAACGCCGCCTGGCCGCGCGAGCCGAGCGTGGGGTCGACGGAGGCGGTGACCACGTGCACTCCGGCGATACCGCCGTTGGTCGCGTACGCCTTCTGGCCGGTGAGCACCCACTCGTCGCCGGCCTCGTCGTAGACGGCGCGGGTGCGCATCGCGCTGACGTCGGAACCGGCCTCGGGTTCGCTGCTGCAGAACGCGGCGACGGCGGGCGAGTCGACGTCGCCGAAGCACTGCGGCACCCACTCGACCATCTGGTCCGGGGTGCCGGTGCCGTAGATGCTGGCGACGGCGAGCGAGGTGCCGAAGATGCTCATGCCGATGCCGGCGTCACCCCAGAAGAGCTCCTCGCTGGCGATGGGCAGGGACAGCCCGGTCGGATCGGCCCAGCAGGTGGCGAGGAACTCGAAGCCGTAGAGGCCGACCTTGGCGGCCTCCTGGATCACCGGCCACGGGGTGTCCTCGCGCTCGTCCCACTCGGCGGCGGCCGGGCGCACGACCTCGGCGGCGAAGCCGTGCACCCAGTCGCGTAGATCCCGCTGTTCCTCGTTCAGGTCGAGCGAGAACTCGGCCATGTCAGGCCTTGGGGATGTCGAACAGGTTGGCGATGTTGGCGGCGAGGCCCAGGTCGCCCTTGGCCTTCAGCTTGCCGGTCATGAACATCATGACCGGGTTGGCGCCACCGGAGACGATCTTCAGGAACTCGACCGGACCCATGGTGAGGCTCAGCTTCGGGTCGTGCTGCGGGGTCTCGTTCACCTCGCACTTGCCGTCGGCGACGACCACCTCGTAGGTGTCGCTGCCGCCGTCCGGACGGCCGGTGATGATCCAGTGGATGACCGCGTTGGTGGAGCCGGCCCGGTCCGCGCGGAACAGCGACGGCATCCGGCCGAACACCTCACCGAGGACCTTGCCGCGCAGGTCACCCGACATCACCTGGGCGATCTTGTCGTCCGGGGTGGACTTGACCAGCTGGGCGAACTCCTTGGGCCCGACGTTGGCGAAGTTGGCCGGGTCGAAGTCAGTCATGAGACGCGCCTTCCGGAAGATTTGGCTACTCGTGCGTAACCCTACGCACGAGTAGGTATGCTCGCAAGGTGTCCACGCCTCCCGCGTTCAAGCGCCTGCCGCGCGCCGTACGCGAGCAGCAGATGCTCGACGCGGCCGTGAAGGTCTTCTCCCGGCGCGGCTTCCACGCCGCCAGCATGGACGAGATCGCGGAGGACGCCGGCATCTCCAAACCGATGGTGTACGCGTACCTCGGCACCAAGGAGGAGCTGTTCGTCGCGTGCCTGCACCGGGAGGGCACCCGGATGATGCAGGCCATCGCCGGCGCAGCCGCCCCCGATCTGCCGGCCGACGAGCGGCTGTGGCGTGGGCTGAAAGCGTTCTTCGGCTTCGTCGGCGCGCACCGCGACGGCTGGGCGGTGCTCTACCGGCAGGCCCGTGGCGAGCAGCCGTTCGCGGGTGAACTGGCCACCATGCGCGCCCGGCTGGTCGAGGTGGTCGCCGGGATGCTCGACCACGCGCTGCGTGAAGAGGGCCGCGAGATCGCGCCCACCGACCTGGAGGTCGTCGCGTACGCCCTGGTCGGCGCGACGGAGTCGCTGGCCGACTGGCTCGCGGACCACCCGGAGGCCGACCCCGAGAAGACGGCCACCCGGATGATGAACGTGGCCTGGCTCGGCGCCGCCCAGCTCCTGCACGGCGTCACCTGGCGTCCGCCGGTCGACTGACGGGCTCGGCGGGGACGGCGTCGGTGCCCGGCCCGCCGGCCCCCGCCGCGCGGCGCCCGCGAAGCCAGCGAACCACCTCGACGACCACCGTCACCGACAGGGCGAGGCCCAGCCCGAGCAGGAGGCCGCGCAGGGGATCCTGCTCGAACGCCAGCCCGCCGACGTAGCCGACCAGCCCCGAGTAGAGGCCCCAGGAGCCGGCGGCGATCGCGTCGAAGGCCAGGAACCGTCGCCGGGGGAAATGCACCGCACCCATCGTGAGGGTGACCGCGGTCCGGCCGCCCGGCACGTACCGGGCCACGGTGAGAATCAGGCCACCGCGCGTCGCGATCCCTCGACGGGCCCAGTCGACGGCGGTTCGGCGTCGGCCGTCGGGTGGCAGCCGGTCGAGCAGCCGCGCACCGCCGCCTCGGCCGATGGCGTACGAGACGTGGTCACCGACGAGTGCCCCGGCGGCTGCCACGAGGATGACCGCAGGCAGGTACGGCGCTCCCGAGGCGGCGAACACCCCGGCCGTGATCACCGCCGTTTCGCTCGGCACCACGGGAAAGAAGCCGTCGAGCGCCGCGATCGCGAAGAGCGCCAGGTACACCCAGGGCGAGGACATCGTGTCGTGCAGCAGCTCCAGCAGATCCATGGTCCCGATGCTGGTGCGCGTGGCGGCTCCCGCCATCGGCCAGTGGTCAACCGGGCGGCACTACTTAGGTAGTGACCGGCCCGGAGGGTGGATGGGGGTCTTCCCCCACCGCACCCCGGTCTGACCGTGCGAGGCGACCACCGTCGCGCGTGGAGCCCTACGCTCGCTGCGTGGCCTCCAGCACCGTCGCCCCACGGCGGGTCGTCCAGCGGTACGGGGTGCTGCTGCTCGCCGTCGTGGTCGCTGTCGCCGTCTGGGCCAGCGCGAGCGGTGACATCGGTGTCCGCTCGCCACTGCCGGGCCCGGTCGTGCTGGTGGTAGCGGTCTCGTCAGGTTGGGCCGCCAGCACGATCCGGACCCGCCGCTGGCCCGTTTTCCTGGCTGCGGCGCTGGGCTGGCTGGTGCTCGCCGCCGCGGCGGCCGGGGTGGTCGCCTCGTACCAGGCGGGTCTGCGGCTGCGGGGCGGACGACTCGCCGGCTACCTCGCCGGTGCCGCCGTGGTGCTCGCCGGTGGGGTCCTGGTCGGGGTGCAGGTCGGCGGCGTACGCCGGATCACCACCGCCACCACCGGCAACGTGCTGCTGCTCGCCGCCTGTCTGGTCGGACTCCCGTTGGTCCTCGGCCTCTGGGTGCGGGCACGCCGGGACACGCTCGCCGCTCTGCGGGACCGGGCCGAACGGCTGGAACGCGAGCGGGAGGCGCACGCCGACCGGGTACGTGCCGAGGAGCGGACCAGGATCGCCCGGGAGATGCACGACGTGGTGGCGCATCGGGTCTCGTTGATGGTGGTGCACGCCGGTGCCCTGGAGGTGACCGCCGCGAACCCGGCGACCGCCGAGGCCGCCGCGTTGATCCGCACGACCGGCCGGCAGGCGCTCACCGACCTGCGTGAGGTGCTGGGTGTGCTCCGTCAGGCCGAGGCGGCCGTGGTGCCGGAGCGGGGGCTCGACGCGCTGGACGAGTTGATCGGGGAATCGCGTACCGCAGGTCTGCGCGTGTCCCGGCAGGACGAGGGCGTGCCGACCGCGCTACCGGCGACGTTGGGGCGCACCGCGTACCGGGTGGTCCGCGAGGCGTTGACGAACGTACGCAAGCACGCGGCCGACGCGGAGACGGTCGTCCGCCTGCGCTACCTCCCCGACGGGCTGGAGGTGGTGGTGCGCAACGGTCCGTCGACGGGTGGGTCGGCGTTGCCCGGCGCGGGGCAGGGGCTGCTCGGGCTCCGCGAGCGGGTGGAGCTGCTCGGCGGCCGGCTGGAGGCGACGCCCGTGGACGGTGGTTACCTCGTCCGGGCCCTGATCCCGCTGGCGGGTGTGGCGTGATACGGGTGCTGGTGGTCGACGACGAGCAGCTCATCCGTGCCGGGCTGCGGCTGATCCTGGAGGCGGCCGAGGACATCACAGTGGTCGGCGAGGCCGCGGACGGCACCGGCGCGCTGGAGCAGGCCCACCGGTTACGCCCGGACGTGGTGCTGCTCGACGTACGGATGCCGGGCGTCGACGGGCTGACGGTCGCGCCGGGCCTGGTTGCCGCCGGCCCGAAGGTGATCATGTTGACCACCTTCGACCTGGACGAGTACGTGCACCGCGCGCTGCGGGCCGGTGCTGTCGGCTTCCTGCTCAAGGACACCCCGCCCCGCGAGCTGGCCGCGGCCGTCCGGACGGTGGCAGCCGGGCACGCGATGCTCGCCCCGACGGTGACCCGGCGGCTGATCAGCTCGTTCGCCGATCGTGGTCCGGCCCGACGGGACGCGGCTCGCCAGCGGCTCGAACCGCTCACCGGACGGGAGTTGGAGATCGTGCGGGAGGTGGCGCGCGGGCACGGCAACGCGGAGATCGCCCGGCGGCTGACGATGAGCGAGGCCACCGTGAAGGCACATGTCAGCCGGGCGTTCGCGAAACTGCACGTGGGCAACCGGGTGCAGTTGGCGATCCTGGTGCACGACGCCGACCTGCTGTGACGTGACCCGGGCCGTACGGCGATCAGCGGCCGGAGGCGGCCCGTCGGTGCGCGTGGCGGCGCAGCCAGCGGAGCCCTTCCAGGCCGAAGGTGATGACCAGTGAGACGCCCACACCGACCAGCACGCCCTTCACGGGGTCCCGCTCGAAGGCCAGGCCGCCGAAGTAGCCGAGCAGCCCGCAGTACACCGCCCAGGTGAACGCCCCGATGCTGTCGTACAGCAGGAACGCGCGGCGGGGATAGCCCACCGCGCCCATGGTGAGGGTGACGGCGGTCCGGCCTCCCGGCACGTACCGGCTGGTGGTCAGGATCATCCCGCCCCGGCGGTCCACCGCGCGCCGGGCCCACTCGGAGCTGGCCCGCCGACGGCTGCCGTCGGGGAGCCGGGCCAGCCGGCTCGCGCCGCCGCCGCGCCCGATGGCGTACGAGATGTGGTCACCGACCAGCGCGCCGACGCCGGCGCTGGCGATCACGAGGGTCAGGCTGGGGTGACCGCCACTGGCGGACAGCACCCCGGCGGTGATCACGGCTGCCTCGCCGGGCACCGCCGGGAAGAACGCGTCGACTGCGGTGAGCCCGAAGATCAACAGGTACACCCACGGTGAGGTGACCGTCCCACGGAGGAGGTCGAGCAGGGCGTCCATCCCCCCATGCTCGCCGGGTACGACCGGCCCGGTGGCCGAGTCGCCGGAAGACGCCTCAGCCCGCGCTGAACAGTGCCGCTGGGTGGAGCAGCGGACCGTGCGCCCTCTTGTCGTCGGCGGTGGGCCCGTGCGAGGTCAGCACCACAGGCGTGTCCAGCTCCGCGCCGACCGCCTCGGCCCAGTCGGCCGGCGGGTCGTCGTACACCGGACGGGACCGTAGGAGGCGGGCGGTGAGCGCGGCCTGCCGGTCCAGGTCGCCGGGTGGGCCGGGGGTGAGCCGGTCACCGGTGTCGTAGCGGCGGCAGATCCGCAGGTCGGGGCCGGCGAGGTCGAGGTGGGTCAGCGCCAGGCCGTCGACACCGCCGGCCGCCGCGAGGGCGTACCGGTGGGCGACCGCGTCGAAGTGGCCGAACCGGAACCGGCCCTGCCACGGGTTCGTCGGGTTGTGCCTGTCGGCGAAGGGCAGAGCCGGGTCCTCGGTCACCAGTGGGCCGGGCCCGTGCCGGGTGGTGACCACGCGCAGCACACCGATCCGGGTCACCTCGCCGGTCAGGCCCGCCTCGGCGAGCAGGCTGTCGACGTTGGCGAACGTGGTGGTGCTCCAGGTGGTGTACGGGTGGAAGCCGTGCCACTCGTCCAGCAACACCCCCTGTGCGCCCTCGAAGACGCAGGTCCCGGTGCGCAGCGCCGCTGCGAGCCAGCTTCGGTCGACGATGGCGACCCGGTCGGCGAACCCGGTGAACGCGGGTAGGCAGTCCTCGACGGGCGGCGCGTCCAGCGGGCCGAGTTCGGCGGTCAGTCGGTCCCGCAGGACGCTCAACCGGCGGCGCAGCAGGGCTGGATGTCGGCAGTCGGCGACCCGGGGCGCGTCGTCGGGGTGGGCGAGCCCGTACGCGACGGTCTCGCCCACCCCCAACCCGCAGGAGCCGTGCCGGTCGGCGCCCCGGGCGATCTCCCGGGCCCGGTTGGCGGCCCGGTGGTACGGGGTGGCGAGCAGCGCCTCGGAGTCGACGGTCAGTCGGTCCAGCGCGTCGGGCACCCCGATCGTGGCGAGATGGTCGGCCTCGGCGGCCAGGGCGAGCGGGTCCACCACCACGTGCCGGGACAGGTACGTCCCGACACCGGGATGGAACGTGCCCGCGCCGAACTGTGCGAACGTGTGGTGCCGCCCGTCGCGCAGCACGACGTTGTGTGCCGCCTGCGCGCCCCCGTTGAAGCGGACCACCGTGTGCACGGGCCGGGTGGCGCAGAGCCAGTCCACGACGGTGCCCTTGCCCGCGTCGCCGTAGCCGAGGTCGACCACCGCCACGTGGTTCACAGCCGGGTCACCCCGCTGGCCGTGTCGGTGAACGCCGGCAGCGTCGACACCTCGGCCCGCCGTCCCCGGCCGAGCCGGGCCAGCGCCTTCGACACGGTCCCGGTGGCGCCGGAGCCGGCGTGGTCCAGGTGGCGCAGGCCCTCGTCCAGGTCGATCGCCTGCTCACCGAGGCCGATGGTGAGCGCGATGGTCTCGCAGACCGCGTCCAGGTCGTCGAGCACGACGGCGTTCTGCCCGAGCAGGTCGCGCCAGAAGTCCAACACCTTCGCGTTGCCGGCGTAGTGGCTGCCGGCGGGGAGCAGGTAGTACGTGTCCCACCGCCGGGTCACCTCGTCGACGACCTGCCGCAGGGGTACGTCCTCACCCAGGTCGTCGCCGATCAGGCCGGCCACCTCCCGGGCATTGACCCGTGGGTACGCCAGTTCGTCGCCGATGATGAACAGGTAGCCGCGTCGGCCGCGCTTGTCCCAGTTGTCGGTGGCGGTGTGCCGGGCCATGAAGTACATGGCCAGCTCGTACGACTCGGTCATCTGCCCGCCGCCGCCGCCTTCGAGGACGATCCGGCCGAGGTCGTCGTCCATCCGGTTGTCCGACTCGAACTGGCCCACCTGCAACGGCACCCGGTCGCAGGTGGCGTCGCCGATCGCGCCGAACATGATCTGCGGGTCGCTGGCGTAGCCCTGCCGTTGCAGCAGCCCGAGGAGCTGCGGCAGCTTGGTCTGCAGGACACGCGGCACCGTACGCATCGAGCCGGTCACGTCGAAGAGCACCGCGATGGGCGTCGACTGCGGGTGCTCGGCGGAGTCGCGGCTCTCCCGGGTCGCGCCGCGCGGGTCGAGCGAAGCGTGCACGGTGCGCGCACCGCTGTCGCTGTAGGAGAACGCGCTGCGGCCGGTCCTGCGTCGGTAACGGTCGGCGGCGTCGTACACGTCGGTGGACCAGGTTCCACTGCCCATGACAGCTCCTCTAGAGGGTGAAGGGTCGGAAGGTGCGTGGGCCGTAGAGCCGGTCCAGCACCTGGTCGAGTTCGCGCAGCAGACGCCAGGCGTCGTCGGGTCGGGCGTGCAGGGATCGCTGCTGGCAGCCCTGCGCGAAGGTGTCCAGCTCGCGGGGTGCGCGTGGGCCCATCAGCCAGCTCATGCACCGGCTGGCCATCGCGATGTCGGTGCCCGGACCGCAGGGCCGCCTGCGCGGCACCTCCTCCGGATACCAGTCCTCGTTGCCCGGCACGAGCGCCGGGATCGTGCGGCCCGTCGGGGTCGAGAAGCACCAGTCGACGAGCACCACGCCGTGGGCGTCCGGCTCGATCAGCACGTGCCGCGGCAGGACCGCGCCGTGCACGATGCCGGCCCGGTGGGCCAGGCCGAGTGCCACCAGCAGCCGCCGCCACATCCAGGCCGCGTCCCGGGCGTCCAACCCGTCGGGGTACGCGCGCCGAACCTCGTCGAGGTCGTGCAGGCCGGGCGCGGTGGCCAGCACGGTGATCCGCCGTTCCGCACCGGTCGCGGCGTCGCGGTGCCGGAACTCGTCGACGAGTCGGGGCACGTACGGCAGGTAGCGCGGGTCGCCGCGCTCGGCGATGGTGTGCAGGGCGTGCGCCTCGCGGGCCATCAGGTCGTTGTCGGTGGGTTGCCGGGGGAGCTTGAGCAGCCGATCGTCACCCACGTCGTAGAGATCGGCCAGGTCGCCCGAGTGAGCCGGCGCACCGAGCCGGTAGTCGCCGAAAACTGTCGTCCGCCGGGCCTGCCACCGGGTCGTGACGTGGACGAACGCGTCGAGGGCTTCGGCGCGTACCCCCGGGTCTGTCGGCAGCCGGTCGGGGTGCAGGGCCGCGACCAGCTCGCGGTAGCGGCGGCCCGGCTGGTCGGTGCCGAACAGGTCGGCGTCGGTGCGGGCGGCCGTGACCAGGTCGATTGCCTCGGCGGTCCTCACCGCACCGTCTCCTCGCGGGCGGGTCGCAGCAGCGCCGGGTGCAGCAGTCGGGCGTCGCCGGCCCGGTAGAGCCGTGCGCGGGGTCCACCCCGGGTGCCGCCGCGCTCGGTGCTCGCGCCGGTGCTCTCCACGAAGCCCGGCACGGAGAGCACCTTGCGGTGGAAGTTGCCGGCGTGCAGCGGGTGACCCCAGACCGTCTCGTAGACGGCCCGCAGCTCGCTGATCGTGAACTCGGCGGCGAGGAAGCGCGTGGCGAGCGGCGTGTACTCCAGCTTGGAGCGGGCACGCTCCAGCGCGTCGTCGATGACCCGGCCGTGGTCGAAGGCGAGCTGCCGGCTGCTCAGCGCGGTCACCGGCAGCCAGATCGCCTCGTCGGCGTCCGTGCCGGCCGCCGGTTCCGGCAGGTCGGGGGCGAACGCGAGGTGAGCGATCGAGACGACGCGCATCCGCGGGTCACGGTCGGGAGCGCCGTAGCTGCCCAACTGCTCCAGGTGTACGCGCCGAAGCCCCTCGCCGCCGAGCCCGGTCTCCTCGGCCAGCTCCCGTCGGGCACCGGTAATCAGGTCCTCGTCGGGGCGGACGAAGCCGCCGGGCAGCGCCCAGTGCCCCGCGAAGGGTGCCTCACCGCGTCGGATCAGCAGCAGGTGCAGCGCGTCGTCGCGGATGGTCAGCGCCACCACGTCGACGGTCACGGCGACCGACGGGTAGGCCCGCGGGTCGTACGCGGCCAGGAAATCCTGCTCGTTCATCGCGTCTCTCTCACCTTGAGAACATCTCGCTGTGAGAACAACTTAACGCAGAAGTGCGCCCCTGCCAACCCCCTCGGATCGGCAGGGGCGCGTCAGCGCACGAGACCCACCAGGTGCGGCCGGCCCTGCGAGTCGTGCAGGGCGAACCCGTCGTCCGGCAGGACGGCGAAGTTCACCGTGCTCGGCAGCGGTACGGGCAGCTTGAAGGCCACCTCGACGGTGTGGGCGTCCGGCAGTCGCGTCTGCATCGCCGCGAGGCAGCGCGCCTTGCTCCACATACCGTGCGCGATCGGCCGGCGGAAGCCGAACAGTCGCGCACCGAGCCGGGAGGTGTGGATCGGATTGTGGTCCCCGGAGACCCGCGCGTACTCGGTGCCCACGCGGGGTTCGACACGCCACCGGGCCGTGGCCGTGGGCGCGCCCGGACGCTCGCCCCGCTCGCGCCCGCCCGGTGTGCGTTCCCGACCCAGGTACGTCGAGACGCCGCGCCAGACTTCCTCCCCGTCGACCGACCCGACCAGCACCACGTCGACCTGCCGCCCCCGGTCGTGCGGACGCAGGTCCTGCGCGTACGTCGTGAAGTCGAGGACCTCGTCGGCGGTGATCGGGCGGTGCGTGGTGATCCGGTTGCCGACGTGCACCACACCGGTCAGCGCGATGGGGAAGCCGGGTGCGGTCATCAGCCGCAGAGCCAGCGGAAAGCCCAGCACGTGCGGGTACGTCGCGGGCAGCCGGTCGGTGAGCCGGAACCCGCAGACCCGGTCGTAGTCGGCCAGGTGTGCCCGGTCGGTCCGCACCCCGGCCACGGCGTACTCGACCGCCGGGAGGTCGTTCCCGCGCCGCCCGCCACCAAGCCCGGGCAGCGCGCCGAGCGCGGCCCGCCGGTACAGCGCGCCGGACGCGGGCATCCGGGGCAGCTCGACGCGGGTCCGGCTGCCCGTGCCGGCCCGACCGTCCCCGCCGAGGTCGGTTGTCACCTCGGCCGCCGACGCGGTCAGGTCGTGGGTCTGCTCGACGCGCAGGTCGGCGCCGGCGGCTCCCGGCCGGCGGATCGCGTCCAGCGTCTCCCGCGACAGGATCTCGGTGGGGCCCTCGATCAGCTCGTGGACCGACAGGTCCTCCGGTTCCCTCGCGGGCTCTCTCCTCCTGGCCATCACGCCCCCAGCAGGCTCTGGCCGCAGACTCGGACGACGTTGCCGCTGACCGCGCCGCTGGCCGGCCAGGCCAGCCAGCCGATCGTCTCGGCCACGTCCTCCGGCAGCCCGCCCTGGGCCAGGCTGTTCATCCGCCGGCCCGCCTCGCGCACCACAAGCGGGATGCGCGCGGTCAGCCGGGTCTCGATGAAGCCGGGGGCGACCGCGTTGACGCTGATCCCCCGCCCACGCAGGGCCGGGGCGAGCGAGTCGACCAGCCCGATCACGCCGGCCTTGCTGGTGGCGTAGTTGGTCTGCCCCCGGTTGCCGGCGATTCCGGCGATCGAGGAGACCGCGACGATGCGCCCGCCGGTCGGGATGAGCCCCCGCCCCAGCAGCATGTCGTTGATCCGTTCCTGACTGGAGAGGTTGACGTCAATGACCTGGTCCCAGTGGTCGGCGTCCATCCGGCCGAGTGTCTTGTCCCGGGTGATGCCGGCGTTGTGCACCACCACGTCGACCCGGCCGTGTCGGCTGGCCAGGTGGTCCGCGAGCCGGGTCGGTGCGTCCGGTGCGGTCAGGTCGAGCTGCACGGCCGTACCGCCGATGTCGTTCGCCACCGCGGCCAGCGCGTCGCCGGCGGCCGGGATGTCCAGCGCCACCACCTGTGCGCCGTCGCGGGCGAGCACCCGGGCCAGCGCCGCGCCGATACCCCGGGCGGCGCCGGTGACCAGCGCGACCTGCCCGTCCAGGGGGCGTTCCCAGTCGGCCGGGACGGTCGCCTCGCCTGAGCCGATCCGGATCACCTGGCCCGAGACGTACGCGGACCGCCCGGACAGGAGGAATCGGAGCGTCGACTCAAGGCTGGTGAGGACGCCGCCCTCGACACGGGTCGCGTAGACGAGTTGGGCCGTGGTGCCCCGGCCGAACTCCTTGCCGATGCTGCGCACCAGCCCCTCCAGGGCACGCTGAGCGGTCGCCTCGCGGGGCATCGGGCACTCCTCAGGTGGAGTGCCCAGCACGATCACCCGACCGCCGGGCAGCACGGCCCGGGCCTGCGGGTGGAAGAAGTCGTAGAGCTGGCGCAGATCGGTGGAGTCGATGATCCCGGTGGCGTCGTACACCAGGGCTCCGAAGCGGTCCGGTGCTCCGGCGGTGGTGGTGTCGCGCACCTCGACCCCGGCGGCGGTGAGGATCCTGGCGACCGGCTCGGCGAGCAGGCCGCCGGTGGCCACACCGAGCAGAGCCGGCCCGGGCAGCAGCGGGTCGCCGGGGTGGTGCCGGCGCAGTCGGGGCGGGTCGGGCAGCCCGAGGCGCTTGACCAGCGTGCGGCCGGCGGCCGATTGGACGAAGCTCGCGTACCTGTCGGTCATGGGCGTAGCCTACTGGCGAGTAGGGTTCGAGCAACACTTGTCGAGGAGGCGGATCGTGCAGAGCATCCGGAGGGTCGCGGTCATCGGGGGCAACCGCATCCCCTTCGCCCGTTCCAACTCCCGCTACGTGGACGCGTCAAACGCGGACCTGCTCGGCGCGGCGCTGGACGGTCTGATCGCCCGCTACGGGCTGGCCGGGCAGCGGGTCGGCGAGGTGGTCGCCGGTGCCGTACTCAAGCACTCCCGCGACTTCAACCTCACCCGCGAGGTGGTGCTCGGGTCCCGGCTCGACCCGCACACCCCGGCGTACGACATCCAGCAGGCCTGCGGCACCGGCCTGGAGGCCGCGATCCTCGTCGCCAACAAGATCGCCCTCGGCCAGCTCGACGTGGGCATCGCCGGCGGTGCCGACACCACCTCCGACGCGCCCCTCGCCGTCAACGAGGAGATGCGGCGCACGCTGCTCAAACTCAACTCGGCCCGCACGGTCGGCCAGCGGCTGAAGATCGCCGCGAAACTGCGCCCGCTCCAGCCGTTCAAGCCGGACATCCCCCGCAACGCCGAACCGCGTACCGGCCTGTCCATGGGGGACCACGCCGCCCGCACCGCCCTGCACTGGCAGATCGACAGGCGCTCCCAGGACGAGTTGGCGCTGCGCTCGCACCAGCGGCTCGCCGCCGCGTACGACAGGGGTTTCTTCGACGACCTGATGACGCCGTACCTGGGGCTCACCCGCGATGCGAACCTCCGGCCCGACACGAGCGTGGAGAAGCTCGGCGCGCTCAAGCCGGTCTTCGGCACCCGCGGCCCGGACGCCGAGCAGGCCACCATGACCGCCGGCAACTCCTCGCCGCTCACCGACGGTGCGTCGACCGTGCTGCTGGCCAGCGAGGAGTGGGCGAACGCGCACAATCTGCCGGTGCTGGCCTGGTTCAGCTGGTCCGAGACGGCTGCCGTCGACTTCGTGCACGGTGACGAGGGCCTGCTGATGGCACCCGCGTACGCGGTGCCCCGGATGCTGGCCCGCGCCGGGCTGACGTTGCAGGACTTCGACTACTACGAGATCCACGAGGCGTTCGCCTCGCAGGTGCTGGCCACCCTCGCCGCGTGGGAGTCGCCGGAGTTCTGCAAGGACCGGCTGGGCCTGGACGCCCCGCTGGGCGCGATCGACACCGACCGGCTCAACGTGAACGGCTCGTCGCTGGCTGCCGGGCACCCCTTCGCCGCGACCGGTGGGCGGATCGTCGCCACGCTGGCCAAGCTGCTCGCCGCCAAGGGCAGCGGACGCGGGCTGATCTCCATCTGCGCGGCCGGCGGCCAGGGCGTGACGGCCATTTTGGAGCGTTGACCGAGGGTCCGCCGCGATGTCCCAATGTCTCTTATTAGTAGACACTGGGACATCCCGCCCCGTTCGTGCTCGGTCACGATCGGCGGGGCCGTGTCCAACCGAGAAACCGGGCGTGCAGCCTCTTGGCGGAGAGGTCCGGCAGGTCGACTGCCGCCTCCGCCAGGTGTAGACCGAGGTAGAACGTCATCGACAACCGGTCGTGCGCGTACTCGATGAGCAGTCGGCGTCGGCGGTTCGGGCACGGCCATTCCTGTCCGCAGCCGGCGCAGTTCCAGGTCGGCCGGATGGGGACGTGCGGCTTAGGAATCCCTGGCTCCGCCGGCCGCCCGGCGTGTCGTACATGTAGGGCAGCCAGGCGCACCAGCACCCGGCGTTGACGCGGACCGCCAGGCGTGCCCAACTCGATGCCGCGCAGGTGGAGCCAGATGCCGTCACTGTGCCGTTCGCGTCGGCCCACCTCGATCACCCGCAGGACCAGCCGACCCAGCCCGTAGCAGTAGTGCTGCTCGGCGACGGTGATGACATCACCCACCCGGACGACGGGCGGCCGACAGGGGGTCACGACGCGATCCGGTACGCCAGCGGAGCGGCAAACGGCGCATCGAGCAGGCGATACCAGTCGAACGTCATCTCACGCTCCTGTCGGCACGAGTGGAACGCAGCAGGTCCCTACGACCGCAGGGAAGTGCGGTCGGCGGATTGGTCGGCTGTGACGTAACCTTACTGCCGTATGCGAAAGGCATCAAGGACTGAAGGTGGGATCGTTGGCATCTACTGTGGGTGCGAGAGAGATGGCTCGGATGCGGCGAAGGAGCGGAGCTTGAGTGACCTCGAATGGATCAGTGTCTCCACTCCCTACGTGACGCCACGGAGGCCCGGCGAGGCCGAAGCCTGGGGAGCGGAGGCCGCGCAGAACGGCGGAGTGGGTACGCAGCGCCTGCTCGACGTCAGCGAGATCGTTCCGGCAGCCGAGTTGGCCTATGCGCTGCACCTGGACGCCGATGCGCCGGTGATCCAACGCCGTCGAATGATGTTGCTGGACGGGCAGCCGGTGGAGTTGGCGACATCCCTCTACCCGGCGACCATCGCTCGCGACACTGGCCTTGCAGAATTGCGCAAGATTCGCGGCGGGGCAGTCACTCTGCTCGCCGAGTTGGGATACCGGCCACGACGGGTGAGCGAGGACGTCTACACGCGGAGGGCGACCGAGGTGGAACGGTCGTTACTGCAACTACGTGAGGACGACTGGGTCCTCGGGCTGACTCGCGTGCTCAGTACCGATGACGGCTTGCCAGTCGAGCTGAGCGTCATGACCATGACCCCCGGAGGTCGTCGCCTTCGGTACGAATCGTCGATGGCATAGGGAGGCCGTTGTGGCTCGCAGGAGCGACGATCGGCCGCGGCATGAGCAAATCGCTGCCGACATCCGAGCGCGAATCATGTCCGGCGAGCTGCCGTCCGGGTCGCAGTTGCCGTCGACAGCTCAGTTGATCGACCAGTATTCGGTGGCGAACGCGACCGTGCAGCGGGCACTGACCTCCCTCAAGGCAGAGGGTTATCTCCACAGCCGGGTAGGCAAGGGGGTCTACGTCCGGGACCGCCAACCGCTGGTCATAGCGGTCGACGCATACGTCCCGCCCGCACGTGGTGGGTACACCTACCACCTGCTCGACGTGGCCGAGGTACGACCGCCCACCGATGTGGCGCTCGCTCTCGGTATCGCGGACGACGAGCCCGCCATCCTCCGTCATCGCCTGCTCTCGCACGACGGCGAGCCGGTGGAGGTGTCGTGGTCGTACTACCCGGTCGCGATCGGCCGAGGCACCGCAATCTCGTCGCGCAAGAAGCTCGTTGGCGGAATCCCTCGGGCACTCGCCGACCTGGGGCACACACAGCGAGACCTCGTCGACCGGCTGTCCGTCCGTATGCCGACCACCCAAGAGGTGGAGATCCTGGCGTTGCCGCCGCAGGTTCCGGTGATCCGGCAGTTCCGGGTGATCCGCTCGCACGGGGATCCGGTCGAGGTGTCAGTCCTGATCAAGGGCGGTCACCTGCACGAGCTGGAATACCACCAGGAGATCCAGCCGGACAGCGCATAGCCCGCGCAGCGCGACCGCCATTTCGGAGCGCTGGACGCTGATCGGTTCAGCACGCTCGCGGCGGCGGACCTGGACCGGTGATCATCTACGAGCTGCCCTGACCTGGGGCGCGCGGACTCCCGCCCGAGCCGGCCCGGTCCCGGCAGGCTCGGGCGGGTGACGGACAATGAGGTACGTGACGACGATCCCGAACGTGCTCGCCAACCGGTACGCCTCGCCCGAGTTGGTCGCCCTCTGGTCGCCCGAGGAGAAGGTCCGGATGGAGCGGCGGCTGTGGCTCGCCGTGCTCCGTGCGCAGCGTGACCTGGGCTTGGCCGTCCCGGACGGTGTGGTCGAGGCGTACGAGCGCGTGCTCGACCACGTCGACCTCGCGTCGATCGCCGAGCGGGAGCGGGTCACCCGGCACGACGTGAAGGCCCGCATCGAGGAGTTCAGCGCGCTGGCCGGGCACGAGCACGTGCACAAGGGGATGACGTCGCGGGATCTCACCGAGAACGTCGAGCAGCTTCAGGTGCGCGCCTCGTTGGAGCTGATCCGGGACCGGGTGGTGGCCACCCTGGCGCGGCTGGCGTGGCTCGCGTACGAGCACTCCGAGCTGGTCATGACCGGCCGCTCGCATAACGTGGCGGCGCAGGCGACCACCCTGGGCAAGCGCTTCGCGTCGGCGGCGGAGGAGCTGCTCATCGCGTACGAGCGGCTGGAGGAGCTGATCGCCCGCTACCCGCTGCGCGGCATCAAGGGGCCGGTCGGCACGGCAGCCGACCAGCTCGACCTCTTCGACGGTGACGCCGACAAGGTGGCCGAGCTGGAGCGACGCGTCGCCGAGCACCTGGGCTTCGCGCGGGTGCTGGACAGCGTCGGGCAGGTCTACCCGCGCTCGCTGGACTTCGACGTGCTGGCCGCGTTGGCGCAGACCGCCGCCGCGCCGTCGTCGCTGGCCACCACGATCCGGCTGATGGTCGGCCAGGAGCTGGTCACCGAGGGCTTCAAGCCGGGTCAGGTCGGCTCCAGCGCGATGCCGCACAAGATGAACACCCGCTCGTCGGAGCGGGTGAACGGCTTCGCGGTGATCATCCGGGGTTACCTGTCGATGGTCGGCGAGTTGGCCGGCGACCAGTGGAACGAGGGGGACGTGTCCTGCTCGGTGGTCCGTCGGGTGGCCCTGCCGGACGCGTTCTTCGCCGCCGACGGGCTGTTCCAGACCTTCCTGACGGTGCTCGACGAGTTCGGCGCGTACCCGGCGGTCATCAACCGGGAGCTGGAGCGCTTCCTGCCCTTCCTGGCGACCACCAAGATCCTGGTGGCGGCGGTCCGGCGCGGCGTCGGCCGGGAGGTCGCCCACGAGGTGATCAAGGAGCACGCGGTGGCGGTGGCGCTGGCCATGCGCGAGAAGGGTGCTCCGGAGAACGACCTGTTCGACCGCCTGGCCGACGACGGCCGCCTCGGCCTGTCCCGCGCCGACATCGACACCCTGGTAGCCGACCGCACGGCCTTCGTAGGAGCGGCACGATCCCAGGTGGAGCAGATAACCCGCCGAATCACCAAGGTGGTGGAAACCCACCCCGAAGCAGCCACCTACACCCCACCCCCCATCCTCTAACCCCCGCTCCCTCTCCCCCCTCTCCCGGCTTTCGCCCGTTGATCATGAAGTTATTGCCACGACACGCCGAGGTGTAGGGCAATAACTTCATGATCAACCGGGTCTGGTCGGGTGGGCCTAGTCGCCGGTGGGGGTTTCGGCGGCTGTTCGCAGGGTGGGGGCGCTCGCTGGCTCGGCGATGCCGCCCAGGGACTCCGCGAACGCCGGGTCGGTGGCGGTCTCGGCCGCGACCGCCGGCTGGTCGGCCGGCATGACCTCGGGCATCGTGGGTACGGCGACAACCGCCGTGCCGTACGCGCAGATCTCCATCCACATCTCGCCGCAGTCCCGGCTGTCGAAGCGCATGCCGATCACGGCGTTCGCGCCGAGCCGCAGGGCCTCCTCGCCGAGGCGGGTCACCGAGTCGGTACGCCACCGGGTCAGGTTGTCCGGCGCCATCGGGTCGTACGCGCCACCGCGCAGGTTCTTGACCCCCTCGCGGTACGGGTTGCGCGTCCTGGCCATCGATGACACCACCTCACCGAGAATCTGGCGGATCTCGTAGCCGGGCAGTTGCTCTGTCGTCACGACCAGCACGTTTCCGATGCTGTCAGGAGTGGCGCGACCCGATCGTGTGCAGTGTTCACCTGATCGGATGCTGCAAAACGACGCGGCGCGGACGGCCGGCGCGCCGCCGACCATCCGCACCGCGGGGGCGTTAACCGTCAGACACCGGCCACCGAGGTGATCCAGGCCCGGTTGTACGCGACGCTGCCGTAGTTCTGGATGTTGTAGCCGTCGGCCGTGGAGGCCACGCCGACCTGCTGGCCGTTGTAGAACTGCGGGCCGCCCGAGTCGCCCCGCCAGGCGTTGCCGTTGATCCGGGTGCTGCGGATGGCCTGCCCGCCGTACGCGTCGGTGACGTTGGTGCTGGTCACCTGGACGGTGGCGGTCTTGAGCTGGCTGGATGCGGAGCAGCCGCTGTAGCAGGTCATGCCCCAACCGTAGATCGAGTTGGTCGAGCCGACGGGCGGGTTGCTGCTCGCCAGGGACACCGTCGAGGTGCTGACCGTGCTGGAGAGGCGCATGAGGGCCAGGTCGTTACGGGTGTAGGTGGCGCTGACGGTTCGGGTGACCCCACCCGAGGCGCGGTAGACGCTGCCGACCCGGACGGACATCGTGCCGCTGATGCAGTGGCGGGCGGTGAGCACCCACTGTGCGGCGATCACGCTGCCCGAACAGGTGAACGATCCGTTGCTCAGCACGGCGGCGGCCCAGGGGGCGGACGACACGGTGCCGCCGCCGATGATGGGTTGGGGGCCAGCCGGGGCGGCGGACGCGCCGGACGCGGCGGCGAGGGCGCCGACCAGCGAGGTGCTGATCAGGGCGAGCAGGGGACGAACGCGCATCGGTGGACTCCTTGGAGGGGTGGGGGCCCGGGGTCGCCGGGTGCCCGGTGGCGACGGCGGGAGGTCCCCGTCATCGCTGGCATCGAGCCACGTCGATGTACTCTAGGGCCGACGAGCACCGTTTTCAAGAAGCCGATCGAGATCGTCCAATGTAACGATTCAGCTACCCTCCGCGCTGTGTATCCCCTGGTGAAACGGCCTGTCCCGCGTTGCCGGGCCCTTCTGCCGCCCGTTATGTGGATCACTGCCGGAACTGCGCCCGGCCGGTGCGTCCGCGGCGGAATCTGCCAGGTAGGCTGGCTGCGCTCGCCCGTTGTGGGTCGGCACCCAACTGCGTACACAGTCAGGAGTGCCCAGTGCCTCGCGTCGTCGTCGACGTCATGCTCAAGCCCGAGATCCTCGATCCGCAGGGCCAGGCCGTCGCAAACGCGCTGCCCCGGCTCGGCGTCAGCGACGTCGCCTCAGTTCGGATCGGCAGGCGGATCGAGATCGACTTCACCGGTGAACCGGACCTGGACCGGGCCCGGGAGATCGCCGACAAGTTGCTCGCCAACCCGGTCATCGAGGACTTCACCGTCCGCCTGGTCGAGACCGACGAGACCGCGGACGCCCGCTCGTGACCGCCCGGGTCGGTGTGGTCACCTTCCCCGGCTCGCTCGACGACGGGGACGCGGCCCGCGCCGTCCGGATCGCCGGCGCCGAGCCGGTCCGGCTCTGGCACGGCGACGAGGATCTGCACGGTGTGGACGCTGTCGTCCTGCCCGGCGGGTTCTCCTACGGTGACTACCTGCGCTGCGGCGCCATCGCCCGATTCGCCCCGGTGATGGAGACGATCGTGGACGCCGCCAAGGGCGGACTGCCGGTGCTCGGCATCTGCAACGGCTTCCAGATCCTCTGCGAGGCGCACCTGCTGCCGGGCGCGCTCACCCGCAACCAGCACCTGCACTTCCGCAACCGGGACCAGGTCCTGCGCATCGAGTCGGCCGGCACCGCGTGGACCAACGCGTTCCAGGCTGGCCAGGAGGTGCTCATCCCGGTCAAGAACGGTGAGGGCTGCTACGTCGCGGACACCGCGACGCTGGACCAGCTCGAGGCCGAGGGCCGGGTCGTCGCCCGCTACGTCGGCGGCAACCCGAACGGGTCGCAGCGCGACATCGCCGCGATCACCAACCCCGCCGGCAACGTGGTCGGCATCATGCCGCACCCGGAGCACGCGGTGGAGGCGCTCACCGGCCCCTCACTGGACGGCCTCGGCTTCTTCACCTCGGTCCTCAAGCACCTGGTCGGGGCGCCAGCATGACCGCGAGGAGCGAGTCTGGCGGGCACGAGCGCATCGAGGAGAGGTCATGACCACCCACCCGGACCCGGTACGGGACACTCCGGAGGCGTACTCCGCCCCGGTGCAGCCGACCGAGCCGCCGGCGCAGCCCACCGCTCCGGCGGCCGCTCCCGCGCAGCCGGCGACCGCCGACTGGACCGACGGCGTGGACACCGTGCCGCGCGCCGGTGGCACCCCGGGCGAGTTGCAGCCGTACACCGAGCTGGGCCTGCGTGACGACGAGTACGACCGGATCCGACAGATCCTCGGCCGTCGCCCCACCCAGTCCGAGCTGGCGATGTACTCGATCATGTGGAGCGAGCACTGCTCCTACAAGTCGAGCAAGGTGCACCTGCGCCAGTTCGGCGAGAAGGCCCCGCACAGCGACCGGCTGCTCGCCGGCATCGGTGAGAACGCCGGTGTCGTGCAGGTCTCCGACAAGCTGGCGGTGACCTTCAAGGTCGAGTCGCACAACCACCCGAGCTTCGTCGAGCCGTACCAGGGCGCGGCGACCGGCGTCGGCGGCATCGTCCGGGACATCCTCGCCATGGGCGCCCGCCCGATCGCGGTCATGGACCCGCTGCGCTTCGGCGCGGCGGACCACCCGGACACCGCCCGGGTGCTCACCGGCGTGGTCGCCGGCGTCGGCGGCTACGGCAACTGCCTGGGCCTGCCCAACATCGGTGGCGAGCTGGTCTTCGACCCGTCCTACCAGGGCAACCCGCTGCTCAACGCGCTCTGCCTGGGCGTCCTGCCGGTCGACCGGCTGCAGAACAAGGCCGCCGCCGGCCCCGGCAACGTCGTGGTGCTGATGGGCGCCAAGACCGGCCGGGACGGCATCGGCGGCGTGTCGGTGCTGGCCAGCGCCACCTTCGACGAGGGCAGCGAGGCCCGTCGCCCGGCCGTGCAGGTCGGCGACCCGTTCACCGAGAAGCTGCTGATCGAGGCATGCCTGGAGCTGTACGACGGCCAGCTCGTCGTCGGCATCCAGGACCTGGGCGGCGCCGGCCTGACCTGCGCGCTCACCGAGACCGCCGCCGCGGCCGGCACCGGCATGCGGGTCTGGCTGGAGCGGGTGCCGCTGCGCGAGCCCTCGATGGACCCGCACGAGATCCTGGCCAGCGAGTCGCAGGAGCGGATGCTGCTGGTCGTCGAGCCGGACAAGCTCGACGCGGTGCTCAAGACCTGCGAGAAGTGGGGCGTCCTCGGCACCGCGATCGGTGAGGTCACCGCCCCGGAGCCGGACGGCCGCCCCGGTCGCCTGCTGATCACCTGGCGGGACCACCTCGTCGTCGACGTGCCGCCGGGTTCGCTGGTGGACGACGGGCCGGTCTACGCCCGGCCGATGCGTGAGCCGGCCGACCTCATCCTGCTCCAGGCCGACCGCGCCGAGACGCTGCCCCGCCCGGCCGACCCGGACGCGCTGCGGGAAACCGTGCTGCGCATGATCGCGTCGCCGAACCTGGCCGACAAGACCTGGGTCACCGAGCAGTACGACCGCTACGTGCTGGGCAACACCGTTCTCGCCCAGCCGGAGGACGGCGGCGTGATCCGGATCGACGAGCGGACCGGCCTCGGCGTGGCGCTGTCGGTCGACGGCAACGGCCGGTACACCCGACTGGACCCGTACAACGGCACCAAGCTGGCCCTGGCCGAGGCGTACCGGAACGTGGCGGTGACCGGCGCGAAGCCGATCGCCGTGACCAACTGCCTCAACTTCGGCTCGCCGGAGGACCCGGGCGTCATGTGGCAGTTCGCCGAGGCCGTGCGCGGCCTCGCGGACGGCTGCCTGGAGCTGGGCATCCCGGTGACCGGCGGCAACGTCAGCTTCTACAACCAGACCGGCGCGGCGGCCATCCACCCGACCCCGGTGGTCGGTGTGCTGGGTGTCCTGGACAACGTCGCCGACCGGGTGCCGATGGGCTTCGTGCCGCGCGCCGGTGGCGACCACGACCAGCTCTACCTGCTCGGCGAGACGAACGTGGAGCTGTCCGGCTCGGAGTGGGCCTGGGTGACGCACCAGCACCTCGGCGGCATCCCGCCGCAGGTCGACCTTCTCCGCGAGAAGGCGCTGGCCGAGCTGCTGGCCGAGGCCGCCCGGGTGGGCCACCTCAGCTCGGCACACGACCTCTCCGACGGTGGTCTCGCGCAGAGCCTGGTCGAGTCCTGCCTGCGGCGTGGCGTCGGCGCTCGGATCGCCGTGCCGGAGCAGTTCGCCGAGGGTTCGATGCCCTTCGTCTACCTGTTCAGTGAGTCCGCTACGCGGGCGCTGGTCTCGGTGCCGCGTGGCCACGACAAGGCGTTCGCGGCGCTCTGCGCCGAGCGGGGCGTGCCGTTCGAGCTGATCGGCGTGACCGACCCGTCCGGCGGTGCGCTCGAGGTGCACGGGCAGTTCCGGATCGGTCTGGACGAGCTGCGCGCCGCGCACACCGAGACGCTTCCGCGCCTCTTCGGCGGCACCGCCGCCGAAGAGGTTCCGGCCGCTGACGGTACGTCCCAGCCGGCCGCTGGTGCGACGCCTGAGCCCGCTGTCGCGGAGGTGCCCGCGCCGGCCGCCGGAGTGGCGGGTGCGGTCGAGGCCGTGCCGCTGCCGACTGCCCCGGCCGAGCCGGTGGACGCGTCGGAGGTGCTCTCCGAGCCGATCGCGTCGGCCGGCCCGTCTCCGCAGACCGGAGCTGTCGACCCGGTCGGGTCGGAGCAGCCGTCCGAGTCTGACTCCGGTGCCACCGAGCCGTCGCCTGACGAGCGCTGAGGCGTTGGCGGCGGCCGTCTACGGCCAGCCCGGGTCAGGTGCCAGGTTCGACTGGGGCCTGACCGGGGCGGCCGAACTCGGCCGGGTCTGCGCGGCGCTGGTGGTGGTGGACGTGCTCTCGTTCACCACCGCCGTGGAGGTGGCGGTCGCCCGGGGCATGCGGGTGCATCCCTTCCCGTGGGGCGAGCAGGCCGCCGAGTACGCACTGCGGGTCGGCGCGGTGGCGGCGGTCGGTCGTCGCCGGGTGACAGCGGACCATCCGTGGTCGCTCTCACCGGCCGCGCTGAGCGCCGCGCCGATCGTCGCGGACCTGGTGCTGCCCTCGCCGAACGGTTCGGCCATCAGCGCCGCCGCCAGCGCCACCGGGCTGCCGGTGGTCGCGGCGTGTCTGCGTAACGCCAGCGCCGTCGGGCGTTGGCTGCGCCGCCAGGGGTACGGGACGACTGATGCCCCGATCGGCGTCATCGCCTCGGGCGAGCGGTGGCCGGACGGGTCGCTGCGCCCGTCGGTCGAGGACCAACTCGGCGCGGCAAGCGTGCTGGACGCGTTGTCCGGGGTGCCGGGCGGCCTCTCCGTGGAGGCGGCCATGGCGCTCGCCGCGCTGGCCAGCACTCCGGACGTACCCGCAGCGGTGCGCGGCAGTGTGTCCGGTCGGGAGCTGACCGAAGGCGGTTTCGAAGCCGACGTCGACATCGCCGTCCGGGTGGGCGTCTCCGATGTCGTACCGGTGCTCCGCCAGGGCGTCTTCTCCGCCGCCTGACCACAAGACCCGTCGGCCGGCCCGAGTGCCCGACTCGCCCTACCTCCACCCCCGTTGATCATGAAGTTATTGCCCGCGCAGCCGGCGTGTCGGGGCAATAACTTCATGATCAACGGGGTGGGGTGGGGTGGGGTGGAGGTAGGGCGGGGGTCGGTCAGGTGACAGCGGGACGGCCGCCCGGTTTTCCGGGCGGCCGTCCCGCTGTGTGCGTTGTGGTGGTGCCGGTCAGTCGTCCAGCCAGTCGAGGCGTCGACCGCCGCGCTCAGTGGGCGGGGGAGCGTCCGGCCGGGCCCGGCCACCCTGCTGCTGACCGTAGCCGCCCTGGTCGTAACCCCGGTCGTCGTAGCTGCCGCGTTGCTGCGGGGGCTCCTGGCCGTAGTTGCCGCCCTGGTCGTATCCGCTGGCGGGCTGGCCGTATCCGCCCTGGTCGTAGCCCCGGTCGTCGTAGCTGCCGCGTTGCTGCGGGGGCTCCTGGCCGTAGTTGCCGCCCTGGTCGTATCCGCCGGCGGGCTGGCCGTAGCCGCCCTGGTCGTACGCGCCGGTCTGCTGGCCGTAGCCTCCGCTCGGCTCCGCCCCCCGACCGCCGCCGTACGGCGTGGTCGGATCAGGCTGGCCGTAGCCCGGTGCCTGCTCCGGCTGGCCGTAGCCCGGTGCCTGCTCCGGCTGGCCGTAGCCCGGTGCCTGTTCCGGCTGGCCGTAACCCGGTGCCTGTTCCGGCTGGTACACGCCGGTGGCGTACGGGTCTGCCGGAGCCGGGTACTGCGTGCTGTCGCCGGTGTACCGTCCGGTCGGCTCGTCGAAGCGCTCGCCGTAGCCTGCCGCCCCACCAGCGGGAGCCGGCGGGTAACCCCCGGCGCCGGCCGGCGCGGTGTAGTCACGGCTGCCGTAGCCGCCCCCGGAGGAGGGCGCGGCACCGTAGCCGACGCCCGGGGCCGCGGCACCGCCGTAGCCCGCTCCGGAACCGGGTGCGGCGCCGTAGCCGTCCGCCGCGCCGCCGCCGTAGCCGCCGTCGGGCGTCGCCGACGTGCCGTAGCCACCACCCGAGGCGGGGGCGTTGCCGTAGCCGCCGTAGCCGCCCTGGGCGGGCTCGTCGTCGTAGCCGGAGCCACCCCAAACCTGCTGGTCCGCCGCCCCGTAGGGCTGGGCGGGCGCGCCGTACGGGTCCGGCGGTACGTCGTCGACGACCGGGCGGTGCATCATCGTCGGCGCCTCGCTCAGTGCCGCGCCGCCGACCATGGTCGGGTCGGGCCCGCCGCCGCGGTTGACCACGCGGGTCTTGTCGTCGGCGCCGTGGAAGGCCCCACGGGCCGCCGGTACCGCGCCAGCGGGACCGGCCGCGCCAGCCACCGCCGGCTCATCGTCGTCGCCGCTCTCGCGGCGCTTCATCCACAGCAGGACGATCGTGCCGACGCCGGCCGCGACGAGCAGGCCTCCGAGCAGGATGATCAGGTACGAGCCGAAGCCGCCACCGTCGTCCTCGTTGCTGGCGTTCGCCGGGGCGCCCGGGCTGGCCTCCTCGGAGGGCTGCTCTTCGGCACCCTCCTCGGTCGCCTCCTCGGTGGGGGTGGCATCGGCGGTGGGCGACGGGGTGGCGCTGGGCGTCACCTCGACCTTGACCTCCAGAACGATCCGCTGGCCGGTGACGGTCTGCCCGGCGCTCGCGTTGAAGCTCTTGAAGGCCTTGATGTTCTCCGAGGACGCCCCCAGGTCGATCCGACCCGGGCTGATCGGGGCCTGGCTGCTACCGGTGAACCGGAAGTTGCCGCTGTTGTCAGCGACGGCGTCGTAGCGGTGGCCGCCGGTGTCCTGCAGGACGACGAACGCGTTCGGCACCGGGTCGCCGTCGGCCTTCTTGACCACCTTGCCGGAGACCGACTTCACCGTCTGGTTCTGCTGCGGCGTGGGCGGCGGTGCGGCCTTCGACGTGAGGTTGACCGTCGTCGAACCCTGTCCATTCCCCAGGCCTGCGCTGGCCCTGACGGTGACACGGGCGGACCCGTTCGAGGCGTCGTCCGCCACTTTGAACTTGGCCGTGTAGGTCTTGGCCTCGGTCACGTTTCCCTGCGAGCAACCCTCGATGCACTGAAGCTTGGGGTTGTCGGAGCTGACAGTTACATCGGCAGGAGCTACGGGTTCGTCGAAGCTGAGGGTGTAGCTCACCGTTGTCTCGCCACCCGCCTGGACGGTGCCTGGGGAGGCCGAGACATTTGTGACCTTAGGAGCGGCCATTGCCGGTGTGGCGGGGACGGCGAGCAGAGCGCCTGCAACCAGCGCTACGACCACACCGGCCCGCTGCTTCCAGGCACGTCGGTGTGTTGACACGTCCACCGCCTTCCGGGCTGACTTCCCTAGTACCGGCGGGGCGCCGGGCCGGGGATCATCACGGTACGAATACGCCGTCGGCCACTATGCCTTGTCTCACTGTGCCGGCGCGACCCAGGGCCAGCGTCGGGTGCTTCACCTGTGGGTCGTATCGTCCCGTCGTGTCCTCTCCGCACAGTAAGTCCGCTGCCGTCGACGCGGCGTTGTCGGCGCTTGACGAGGGTCGTACGCCCGAACGGTCGGTACTCCGGGAGGCGGTCCGGTCGTTGTTGGCCGTACTCGCGGAGCGCGCCCCCGGCCGATCGGTGGAGGTGCGCGTCCCACCATACGGTGCGATCCAGTGCGTCCCCGGTCCTCGACACACCAGAGGAACCCCGCCGAACGTGGTCGAGATGTCGCCGCAGACGTGGCTGGAACTCGCCACGGGCCGGCTCGCGTGGGCCGGTGCGGTGGCCGAGGGTCGTGTTCAGGTGAGCGGCGTCCGGGGGGATATCTCGGCCTATCTGCCCCTCTAGCTGCCTCGATGTCCGTGTGATCGCTACTCTCGGCAGCGAAACCGTGACTATCTGTATCGACGTCGACTCGCGTACACTGTCAGACGACGACAGTGGTCCCGGCCGAGGAATGTGGATCCGCCCCGTGATCCCCGCCAGGCCGGTCCAGACCAGCATGAGGGAGCGGTAGTGCCCCGAGGCGACGGCCGGCTGAGCCACGACCTTGATCCCCAACGACCCGGCCCCCAGGACGCCTGCGGCGTCTTCGGCGTCTGGGCCCCTGGCGAAGAGGTCGCCAATCTGACCTATTTCGGCCTCTATGCCCTCCAGCATCGCGGCCAGGAGGCGGCGGGCATCGCGGTCAGCGATGGCTCAGGCGTGGTGGTCTACAAGGACCTCGGCCTGGTGGCCCAGGTCTTCGACGAGCCCACCCTGGCCAGCCTGCGTGGCCACCTGGCGATCGGGCACGCCCGATACTCGACGACCGGTGCGTCCAACTGGGAGAACGCCCAGCCGACCATCCGGTCGACCGATTCCGGCACGACCATCGCGCTGGCCCACAACGGCAACCTGGTCAACACCGCGGAGCTGGAGAAGGAGGTCGCCGAGCGCGGCCTCGTCGCGGACGGCTCGACCAACGACACCTCGCTGGTGACGATGCTGCTGGCCAGCCGCCCCGACCTGTCGGTCGAGGCGGCCGCGCTCGAGGTGCTGCCGCAGCTGCGCGGGGCGTTCAGCTTCGTCTTCATGGACGAGTCGACGCTGTACGCGGCCCGCGACGCGCACGGCGTGCGCCCGCTGGTGCTCGGCCGGCTGGAGCGTGGCTGGGTGGTGGCGAGCGAGACCGCCGCCCTGGACATCGTGGGCGCGAGCGTGGTGCGCGAGGTCGAGCCCGGCGAGCTGATCGCGATCGACGAGGAGGGGCTGCGCTCGACCCGGTTCGCCGCGCCCGAGCCGAAGGGCTGCCTCTTCGAGTACGTCTACATCGCCCGCCCGGACGCGACCATCGCCGGGCGTAACGTGCACGCGGCGCGGGTGCAGATCGGCCGGCAGTTGGCCAAGGAGCACCCGGTCGAGGCCGACCTCGTCATCCCGGTGCCCGAGTCCGGCACCCCGGCCGCTATCGGCTACGCGGAGGCGTCCGGCATCACCTACGGCGCGGGCCTCATGAAGAACCCGTACGTGGGGCGTACCTTCATCCAGCCGTCGCAGACCCTGCGTCAGCTCGGCATCCGACTCAAGCTCAACCCCCTGCGGCAGAACGTCCGCGGCAAGCGCCTGGTCGTCGTGGACGACTCGATCGTGCGCGGCAACACGCAGCGCGCCATCGTCCGGATGCTGCGCGAGGCGGGGGCGCTCGAGGTGCACGTCCGGATCTCCTCCCCACCGGTCAGCTGGCCGTGTTTCTACGGCATCGACTTCGCCACCCGGGCGGAGCTGCTGGCCAACGGGTTGGACAACGACGGCATCCGGCGCTCCATCGGCGCCGACACGCTGGGTTATGTCTCGCTTGCCGGCCTGATCGCAGCGACCGAGCAGCCGAAGACCCGACTGTGTCGGGCGTGTTTCGATGGGGAGTACCCGATCGAGCTTCCGGCTGGCAATCTGATCGGCAAGCACGTGCTGGAAGGTATGGGCCGCCGGGTCGCGACCGCGACGTCGGAGGCCCCGGACAGCTTCGGCCCGCTCGTCGCCACTCCGGGTGGCGTGACCGCTAACCGCCCGTAGCACCAACTGGCGCGGCCCGGCCACCGCCGGTGCGGCACCGAGGACCACAAAAGGGGAGAACCGTGACGCACGTGTCCGAGCGCAGCGGCGCAGGAAGCAGCCCGAACGGCGCTGGCAGCGACCACCAGCCGTGGACGGGCGGTGCCGGCCGTCAGAGGGGCAAACGCTCGGTTTCGTACGCCGACGCCGGGGTCTCCATCGACGCGGGCGACCGCGCGGTGGAGCTGCTGAAGTCCAAGGTTCGCGAGACCCGGCGGCCCGAGGTGCTGGGTGACCTGGGCGGCTTCGCCGGCCTGTTCCGGTTGGACACGAAGAAGTACAAGAACCCCATCCTGGCCTCCTCCACGGACGGTGTCGGCACCAAACTGGTCATCGCCCAGCAGATGGACATCCACGACACGGTCGGCATCGACCTGGTCGCGATGGTCGTCGACGACCTGGTGGCCTGCGGTGCGGAGCCGCTGTTCCTGCTCGACTACATCGCGACGGGCGAGGTCGTCCCGGACAAGGTGGCCGAGATCGGTGCGGGCATCGCCGACGGCTGCCGGTACGCGGGCTGCGCGCTGCTGGGCGGCGAGACCGCCGAGCACCCGGGCGTGCTGCGCCCGGACGAGTACGACATCTCCGCGACCGGTGTCGGTGTGGTCGAGGAGGCCGACATCCTCAGCCCGGACCGCGTCGAGGTGGGTGACGTCGTCATCGCCATGCGCTCCTCCGGCCTGCACTCCAACGGCTACTCGCTGGTCCGGCACGTGCTGCTGGGCGCCGCCCGGATGCGGCTGGACATCGTGATCGACGACTTCGGCCGGCAGCGGACCCTCGGTGAGGAGCTGCTGACCCCGACCAAGATCTACGCCAAGGACTGCCTCAAGCTGATCGCCGAGGCCGAGGTTCGGGCGCTGTCGCACATCACCGGCGGCGGCATCCCGGGCAACCTCGTGCGGGTGCTCCCCGAGCACGTCGACGCGGTGGTCAACCGGTCCACCTGGAAGCCGCAGCCGATCTTCGACCTGATTCAGTCGAAGGGCCGGATCGACGACCAGGACATGGAGTCGACCTTCAACATGGGCGTCGGCATGTTCGCAATCGTCTCGGCCGAGGACGCGGATCGCGCCCTGGCCACGCTGACGGGCCGGGGCGTCGAGGCCTGGCAGGCCGGCGAGATCATCGAGGGCACCGGCAACGTGCAGATGGTGGGTCAGCACACCCGAGGGTGATCACGCTCCGGTGATCGTACGGGTACCTGATCAGGGCTTCACCCGAGTGGCCAGCGCCGCCTAGCCTGAAGGGCTCGGGCTCGGCGGAGGAGGGTGATGGCTGCTGGGGAACTGCCGTTCAGCGGGATGCGCGGTCTTGCCGCGGTCCCGTCGTACGTCGTCATGCAGCCCACCACACTGTGCAACCTCGACTGCGCGTACTGCTACCTGCCGTTCCGGGCCGTCGACCGGCGCATGTCTTTGTCGGTGGCCGAGGCGGTGGCGGCAGCGGTCAACCCGTGGGCGGCGTCGGGTCGCTTCTCGGTGGTGTGGCACGGCGGTGAGCCGCTCGCGACCGGCCGGGAGCACCTCGCGGCTCTGATGGCACCCTTCGGGCCCGAGGTCGAGCATCATGTGCAGACGAATGCCACGCTGATCGACGACGAGTGGTGCGACTTCTTCGCCCGGCACGAGATGCGGGTGAGCGTGAGCGTGGACGGCCCCCGGGAGCGCAACGGCGACCGGGTCAACCGTGGCGGCCAGCCGGCGTACGACAAGATTCTGCGGGGTGTGGCCGCCCTGCGCCGGCACGACCTGCCCTTCTCCGCGCTGGCCGTGGTGTCCCGGCCGACGCCGGGGCTCGCCGCGGAGCTGTACGACTACTTCCTCGAGCTGGGCTGCGACGTGCTGGGCATCAACATCGAGGAGACCGAAGGCGTCAACACCCGCGACAACAGCCACGACCCGGCGGCGGTGACGACGTTCTGGGCCGAGTTGGTGACGGCCTGGCGGCGGGCGCCGCGCATCCACCTTCGCGAGGTCGAGTGGTCGCTCCGGTACGCGGGCGCGGTCCTGGACGGCTCGGTGGACGGTGTGCTGCCCCGCCGGCTGGATCCCATTCCGACCATCGGGCACGACGGTTCGGTGACGGTGCTCTCCCCGGAGCTGGCCGGCTTCACCGACCCGCGCTACGGCGACTTCAGCAGTGGGAACGTGCTGACCACCCCGCTGGCCCAGATCCTGGCCGGTGCGGTGTCGACGCCGTGGGTCGGCGAGTTCCTGGCGGGGGTGGAGGCGTGTCGTGCGTCGTGCCCCTACTTCGGCTTCTGTGGCGGCGGTCATGCCGCCAACCGTTACTTCGAGCTGGGGCGTTTTGACGGTACGGAGACCGAGCACTGCCGCAACAGCAAGATCCGCCTATTGGAGGGAGTGTTGGAGCATGCCCGAGACCACCAGTCACCGGCGGCCTGAGCGCGAAGCGGACGATGCCACGGACAGAGTCACCGAACGCGTGCGGGAGGCCGCCCCCGGGCTTGTCGCGCTGCTACAGGAGGCCGCGGACGCGCGGCGGCTGCGGGCGGAGGTGCCGGGCGGAGACGGCGTCAGCGCGGTCTGCGCGTGGAACCACTTCGAGAACATCCCGACCTTCTACAACTGGAACAACCGGCCGCGCTAGGGCGGCCGTGATCAGGGGCCTGTCGGCGGTCGGAGTGATTCCCGGCCAGGGCAGGCCCCTGATGATCGGCACCGATCTCGCTCCCGAAGGGCACATGCGTGAGCACGCGGGGGTTACCGCGTGCTCAGCTACGTCGAGAGGTCAGCGGGTCGGGCGGACCCAGGGATCCGGGTCGTCGTCCGCATGATTCTCATCATCGTCGTCGACGAACTCTTTTGAGTCGTCGTCGAAGTGGTGCTCAGACTTACCAGCACCCGCCAGTTCGCGCTGCAAGGCGGTGAGGTCGGTGTTCGGGGAGTGGTACTTCAACTCCCGGGCCACCTTTGTCTGCTTGGCCTTAGCACGGCCGCGCCCCATGGCTCGACCCCCTCGCACAGAATGCGGGGCAGCCCGAAGGCGGGCCCCGATGACGTCAGGCATCTCTCGTGGCTCTTACGGTACATGGGGATGCCATCGTTCGGCACCTCGGGTTACCGCCAGCCGGCTCTGCGCGTCGCGGCGATCCGGCCGTCACCCAGTGTACTCGGTAAGGAGCGGAACGGAGAGCGCCCGTGACACCGGGCAAAACATGCCAAACGTGACCCGGACCTCAGCTTACCGAGTCGGGCCCGCGCGGGAGGCCCGGAGGCGGATCCCGGTCGATCCGCCCCCGGAACGGATCAGCGCAGGTGAATGGTGCGCAGTCGCCCGACGTCGGCCATCCGCCGCTCGGCCAACCGGTCCGCGGCGACCGCTGGCGGCACGCCCTCCGCGTCCGCGAGACGCAGGATCTCCCGGGTGGTGTCGTAGATCCGGGTGGCCCGCAGCTTTGCCCGGTCGAAGTTGAAGCCCTCGATCTCGTCGGCCACCTGGATGACCCCGCCGGCGTTGACCACGTAGTCCGGCGCGTAGAGGATGCCCCGGTCGGCCAGCAGCTTCTCGATGCCCGGGTGCGCGAGTTGGTTGTTCGCCGCACCGGTCACCACCTTGGCGCGCAGCGCCGGAACGGTGTCGTCGTTCAGCGCGCCGCCCAGCGCGCACGGGGCGTACACGTCGATGTCGGCCGCGACCAGCGCGGTCGCGTCGTCCACCAGGGTGACCTGCGGGTGGTTGGCGCGTGCCCACGCCAGCGCCTTCGGGTTGACGTCCGTGGCGACCACCTCGGCACCGTCGTCCAGCAGGTGCCCGGTCAGGTACTTGCCGACCTTGCCCAGCCCGGCCACACCGACTCGGCGGCCGCTCAGGCTCGGCGTGCCCCAGACGTGCTCGGCGGCGGCCCGCATCCCCTGGAAGACACCCCACGCGGTCAGGATCGACGAGTCGCCGGCGCCGCCGTGCTCCACGCTGCGGCCGGTCACGTACCGGGTCTCGCGGGCGATGACGTCCATGTCGGGCACGTAGGTGCCGACGTCGCAGGCGGTGTAGTAGCGGCCCGCCAGCGACTCCACGAAGCGACCGTACGCGCGCAGCAGCGCCTCGCTCTTGATCTGCTCCGGGTCACCCCAGATGACGGCCTTGCCACCGCCGAGGTCCAGGCCGGCGAGAGCGTTCTTGTAGGCCATCCCGCGGGACAGGTCGAGCACGTCGGCGAGCGCGTCGTCCTCGCTGGCGTACGGGTAGAAGCGGGTGCCGCCGAGCGCGGGCCCCAGCGCGGTGGAGTAGATCCCGATGATCGCCTTGAGGCCGCTCTGCTTGTCCTGGCAGAAGACGACCTGTTCGTGACCGGTCGATACCGGGTCGTCGGTGCTCGCGAATACGCCCATGGCTGGCTCCTACGGTGGTGTGCGTCCTTGTGGGACGCGGACCTGGTGAACCCCGGCGGGGATGCTGCCGGTGTGATCGAGCCTAGTATCGGCCGCCGTGCGGCCGCCCGACGCGCCGCCGCCGTCCCACGGTGCGGCGCGCGCGGTCCGACCGCTGGCCGCACCGGGGTGCGGTTCGTGGGAGGATCGCGCGGTGCCGTCGCTCTTCGCTTCTTACCTGCGCGTGTACGAGCCGCTGACCGCCTTCGACCGGGACCGGCAGAGTTACTGGCGTCGCTACGTCTCGGAGGGGCGGGCGGTCGCCCCGGTCGAGGGGCCTGGCCGCCAGCGGACGGCGGTGATCGAGGCGTTGGGCGCGGGCTGGACCCGCCTACCCGACCTGCCCGAGGAGGCGTACGTCCTGGAGACGGACGACAGCCTGCTGGTCTGCCCCTGGAACCTGCGGATCCGGGTCGCTGAGGCGGCGCTCAGCGCCCGGGACGGGGTGCCCTCGGTGCTCGCCGACGCGTTCGTGCCGCCGGTGCTCGCCGGGCAGGCCCGGGCGGTCGTGGACGACTGGCGCAGCGGCGCCCGGGTGCTGGAGCACGGGGTGCCCCGGGTGCACGAGCAGATCGCCACGTGGGGCGTACCCCTGCGGTGGTTCGTGCTCTTCGGCCCGACGGAGCGGGACTTCGTCACGCAGCCGGGCCGGCGGACGCTGCGCTACCGGACGGAGATCTCCAAGGCGCGTCGTCGCTCGTCGCGGGCGTTGTCGGTGCTGCGCAAGTCGGTGGGCGAGGCGCCGATCACCGAAGCGGTGGAGGAGGCGGCCCGCTGGCTGGAGGAGTTCCACCCGCGCTCGGTGGTGGAACTGGACTACGGCGGCCTGGTCGACCTGCTCTCCGACGAGACTCTCGCCGCGGACGACTCGCCGGAGCTGGTCGCCGCCGGCCTCGCCGGGCTGTCCCGGGGTGAGGCGGACGAGGCGTCGGCCGCCTACGACAAGCTGGTGGCCCGCTGGCGCGCCGTGCAGCTGCTAGAGCGGTGCAATTAACGCAAATTGCCTCTAGGAGCGCTCCCAAGGCGAGGGTGTCTCGTAGTTGACGCATCACGAACCGTGATCATGAGTCCTAATAAGGTACTTTCTGCCGTGTGAAAGTCGTAAAAATCGGGCATGGTTCATCCGTCCGTCTAGGGACCTTCATCCGTTCGGCCCATGTCGGACATCGGGGACTAGCCGGACCATGGGAGACGCGTCGGCCGGCGGGACCCCGGCCGATGTCTATACATGTGGAGGAGTGACCGATGGCATCGCGAACGCACGAACCAGAGCCGCTGCTCACACCGGCCGAGGTGGCGTCGATGTTCCGTGTCGACCCGAAGACGGTGACCCGGTGGGCGAAGGCGGGCAAGCTCAGCGCCATCCGCACTCTGGGTGGCCACCGTCGATACCGCGAGTCGGAGGTCAGGGCGCTGTTGCAGGGCCAGATCCCGCAGCAGCGGCAGGGCGACTGACCCGATAGAGGTTTCCAGGAAGGGGCGGTGGACTTCGGTCCGCCGCCCCTTTCGCTGTTGCCTCCCCGGCCCGGCCCTGGATAGCGGCGCGTCAGTCGGCAGCGGGTCAGTCGCCGTCGTCGGGCCCGGTCAACGTCACCCGGATGCCGATCGTGCCGCCCTCGCCGCGACGCAGGCGGCTGCCCAGCAGACTCAGTCGACCGATGAGGCGGTACTTGTGTTTGAGCAGGTCGCGGACCCGACCTGTGTCACGACCGCCGTAGAGGGTCGCGTGGGCCGGCACCTGGGCGCCATGCGGTCGACCCCGTACGTCGCAGGGCGCCACGGTCACCTCACCGTTGTGGCGGATCCGCTTGACCTTCCCCGAGTCGGCCCGGGTCCACACGGCCAGCGCGTCTCCGTCGCGGACCGACCAGACCGGGGTCGGCACCGCTCGGCCGTCCTTCCGGAAGGTCGTGAGCAGAATGTACTTCTCGGCCGACAGCCGGTCCAGCATGGTCACGCCGCCAGGATAGGCCGCTGCGGGCCACTGAGCGGCCAGATAGCGTGAACGGCGTGACGGGGGAACCGCTAATCGGTGACGTGGTCGGTGAACTGCTGCGGGACGCGCTCGCCGTGGCGACCGGGGTCGGCCCCCGGCCCATGGTCGGCGGCCGACTGCCCAGGCCGGTCATCGAGATCATCGAACGGGACGACGGTCTGATCAACGGCGCTCCGGCGGCGCACTACCTCGACGGGCCGGCCGACTGGCAGCCGTACGACCACCGGGCCGTCGACCGGGCCCGTGGCGAGACGCTCGACGTCGGCACGGGGGCGGGCCGGATCGCGCTGCTGCTCCAGGAGCGCGGCGTACCCGTCACCGGGCTGGACACGTCGGCGGGTGCGCTCGACGTGAGTCGACGTCGTGGCGTACGACGGCTGGTGCACGGGACGGTGGACACGCACGTCGCCGACGGCCGGAGCTACGACACGTTCCTGCTGCTCGGCAACAACCTCGGGCTGTTCGAGGGGCGCGAGCGGGCACCGGGGTTCCTGGCCGCGCTCGCCGCGTTGGCACGGCCGGGAGCGGAGATCATCGCGCACGGCACCAACCCGTACGGCACCCGCGACCCCGTACACACCGGCTACCACGAGCGCAACCGGCGTCGGGGTCGGCTCGGTGGCCAGCTACGGCTCCGGTTGCGCTATCGGGAGCTGGGCACCGAATGGTTCGACTACCTGGTCTGCTCGCCCGACGAGTTCGCCGAGCTGGTGCACGGCAGTCGCTGGCGGCTGACCGATGTGGACGAGCGCGACGCTCCCTACTACCTGGCCACCCTGCGTTTCGCCGGCTGAGCGACGGCTCCTGCCTCGCATCGAGCGCAGGAGCCGTCGTACGGCTCAGACCTGGACGGTCGGGGGCAGCGGCTCGGGCGGAAGGCCGCCGTCGCCGTCGACCACCTCGTCGGGGGTACCGTCCTCGTCGAGGTCGACCATGGTGATGTCCACCTTGCCGTCACCATCGGTGTCGAACTGGAACAGGTCGGCCTTGCCGTCGCCGTCGGTGTCCACCACCCACACGTCGGTCTTGCCGTCGTTGTTGGTGTCGGCGCGCAGCAGCTCGACCCGCTCGTCGCCCCGGGTCTCCACGGTCTCGGAGTCGGAGGTGACGCTCTCCGGTGCCTGGCTCATCTCGATGCGGTCCTTCCCTTGGGTTGACGGGCCGTACGTACCCGATCCCGCGCTCCCCCACGCATGGGTGGGGTCGGCGTGCTGTCTAGGGTCGCACCATGAGCGAGCGCAACGGGCCGAGCACCCGGGCCGGCGCGGCGGGAACCCCGCGCGCTGCCGGGCCGGCGGACAGGGAGGCGTGGTGAACGATCGTTTCGTGGTCGTCGGTGCGGGCACGATGGGGCTCGGCATCGCGTACGTGGCGGCCGGCACCGGCCACGCCGTCGAGCTGGTCGAGGTGGACGCCGACCGGGGGGCGACCGCGCTGACCCGGCTCGCCGACCTGTGGGAGCGGGCGGTGCAGCGCGGCAAGCTGACCGCCGACGACGCCGCCGCCAACCGGCAGCGGGTGACCCTGCGCCCGAGCCTCGCCGAAGTCGCCCCCGCTCCGGAGGTGATCGTGGAGGCGGTGCCGGAGCGCCTGGACCTGAAGCGGGCGGTGCTGCGCCACGCCGCCGCCCTGGACCCGGCCCTGCTCGGCAGCAACACGTCCAGCATCGCCATCGGTGAGCTGGCCGCAGGCCTGGACGCACCCGAGCGCTTCCTCGGCCTGCACTTCTTCAACCCGGTCTGGGCGATGACGCTGCTGGAGATCGTGGTCGGCCCGGCCACCGCCCAGGAGACCACCACCGCGGCCGTCGCGCTCGCCGGGCGGCTGGGCAAGGACCCCGTCGTCGTACGCGACATGCCCGGCTTCGCCACCTCCCGACTCGGGGTGACCCTCGGGTTGGAGGCGATCCGGATGGTCGCCGACCAGGTGGCCAGCCCGGCCGACATCGACAAGGCGATGGTGCTCGGCTACCGGCACCCGATCGGGCCGCTGGAACTCACCGACCTGGTCGGCCTGGACGTGCGCCTCGACATCGCCCGCACCCTCCAGGCCGCGTACGGGGACCGCTTCGCGCCGCCGGAACTGCTGGTGGAGATGGTGGCCGCCGGGCGGCTGGGCAAGAAGTCCGGGCACGGCTTCTACCGCTGGGAAGCGGGTGTCAAGCAATGAGCGGTCTGCGCATCGAGGAACGGCCGGATCGGCTGGTGGTGACGCTCGCCCGGCCGGAGAAGCGCAACGCCATCGACGCCGACCTGATCGCCGAGCTGCACCAGGTCTGCGCCGAGTTGGAGGCACGGCCCCGGCTGCTGCTCCTGACCGGCGGCGCGGAGGGCATCTTCGCCGGTGGCGCCGACATCGGTCAGCTCCGCGAGCGGGGCCGCACGGACGCGTTGGCCGCGATCAACTCGGCGGCCTTCGCCCGGATCAGGGCACTGCCCATGCCGAGCGTGGCCGCCGTCGACGGGCCGGCGCTGGGCGGTGGCGCGGAGCTGGCGTACGCCTGCGATCTTCGGGTGTGCACGGCCCGTGCGGTCTTCGGTCAGCCGGAGGTGCGCCTGGGCATTCTGGCCGGCGCTGGCGCGACCCACCGACTGCCCGCCCTCGTCGGCGAGGGCAGGGCCAAGGAACTGCTGTTCACCGGCCGCCGGGTGGACGCGGCGGAGGCGCTGCGGATCGGGTTGGTGAACCGGGTGGTGGACGAGCCCGGTGAGCTGCTGACGACGGCGCACGGCCTGTTGGACGACATGGCGCAGGCATCGCCGCTGGCGCTGCGGCTCACCAAGTTGGCCGTCGACGCGCCCGCCGCCGCGCACCCGCAGCTCGACCTGGTGAGTCAGGCGGTGCTCTTCGAGGACGAGGAGAAGCACCGCCGCATGACCGAGTTCCTCGAACGCCGCCGGACCCGCTGACGCGGCGACGAGAACGGCCGCACCGGCAGTGGGGCCGGTGCGGCCGTCGTGGTGCGTGGTGGTTCGCGGGTGGTGCGTCGTGGTTCGCGGGTGGTGCTCAGTGCCGGATCTGCACCCCGGATTCGGCGAGCGCCCGGATCACCTGAGCCGACTCACCGAACCCGATGACGACGACGGCGTCCGCCCCGAATGCCTTGATCTCCTTCGCGCCGCTGCTGAAGTCGATCGGCGGTGCCGTCGCGTCGGCTGGCGGCTCGTACGTGATCAACTTGAGCCGGTCGTCGGCGATACCGGCCTTGGTCAGCTCGTCGCGGACGCTGCCCTGCAGGCCCTCACCGTAGGAGTCCTTGCGGGCCACGATGGCAATCTTCTGCGACCCGTCACGGAGGATCACGTCGGCCAGCGCCCGGCCCTGGAGGCTGTCCGGCGGGGCGGTGCGGAAGAAGCGGCCCTGATCGTCTATGTCGGTCAGGCTGCTGGCGGTGTTGCACGGGGAAAAGAGGATCTTCCCGGCCTTTATCACGTCCGGCAGCACGGCCCGGGAGATGCCCGAGCTACCCGAGCCGATGATCACGCTGACGCCGTCCGTCACGTGCTTGGCCACCGTGCTCTTGGCCACCGCCGGGTTGGTGCCGTCGTCGCCGTCGAGCCAGGTCACTGGCTTGCCCAGCGCGCCGCCGGCGGCGTTGATCTCCCTTATCGCCAGGGCAGCGCCAGCGGCGATCGGCGGGTAGGCGAAAGCGAGGTCACCGGTCTTTGGCAGCAGGCCGCCCAGGATCAGTGGCTTTTTGTCGGTGTCGCCGCTCGGGCGCTGTTTCTTCGGCTTCGGCGGCGTCTCGGTGCTCGCCGCGGACTCATTGCCGGCACCGACGAACTCGGTCTTCCCGTCGTTGATCTGCTCCCCGTCGAAAGTCAGCGTGGCGTAGCTCGCGGTGGCCGGCTCACCCTTGTCGGTGAAGCCGGCGCGGTTCAGCGAGACACCGCGGTACTCGATGTCCTGCCCGTTACGGGCTAGTGCGAGGCAACTCGCCGGGTCTTCGCAGCGCTGACCGTTGTTGGTCACTGCGATGATCTGCTTGGTGATGGCCGCCGGGTCGGTGCTTCCAGCCAGCTGCGCGGCGAGCACGGCGATCACGATCGCGTCGTACGTCTCGGCGGAGTAGATGTAGTCCTTCAGCGCCGGATCGATGGCTCGTAGCCGGTTCTTGAAGTCGTCGGGCAGCGGAACGAGTGGCGTGGTGCCCTTCATTCCGTCAACGAGACTGGCCCGTTCCTTCAACTCCGCAGGAAAGGCGTTGAACATGTTGCCGTCCGTGCCGTAGAGGCGCACCTGTTGGGCGCTGCCCTCGTCGGCCTTGTCATCCCCGCAAGCGCTCGTGGCGAGCAGGATCGTCGCGCAGGCAGCCAGTGTGGCCACCCGCGAGCGGCGTGATACGAGCATGGTCGTCCTTCCTCCGGCGAAGGTCCGCTGCGCACATTAGCGTGCCGAGGCCGAGCGCGGGACCATCGAGGTGGCGTAATGCGTAGGTCGCTCGCGTTGAACACGCAGAGTGACGGAAGATGGGGGCTTGACCCCCCGTCCTACTGTGCGCTGGGTGACGGACCTACCACAGCAGACGTTCGACGACGCGACCGCCGTGCTCCGCTCGGCGCTGGCGGGCGATGGGGACGCGGTGACAGGTGCGTTCGACGCGGTCGTCGACCGGGCCGGCCTGTCCGGGGCGTACGGGGTCGCCTGGTGCCTGGCCGCGACGATGGTCGGTGACGCCGCGCCGAGCACCGGATGTGCGCTGGACTTCCCGGGCATCGAGCAGGCGGACTACGACACTCGCTGGGTGGCCCGCTTCGTGAGCGCCTACGCCAACCGGGACGTACCCACCGGCGAGGCCCTGTTCGGGGCGGCCGCGGCGGACGGGCAGCTCTCCGACTGCCTGCTCACGCTCGCCGGTTCGACCATCGCCACCCTGCGCAGCCGAGCCGCGTGAACTCGGCACCCGCTGTGGGCACCGCGTCCGCGCGGGGCGGTCCTGGCGCGGTCCCAGATCGTCGGACGGGTGTGGTAGCTCTGTGGCATGTCCGAGGCCATGCTCAGCAAGGTGCGCAAGCTGCTCGCCCAGGCCGAGGACCCGGCCTGCACGCCCGCCGAGTCAGCGGCGTTCACCGCCAAGGCGACCGAGTTGATCGCCCGTTACGGCGTCGACAGGGCGCTGCTCGCGGTCCGGGACCCGACCACCGATCCGGTCGGTGACCGCGTCCTCGACATCGTCGCCCCGTACGCCCGGGACAAGGTCGGTCTGCTCGCGGCGGTCGCCGAGCCGCTGCGCTGCCGCTGCGTCCGGCGTAAGCAGGGCAACGGGTTCGTCGCGCACCTGTTCGGCTTCGCCAGCGACCTCGAACGCGTGGACCTGCTCTTCACCTCGCTGCTCGTGCAGGCCGCACACGGCCTGGCCGCCACGGCGGTGCCGGTGGACGACCATCCGGCCGCCTTCCGCCGGTCCTGGCTCGCCGGCTTCGCGGAGGTGATCGGGGGCCGACTCTGGGCGGCCGAGTCGGCGGCGGCCAGCGAGTCAGGTGCCCCGTCGATGGCGTTGGTGCTGGCCGACCGCTCCGACCGGGTGCGGCGGAGGCTGACCGAGGAGTACCCACGACTGCGTACCGCTCCGGCCCGCCGGCTCGGCGGCACCGGCTTCGGCTCGGGTGCCGAGGCGGGCAGCCGCGCCCACCTGGGCGGCCGGAATCTCGACACCGCCCGGGCGGGCCGACAACTCGACCGGTGAGCCTGCGCCGGCAAGGCTCAGGCGGTGTGCTGACCGCGTGACACCGTGGCGAGATAGCGGGTGAGCAACTCGTGCCAGCCTGCCGTGAGCGCCTTGCGGTAGCCCTCGGCCGCCTCGCCGTGCCGGTCGAAATGCCGGTGCTCCAGCTCGACCCGGGTCCGTTCGGGCCCGTCGGCCAGGAACAGCACCTCGACCTCGCTCGCCTTCGCCGGGTCCGGCACCGGCACCCGGTCCGGACCGAGTTGCCAGGCGAAGACCAACCGTCGAGGCGGATCCCACGTGAGCACCCGTCCCCAGTCGGCGCGGAAGCCGTACGGGCCGATCTCGTAGAGCATGCCGCCGGCCCGCGGCTCCATCCCCAGCTCGGCGAGAGCCTCCGGACCCGACCAGGTGTACTCGGTGACCCACCACTCGGTCAGCTCGTCGGTGAAAACCGCGAACGCCCGCTCGGCGGGACCGGGGACGAGGAGACTGCACCGTAAGGAGAACCGCTCCAGGTCCTGCCGAATGTCGGCCGGATCAGCCATCCCCTGTCCCATAGGCCCGGACCATACCGGCTGATGCCTCGGTGTGCAGCTTCGTAGGCACCCTGTTCCAGACAGTGGGTTGCCGAGTCGTCACGGACGGGATGCCCCTCCGGAAAGCGGGTAACCGCGCCCGGACGGCCCGGACGACCGGGTCGGCGTACGGGTGGAGCGGGAGAGCATGAGCGAGAACGCGCAGCAGCGGAGGCCGGACCGGCACGTCGATACCGGAGAACCCGACGTCCTCCTCGACATCCCGAACGTCTCGGTCGACTCGATCCGCCTCGTCGTGGACGGGCTGGACGCCGACATCTCGCTGCGCGCCCGGCTGGCCAACCTCCTCCAACTCGACGCCGGCGTACGGGTCCACCTGCACGGCGTCGAGCTGGACATCGACGGGGTGCACGCCGAGGCGCAGCTACGGGTCCGACTGGAGCAGCTGGTGACACTCCTGGGCCGCGCGCTCGACACCATCGACAACAACCCGCAGGTCATCGAATCCCTCGGTCGGGCGGGCGGCGGCGCGCTCGACGACGTCAACCGCAGCAGCGAGCAGTTGGCGGCCGGCGCCGCCGAGATCACCGCTCGCGCAGAGCGCGACGAACTGCCCGGGCGGAAGGGGGTACCCGTCGGCGACCAGTCGCCGGCACGACCCGCCCGCCCGTCGAGTCCGGCCGGTCCGCCCGCTCCCACCTCCGCTCCTGCCCCGTCCGGGCCTCCCGCGAGCGATAGAGGTGACAGGGGTCCGACCGGCGGCGGCCCGGGCGCTGGCAGCCCGGCTGGTGGTGGCCAGACTGGCGGTGGGCCGACCAGCGGCGGTCGGACTGGTGATGGCCAGACCGGCGGTGGCCCGGCTGGTGGCGGCCCGGGCGCAGGGCGTCCGGCTGGTGGCCCGACCGGGACGCCGGGCAGTGGCGGCCCGACGAGTCGAGGCGGGGAGGGTCGGCCTGAGGGCGGCCCGAGCGGCGAGCAGCGGAGCGGAGGTCAGCAGGGCCAGCAGCCAGGTGGCGGGCAGCAGCGAGCTGGTGGTCAGCAGCGAGCTGGCGAGCAGGATGGCGTCGGTGTCACGGGTGGGGCGCAGGCGGCAGCTCAGAGCGCGGCGCAGCTCGCCGAGCAGGCCAGTGAGAGCCTCCGGCAGGCGGGCCGCAGCGTGTGGGAGGCGATCCAGGGTGGGATCGCCCAGCACCGCCAACAGGGCCGCGGCGACCAGTGACCGGGCTGCCGTGCGCCGACCCGTCCGACGGGGCGTCGGGCGAAAGTTGATCGACTCGACTGCGGCGATGTGGCGCTCATCGCGTCCAGGCGACGAACCTCTCGTGCAACTCGTTCGCCGGGGTGTCCGGCATCTCTTCGAGCGCGGCGTGCAGCAGCGAACCCATGTACATCGACAGGCCGATCCGGTTGTCGTGCTCCTCGTACGTCTCGGCGAGGCGCACCCGCGCCGGGTCGCACGGCCAGGGCGTAGAAGGGTCACACGTCAGGCAGTCCCAGTCCGGCCGCCGCGGCAGGTGCTCACCTTGCAGGTGGTTCGCGAGCGCCCGGACCGAACGCTGGCCGACCTCGATCCGTGCCGCGCGTGCGGTGGTCGGCTCCTCGCCCATCACCAGATGCCGCCGGCACGGTGACGCTGTCCGGGGGTGAACAGCGGGGACACGGTCGTCATGAGAGTGGGGCCGGCCCACGCGGGCGGAGCGGGGTAAGCGCCGAAGCCGTGCGGGTAGCAGGTGGCTGGGCCGGTCTGGTCGAGCTGGGTGAGCCGGCGTCCGTGCCGGCGGAACGGATTGCGGATCCTCATCGCGGATTGCCCTCTCGCCTCATCAGGACTGAGGTGGCCGGCCGGTCTCTCTCGGCGCGGCCGCCCCCGCCCTTCCTTGGTCGCGCCGGCTTCCCGGCGCTGGCGGGCGACTTACCCGCCGGCCGACTGGCTTGAGCCAGCAGTGGCTTAAGCCAGCTTGGGTGAAGGGGCGGGCACCTGTCAATAGCTGGCTTGAGCCAGTAGCGGTAGCCTGGGATCACCTTGAGGAACGGGTGATCCGATGAGTAATCAGGAAGAACGGCAGCCCCCGAGTCGCCGTATCGCCGAGGAGCTGCGAGCCGCGATCATGCGCGGCGATCTCGTGGACGGCGACCAGCTTCCTTCCGAGCGCGAACTGGCGTCCAGGTACGCCACTGCCCGCAACACCGCGCGCGAGGCGTTGGGCATCCTGCAAGCCGAGGGGCTTGTACAGGCTCAGCATGGCCGGGGCGTCTTCGTACGCCAGCGCCGGCCGCTGGTGAGGATGGGCCGGGACCGGTACTCCCGACGGGCACGGAACGAGACTGGCCTTTCGCCGTTCCGAATCGAGGTCGAGCGACAAGGGCGGGTTCCGCACACGGAGTGCAGGTCAGTCACGACCGTGCAACCACCGCCTGAGGTTGCCGAGCGACTGGGACTGGACGCCGCCCAAGAAGTCGTCCGGCGCGAGAACTGGTACTTCGCTGATGGCGAACCGGTGCAAGTCGGGGTTACCTACATCCCCACGGCGGTGGTGGAGGGGTCGCCGCTGGCGAGTGAGAAGAAGCTCGGTCGAGGGAGCATCTACCAGCGGTTCGAGGATCTCGGCTACCCGATCGTGCGTATCCGCGAGGAGGTGAGTTCCCGCATGCCGACGCCCGAAGAAGTGAAGGGCCTGGCGATGCCGCCGGGCGTCCCCGTGATCGAGGTGCTGCACACCGGCGCCGACGGCGAGGGACGAGCATTCGAGGTGACGCGGTTCGTCATGCGAGCCGACGTGAACGGTTTGGACTACGAGATGCCCGTTGAAGACTGACCACCAAGGCGTCACCCGAACGGGTATCACTCGGGTGGGTGCTCTGGCGTTGCTGTGGGGTTCCAGCTTCCTATGGATCAAGCTCGCGCTGCGGGGCTTCAACCCGGTGCAGATCGTGTTCGCCCGGCTCTTGCTCGGCTTCGTGGTTCTGACGCCCATCGCTCTGTCCCGGGGGTTGCGCTTCCCGAGAGAGCGACCTGTCTGGGGGCATCTGCTCGTCGCGGCCCTGGTCTCCAACGCCGTGCCGTACGTGCTGTTCGGTATCGGGGAGGAGACGGTCGGATCGAACGTGGCAGGCGTACTGAACGCGACCACGCCGCTGTGGACCCTGCTTATAGCCTTCCTCGTCGGCATCGACCGGGCCGTCACCGTGAAGAAGGCCGCCGGGTTCGCCCTCGGGTTCCTCGGCGTCGTGGTCATCTTCTCGCCGTGGGAGTCCGCGAGTGAGATCGCCAGTTGGGGCGGCCTTGCCTGCCTCGCCGCCGCCGCCAGCTACGGACTCGGCTACGTCTACATGGGCAGGTTCCTGACGGGCCGTGGAATTCCTCCGCTCATGCTGTCGGCGGCCCAGCTGGGCGCAGCTACAGTCCTGCTCGGCCTAACCCTCCCGTGGGCAGGACTGGAAGCACCGACATGGCGACTCGAGGCCGTCGCAAGCCTGCTCGTCCTCGGCGTACTCGGCACCGGAGCCGCCTACGTCCTGAACTACCGCATCATCGATGACGAAGGCCCGACCGCCGCATCGGTGGTCACCTACCTCTTGCCCATTGTCGCCGTGATCCTCGGCGGGATCTTCCTGCACGAAGCCGTCACCGTCGCGATCGTGGCCGGCATCGCCCTCGTCCTCGCTGGGGTCACCCTCACCCGGAAGCGGTCAACCGAGAAGCGATAGCAGTTGGTTTTCCACATTTCGCGCTATCGGATTAAGGCGGCCCGCAAGCGTGCCGCGCCGGTCGCGCTGGGCCTGGCGGCGCAAGCGCCGGCATCGGCAGGCGTGCCGGTCAGTCAAGGGCATGCCTCGGGCGAGGGCCAGACGACTCCGCGATGGAGTTGCCGAACGGTTCCCAATTCGTGGGCGGTGGGATACCAACCTCCCAGGCACCGACCCAAGCAGAGCCGAGCAGACGCGGTGTGTGGGTAGGCGGCAGACAGCAGCAGTAGGAGAGCTGGCGTGCTGGTTGCTTCACGTCAAGTGGGAGGAGTCACGCCTTCCGGTCGACGCAGCAACTGCCGGCGCAGCCCGCGACTTGACCGCTGGCAACCTTGGGGGCCGGCAGGGGTGCGCAGTCGTCACAGTGCTCGCCGCGCCAGGCTTCCAGGCCCTCCTTGACCGCTACTCCGGCGATAACGAGCGCGGCGATCGGATCCGCCCACGACCAGCCCCACACGGCGTTGAGGACCAGGCCGACGAGCAGCACCACGGACAGGTACGTGCACAGCATCGTCTGCGTCGAGTCGGCCATGACGGTAGCCGAGCCGAGTTCCCGGCCGGTGCGTCGCTTGGCTCGCACGAGCATTGGCATCACGATCAGCGACGCCACGGCCAGGCCGATGCCAACAGGGCTGGCGTCGACGTCGCCGCCGGCCAGCAGCGAGCGGACGGCGTCGAAGGTCACCCAGGCGGCCAGGGCGAAGAAGGACACGCCGATGAGCCGCAGCGCGAGCCGTTCCCGTTCCTCGGGCACCCGGGAGCGAAACTGCCAGATCAGGACAGCGGCGCTGGATACCTCGACGAACGAGTCCAAGCCGAAGCCGATCAGGGCCGTGGAGGAGGCTGCCGCGCCAGCGGCGATGGCGACCAGGCCCTCCAGCAGGTTGTAGCCGGCGGTGGCGTAGGCCAGCCGCAGGCTGCGTCGCGACAGCACTGCCCGACGCTCTGGGGTCAGCAGGGACGCGCTCATGCGTGAACCTTCACGGAAGAGCCGGCAGGGGTGCCGTAGACCGGGCAGAGGGCAACCGCTTCCCCCGTGGCGGCGAGGAGCTGTTCTGCCGAGCGCAGCAGATCCAGCAGCTCTGGCCGCGTCAGCGCGTAAAACGACTGGCGACCCGCAATCCGGAAGTCGATCAGGCCGCAGCCGCGAAGACACGCCAGGTGCTTCGACACCGTCGACTGCGCCAGGCCCAACTCGCCGGTCAAGTCCACCACCCGAGCCTCGCCGGACGCCAGCTGTCGCAGGATAGTCAGCCGCGTCGGATCAGCAAGAGACCGGAATAACGCCACGGCCGGAGCCACCCCAGGAGTGCAACCAATCGCCATATCGCGATGATAGCCAAATCAAGCGATGAGAGGACAAGCCGAACGGCGTGCAGCCAACGTGCAACACGCGGCGGTGATCAAGGGCCAAAAGCGGGCAGCCACGGGCGAGCGGCGATCTACTCGGCAGGAGCGCAAAAGCAAGATCCCCACCTGCGTAATCGCTGGTGGGGACCTCTGTAGCCCGGCGAAAGGCTATGTGGCCAGGGGCGGGGTCGAACCGCCGACCTTCCGATTTTCAGTCGGACGCTCGTACCAACTGAGCTACCTGGCCGTATTGCTCGGCTCATGCTACCCGTCAGCAGATCGAACTGCTTCCAGGATCACACGCTCCGATACGCAGAACGCCGCGCTATGCGCGGCGTCAGCGCTGCGGTCCTGACGGGACTTGAACCCGCGACCTCCGCCTTGACAGGGCGGCGAGCACTCCAACTGCTCCACAGGACCTAGCTTGTGTTGCTCCGACTTGCGCCGGTCGTGCCCCCAACGGGATTCGAACCCGTGCTACCGCCTTGAAAGGGCGGCGTCCTGGGCCGCTAGACGATGAGGGCGGCCCCGCCATCATTGCACATTCGCAACTTCAAGCGGACTTGCTCCCATCCGGCCCCGCCGGAGGCTTGGAAAGCATACGTGATGCCTGGTCGGTCGACAAAACCGGTATGGCCGGGGTCGTCGTGGACCGGATAACCGCAGGTCAGGGTGCATCTACTTGAGGCGGGTGATGCCGTAGCGGTGCTTCAGGTCGGCGATCAGGTGGGGGCAGGCGGCGAGCGTCGCGGCCCGGTTACCGCCCCCGTCGTGCAGCAGCACGATGGAGCCGGGACGTGCCGCGTTGTGGACCCGCTTGGCGATCGTGGTGGCGGTGGGCTTGTCCCAGTCCTGCGGGTCGACGGCCCAGTGCAGCGGGCGCATGCCGAGCTCCTTGGCGACGTTGAGGACCTCCTGCGTCCACCGACCGCCGGGCTGGCGGTAGAAGGACACCGGGGTGCCCGGCGCGGCCGTCTGGATGGCCTTGTTGGTGCGGGCCAGATCGGCCTTGATGTCGGCGACCGGCCGGCGGGCGAGGTCGAGGTCGTGACGCCAACTGTGGTTGCACAGTTGGTGGCCCTCCCGGACGATCCGCCGGATCAGCTCGGGGTGTCGTTGGGCTTCGAGGCCCACCACGCAGAAGGTGGCCGTGACGTGGGCCGCCTTCAGTTGGTCGAGCACCTTCGGCGTCCACGCCGGGCTGGGCCCGTCGTCGAAGGTCAGCGCCACGGGTCGTACGCCGGTGTTGCGCCGCAGCCCGGCTGGCAGCTTCGTCGGCAGGGGCCGCAGCGGTGGCTTTGTGGGCTTGGCATGGGTGGCACTGGGTGACGGGGTGGGCTTCGGAGTGGGTCCGCTGGTCGACTGAACGGGCTGCGGTCGGCCGGCGGCGTGGATGGCGCTGTCTGGCTGAGCGCAACCGGACAAGACCAGCACCACGGCGAGGACGGACGCCAGGGCGGCGCGGGCTTGCATCTGTTCGCTCCCGGAGGGTCGGGGTGGGCGGACCTCTCGACGGTAGTGGACGCCCCCGGGGAGCCGACAGGTCGGTCAGGCCTCCCGCGACTGGTCCAGCGAATCACGGACCGCCACCGCCAGCGAGACCGCCTCGGCCAGGTCGACCGGCCGGACCACCCCGGCGGGCAGGCCCTCGGCTCGCCAGCCTGGGCCGGCGGCGAGGATCAGCAGCGGGCGGCGGGGCGCGGCGAGGAGGGCGCTGAGCTGGGCCGGGTCGGCGGTGGCCCTGGAGTGTGACCAGAGCACCACCGCGGCGGGCCCGGTCCGGTTGACCGCCTCGACGAGGGCTGCCACCGGCATACGGGCACCCAGCATCCGGTAGCTCACCCCGGCCTCGGCGAGCGCGGCGGCAAGTGCTTCCAGGGGGAGGGTGTGCTGCTCCTCGTCCGCGCAGGAGAGCAGTATCCGGGCGGGTCCGGCGGGCGCGGTGGCCCGGCCGGCCGCGGCGAACGCCTCCGACACGCACCGGGAGACCAGGTGTTCCACCTCGATGAGGCCGGAGGTGGCGACATGTCGGTCACCGATGCCGGCCAGCACGGGCCGCAGCAGGGTCTCCCAGGTGGCGACGACTCCGCTGGTGGCGATGGTGTGCGCGATCGTGTCGTTGATCGCCGCCGCGTCCAGCCGCATGGCGGCGCGGGCCAGGCCCCGGGCCGCCGGGCCGGCGCGTCCCACCGGGATCGCGCCGCCGCCGTCGCGGCTCGACGGTCGGGTCCGACCCCGGGCGACGGAGTCCACGGACGTCCGGTCCGGTGCCTGCCGGGCCCACCGGGCCGCCTCGGCGGGGCTGACGCCCTCGGCAGTCAACCGCCGCATCGTTTCGAGGCGAGCCAGGTCGGCCGGCGTGTACCGGCGGTGATGGCCGGGCACGTGCTCGCTGGGCCCGAGCCCGTAGCGCTGGTGCCAGGTACGCAGCGTGGTGACCGCGACCCCCAGCCGGCGCGCGACGGCGCCCGCGCTCAGCGCCTCATCGGCCACCCGACCGCTCCGCCGCGTCGTCCGCCGGCGATCCGGGCGGGGCCATGGTGGAGCCGGGCACGTCCGACGGAGAACCCGAGGGCCGCAGCAGACGGTTCACCACCCCGCCCAGCCAGGGTGCGTACGACCGGGGGTCTCGGTCGAGTTCGGTTTCCAGGGTGGCCGGATCGGCCCAGCGCAGTTCGGCCACCTCGTCCGGGTCGGGCTCGAGCGGCGCGCCGGGCAGGAACTCGCCGCGCAGCACGTGGTCGTACTCGAACTCGACGCGACCGGTGGCCGGGTCCTCGGCGTAGTAGACGTAGACGCCCACCTCGGTCAGCTCGGCCGGACCGGTGCCCAACTCCTCGCGCAGCCGCCGGTTGGCCGCCTCGGTGAGTGACTCACCCGGCCGGGGGTGGCCGCAGCAGGAGTTCGCCCACCGCAGCGGAAAGCGGGTCTTGACCGCAGCCCGTCGTTGCAGCAGCACCTGGCCGTCCGGGTCGACGAGCACCACCGAGAAGGCCCGGTGCAGTTGCCCCGGCGGCTGGTGGGCTTCGGCGACGGTGGTGTCACCGTGGGCCTGCCCGGCGTCGTCGACCAGCTCGACGAGATGGTCCTCGCGGGTGCTCATCGTCCCTCTCCCGTGATCCGGCCGGCGGCCAGCTTGCCGGAGATCAACACCATCGGTACGCCCACTCCGGGTTGGGTTCCCGAGCCGACGAAAACGACGTTCGACAGACGGCGGTGCAGGTTCGACGGGCGGAACGGCCCGGTCTGGAAGAGCGTGTGCGCGGCGGCGAACGGCGTCCCGGCGGCCATGCCCTGCTCGGCCCACTCGGCGGGGGTGATCGCCTGCAACACCTCCACGCCGGCGCCGAAGCCGACGTACCCGCGCTCCTCCAGGGTGCCGATGAGCTGGTCGCCGTAGCGCTGGGTCAGGTCGCCGCGCCACTCGAAGGGCGCTCGAGCGAGGTTCGGCACGGGCGCGAGCACGTAGTAGGTGTGCCGGTCCGGTGGCGCCACCGACGGGTCGGTGCGGCTGGGATTGGTGACCAGCAGCGACGGATCGGTCATCAACTCGCCCCTGCGGATGACCTCATCGAAGGTGCCCTTCCACGCGCGTCCGAAGTGGATGTTGTGGTGGGCGATCTTCGCATAGCCCTGCCGCGAGCCGACGTGCAGGACGACGCAGGACGGCGAGTAGGTGAGGCGTCGTGCGGGCGCGGCGGGGAGCAGGTCCCGGTAGGCGACCGGCAGGTCCGGGTTGAGCACCACCACGTCCGCGGGCACCAGTTCGCCGTCGGCGGTGAGCACGCCGGTGGCCCGGCCGTTGGCGGTCTCCACCCGGGTCACCGTGGTGTCGTACCGGATCTGCACGCCGTGCTTCTCGGCCGCGCCGGCCATCGCCCGGGAGACCGCGTGGATGCCGCCCCGGGGGAAGTAGACCCCGGCCACCGAGTCGAGGTACGCGATGACCGCGTAGATGGCCAGCGCGTCGTGCGGCGCGAGGCCGGCGTACATCGCCTGGAAGGAGAAGATCCGCTGGGTACGAGGGTCCCGGAAGAACTGGTTGATCTTGGTCTGGAGGCGGCGGAAGGCCCCGCCGGTGAGCAGCTTGAGCAGGTTGCCGGTGAGCAGGTCGGTCGGCGCGTCCAGGTTGCGCTCGATGAAGTCGGCCCGCTCCATCCTCCACAGCTCCCGCGCGTAGTCGACGAAGCGCAGGTAACCGTCGGCCTCGCGGGGACCGCAGACCCGGGAGATCTCGGCCGCCATCCGGGTGGTGTCGGTGAGTACGTCGAGGGTCGATCCGTCCGGGTAGTACGCCCGGTAGGCCGGGTCCAGCGGAGTGAGGTCGAGCCAGTCGTGCAGCTCCTCGCCGACCGCTCCGAGCGCCTCGGCGATGAGGTCGGGCATGGTGAGCACGGTCGGGCCGGTGTCGAACTCGTAGCCGCCGACCGCGAGCCGTCCGGCGCGCCCGCCGGGGACCGGCTCGCGTTCCAGTACCGTCACCTGTCGGCCGCTGCCGGCGAGGTGCAGCGCGCAGGCGAGCCCGCCCAGCCCGGCGCCCACGACAACGACCCGGTCCGTCCGTCCGGTCACCGTGCGCACGTGACCACCTCCTCGAGATTTTCGGTCATCAGGCCCGCCGGCTCGTGGCAGCGGTGGCCAGTCCGGTCAGCGCGGTACGCGCTGTGTGGTCCACGGGCGCGCTGTCGAGCGCGGCCAGGGCGTCGCCCACCCGCTCGGCGATCATCCGCTCCACCCGGGCCACCGCACCGGTCTCGGCGACCAGGTCGGCGAGCCGTTCGGCCGGCTCGCCGTCCGTCTGCTCCAGAGCGCGGAGCTGGCCGGGCGTGGCCAGCTGCCGGGCGAGCATGAGCAGCGTGGTCGGCTTGCCGGTGCGGAGATCGTCGCCGGCCGGCTTGCCGGTCGCCGCGGGGTCGCCGTAGACGCCGAGCAGGTCGTCGCGGAGCTGGAACGCCTCGCCGACGGCCAGGCCGTAGCGGGTGTACGCGGTGACCAGCGCGACGTCGGCCGTGACCCCGGCCAGGCAGGCGCCGAAGAGCAGCGGGCGCTGCACGGTGTAGCTGGCGGTCTTGTAGCGGGCCACGCGCAGTGCCCGGTCGACCGACCAACTGTCGGGGTCGTTCTCGCCGAGTACGTCGAGGTACTGACCGGCGACCGTTTCGACCCGCATCTGGTCGTAGCAGCGACGGACCTCGAACAGTCGGGCCGGGGTGATGGTGGCGCGGGCGAGCAGCTTGTCGGCCCAGACCATGCAGAGGTCGCCGATCAGGACGGCGGCTGCCTCGCCGAACCGGTCGGGGTCGCCCCGGTGGCCGGCGGCGACGTGCTGGGCGGCGAGCGCGACGTGTGCGGTGGGCCGGCCGCGACGGGTGGTGGAGGCGTCCATCACGTCGTCGTGGACCAGCGCGAAGGTGTGCAGCAGTTCGAGGGCGGCCAGCGCGGGCAGTACCGGTGCGAGCGGCTCGTTGCCGTCGACCGCGCCGCGCCAGCCCCAGTAGGCGAACGTGGACCGGATCCGCTTGCCGCCGGAGAGCGCTGCCGCGCGTGCGGCGGACGCGAATCCGCCCATGGCTGCGTCGATCTCGCTGAGCGCGTCGACCTCGGCGGTGAGGAATGTGGAGAGCGTCTCGTCGACTGCCGTGACCAGGTCCTGGGTGTACGCGGCCAGGACGGCGCGGACCGGATCGTCCCGCTCGCCCGGGCCCGCCGGTGCCACACGTACCGCGTTGCCCGCAACTGCGTCGTTGGCCATGTGGGCGAGCGTACCCTAGGGTACGAGTTGCGTCGATTGGTGCGTCGATATTTGAGGAGGGCCGGTGGACACTGATCTCACCGCTGCCTATGACCGGTGCCGTGAGCTGCACAAACGCCATGGCCGCACCTACTATCTCGCCACCCGGCTGCTTCCCGCGTGGAAACGACGACATGTGCACGCTCTCTACGGATTCACGCGGTACGCCGACGAGATCGTCGACAGCACCGAGGACCTGCCGCCGGCCGAGCGGGCCGCCCTGCTCGACGACTGGGCCAGCAGGTTCGTGGCCGGCCTGCACGGCGCGCCGGTCGACGACGAGTTGCTGCCGGCCGTGCTGCACACGATCGCCATCTTCGATCTCGACCGGGACGACTTCGCGTCGTTTCTCAAGAGCATGGCGATGGACCTGACGGTCACCTCGTACCCGACGTACGACCACCTGCTCGACTACATGGAGGGCTCGGCGGCGGTCATCGGGACGATGATGCTGCCGATCCTGGGCAGCACCGACCCGGCCGCGGCCCGTGAACCGGCCCGGCAGCTCGGCTTCGCCTTCCAGCTCACCAACTTCATCCGGGACGTCGCCGAGGACCTCGACCGGGGCCGCACCTACCTCCCCGACGAGGACCTGGCGAAGTTCGGCGTCACCCGCGAGGAGCTGCTCGAGGCCCGCGAGCGGGGGCGCGGCACGCCCCGCACGCGCGAGCTGATCGAGTACGAGGTGACCCGCGCCCAGGCGCACTACGCCGCCGCCGCGCCGGGCATCACCATGCTCGCTCCCGCCTCGCAGGCGTGCATGCGCACCGCGTACGCGCTCTACGGCGGCATCCTCGACGAGGTGGCCGCCCAGGACTACGACGTCTTCGCCCGTCGAGCCCTGGTACCGCAGCGGCGACGGATGGCTGTTGCCGCCCGCGCTCTGCTGACGTCGACGGGTACCCCGGTCACCATCCCGGGCCCGACGGTCCAGCCGGTGGCCCGATGACCGGGGGCACCGCGGTCGTGCTCTTCACCCGCGACCTGCGGGTGCACGACCACCCGGCGCTGGCCACCACCTGCGCGGCGTTCGACCGGGTGGTGCCGTTGTACGTGCTCGATCCGGCCCTGGCCGGGTTGTCGGCCAACCGCACCCGGTTCCTGCATCAGGCGCTCGCCGACCTGCGCGACGCGCTGCGCGAGCGCGGCGGCGACCTGGTGGTGCGGCGCGGCGACCCGGTGGCGGAGACGATCCGGCTGGCCGGCAAGGTCGGTGCCACCGCCGTGGCGCTCTCCGCCGACGTCAGCCGCTATGCCCACCGGCGGGAGAGTCGGTTGCGTGCCGAGTGCGAGCGGCACCGGCTGCACCTGCGGCTCTTTCCGGGGCTGACGGTCATCGAGCCGGGCGCACTGCGGCCCGGCGGTGGAGGCGACCACTACCGGGTGTTCAGCCCGTACCACCGCGCGTGGGCCGCCGCGCAGTGGCGCGAGGAGTTGGCCGCGCCCCGCCGGGTCGCGCTGCCCGACGGAGTGAGCGTGGGTCGGTTGCCGGCCCCGCCGGCGGGGGAGTCACCGGACGCGGCCGTCGGCGGCGAACGTGTCGCCCGGCAGCGGCTCACCGACTGGCTGCCCGAGCTGGGCCGGTACGACGACCAGCACGACGACATGGCCGGCGACGACACCTCCCGGCTCAGCCCGTACCTGCGCTTCGGCTGCGTGTCGCCGCTGTCGGTCGCCAACCGCGCCGGTGACCGGTCTGGGCCGTTCGTGCGGCAGATCTGCTGGCGCGACTTCTACTACCAGGTCACCGCAGCCTTCCCGCAGATCTCCACGGCCGCCTACCGCACGGGCGTCACCGAAGAGTGGCGCTACGACGACGACGCCCTCGCCGCCTGGGCCGAGGGCCGCACGGGCATGCCGATCGTAGACGCCGGGATGCGGCAGATGCGGGCACAGGGTTGGCAGCACAACCGGGCCCGGCTGATCACCGCCGGCTACCTGACCAAGCACCTGAGGCAGGACTGGCGGCCCGGCGTGCAGGTCTTCTTCCGCTGGCTCCTCGACGGGGACGTGGCCAACAACTCGGGCAACTGGCAGTGGGTCGCCGGCACCGGCAACGACACCAAGCCGTACCGGGGGTTCAACCCGGTCCGGCAGGCCGAGCGGTACGACCCGGCCGGTGACTACGTCCGACGGTGGGTGCCGGAGCTGGCGCAGGTGGCGGGCAAGGCCATCCACCAGCCGTGGAAGCTGCCGGACGACCTCCGTCGCACGCTGGACTATCCGCCGCCGCTCTCCGTGCCCGGCACCGATCCGGTCTGGCTGCGGTGATCAGAGGCAGGAGTGCAGCACCTCGGCCAGCTCGTCGACCCGGTCGTGCTCGGCGAGCTGCGCCGTGACGTACGCGAGCGCGTAGCCGCGTTCCGGGTCGGCCCACGCGCTGCTGCCGCCGAGGCCGCCCATGCCCCAACTGCCGTCCGGCTCCCACTGCATGCCCAGCGTCCACCGGACCCGGCGGTCGAGCAGCATGTCCGGGCCGTCGTACTGGACCCGGGTCGCCTCGTCGAGAAGGCCGGGGCTGAACAGCCGTACGCCGTCCAGGACACCGCCGGCCAGCAGACCCGCGTAGAGCCGGCCCAGGCCGACGGACGTGGCGTGCAGGTTGACCGCCGGCATCTGGGCGCCCCGCCACAGGGGGCTGTTCAGCACGGCGAGGTCCAGCCCGCCGGCCGGGTTGCCCAGCGCCCTCGCGCGTAGCGATTCCGGCTCGCCGAGCTTGCGGATCGGCCACTGCGGGTCGCCGTAGCGCAGGTGCGCGCAACGCCGCTGGTCCGCCTCGGTCAGCCCGAACCCGAGGTCGAGCTGCCACGGGCCGGCTATCTCGTCGGCCAGGAAGCGGCCCACGCTCCGGCCGTCCACCCGGCGGACCAGCTCGCCCACCAGGTGGCCGTACGTCCAGGCGTGCTCGGCGGCCAGCGTTCCCGGCGGCCATTCGGGGTCGGCGGCGGCCAGGTCGCCGACGAGCAGCGCCCAGTCCGCGATCGCGGTGGCCGGCCGGGGCACCGGGAAGGCCGGCAGCCCGGCGGTGTGCGACAGGACCTGTCGCACGGTGGCCGGGGTGCGGAACTCCGGCCAGTACTCCGCGACGGGCGAGTCCAGGTCGACGCGCCCCCGGTCGACGAGCAGCAGCAGGCACAGCGCGGCCACCGGCTTGCCGACCGAGTAGACGTTGACCAGGGTGTCCGGTCGCCACGGCTGACCGGACGGGCCGTCGCCGCTGCGGAATCCGCCGACCAGGTCGAGCACCTGCTGGCCGTCGTACCAGATGGTGAGGCTGGCACCGGTCTCCCGGCCGGAGGCCAGCAGGTCGTGGAAGCAGTCCCGGACGGGCGCGAAGCGTGCGTGCATCCGCTCACCGTAGGTGCTGCGGTGCCGTGACCCCGCCGACTTTTCCGGACCCCGGTGGTCGGGGTGGGGCCGCTGGGGGATGCTGTCGGGGTGGCAGAGCCGGAGCTGGTGGATGTTGTCGTGGTGGGGCTCGGGGTCGGCGGCGAGGAGGTGGCCGAACGGCTCGCCGAGGCCGGCCTGAGCGTCGTCGGCGTCGAACGGGACCTCGTCGGCGGCGAGTGCCCGTACTGGGGCTGCATCCCGAGCAAGATGATGATCAGGGCCGCGAACGCGCTGGCCGAGGCGCGCCGGGTCGACGGACTCGCGGGCACCGCGCAGGTGCAGCCGGACTGGGCGCCGGTGGCGAAGCGCATCCGCGAGGAGGCCACCGACAGTTGGGACGACAAGGTCGCGGTCGACCGGTTCACCGGCAAGGGTGGCCGGTTCGTCCGCGGCAGTGGCCGGCTCGACGGTCCGGGGCGTGTCCGAGTCGGTGACCAGGTGTTCCAGGCCCGGCACGGCGTCGTCCTGGGCACCGGCACCCGGCCGTCGGTGCCGCCGATCGACGGTTTGGCCGACACGCCGTACTGGACCAACCACCACGCGATCGAGGTCGAGGAGCTGCCGGAGTCGCTGCTGGTGCTCGGCGGTGGCGCGATCGGACTGGAACTGGCCCAGGTCTTCGCGCGCTTCGGCGTCCGCGTCACCGTGGTGGAGGCGTTGGACCGGGTGCTGGCCGTGGAGGAGCCGGAGGCGTCCGAGGTGGCCGCCACCGCGCTCCGCGCCGACGGCGTCGAGATCCACACCGGTGTACGCGCCGAGCGGGTCGAGCACGACGGCGACCGTTTCACGCTGCACGGCGGTGGTGGGTCCGAGTTCACCGCCGAGCGACTGCTCGTGGTGACCGGCCGTCGGGCGCACCTGGAGGAGTTGGGGCTGGACACCGTCGGTGTGGACGCCACCCAACGTTACCTGCCGGTCGACGACCGGATGCACGTCACCAGCGGCATCTGGGCAGTGGGCGACCTGACCGGCGAGGGAGCGTTCACCCACATCGCCATGTACCAGGCGGCCATCGTGGTCTCCGACGTGCTCGCCCACTACCGGCAGGCGACGGCCGGCCCGGACGCCAGCGGGACCGCCAGCGTCGTCGGCGGCGCGATGGGCTCCTCCAGTTCGCTGGCCGCCAGCGGATCGAGCGGGTCGGCCGGTACCGTCCCGCGCGCCGACTACCGCGCGCTGCCCCGGGTGACCTTCACCGATCCCGAGGTGGGTGCCGTGGGGTTGACCGAGCGGCAGGCCCGCGATCGCGGCATCAACGTGCAGGTCGGGTTCACCAAGCTGGGCAGCTCGACCCGGGGCTGGATACACCGGGTGGGTGACGAGGGCTTCATCAAGCTGATCGCGGACGCCGACCAGGGCGTGCTGATCGGCGCGACGTCGGTCGGCCCGGCCGGTGGTGAGGTGCTGTCCGCGTTGGTGGTGGCGGTGCACGCGGCGGTGCCGCTGAGCCAACTGCGGCACATGATCTACGCGTATCCGACCTTCCACCGCGCCATCGAGGACGCGCTGCGCAACCTGGCCTGACGGTGACGTGTGCTGTTCAGGGTCCGCCCTGATGGGCGGTGCTGTGACAAGCGTGATGACTCTGAGGAATATTTATGCCTCAGAGTCATCAGCACATGGACGAAAGGTGCTGCCGGTCGACCCAATCAGCCCGGGGTGTCGTCCTCCGTCGGGCGAGGTTGGCGGTACTTCTTGATCCAAGCCTCGACATCCTCGGCCAACCAGACCTTCGTCCCCCGTAGCTCCTGATACGGCTTCGGGAAGGTGGGGTACCGGGCAAGCTGCTGGAATCGCTGGCGCGAGACGCCCAGGCGTTCGGCGATCTCGTACGGCCCCATGAGCTGACCCGGCCCTCGGTCCATGGCCCGAACGTAAGACGACCTGCCCTTTCCTTTTGGCTATTGCCAGTTGACTAATTCGTCCGGGGCGGCGACTGTAGACGTATGAGCCGACGCGTTACGTACGCCGACTACCTGACGGCGGTTGCGCTGACCCTGGCTCGCCGCCACGAGCCGGTGTGGTCCTGGGCTAGGTGGCGGAACGTCTGCGGGTGTGGTGGCGAGTTGCCGTGCCGTGTCAGGCATCGCGTCCCGATCAGTCGCGGGCACTGGCCGGGTGAGGAGCAGTGACGACGCCGGGACCTCGCCCCGGAGACGTCGTACTGGTCGGGGCAGCGTGTTCGGTGCAATTCACGGGTGAGCGGGCTCTCCTGCTGCGGTTGGTGTCAGTTGGCGAGGTTGCCCCGTACACCGGCTGGCTCTGGATTGCGGGTTACGTGCTCGACGCGGAGGGGCTGGCGAGGGCCAAGCGCGAGCTGTTTGTCCGAAGAGCCGGGCTGCGCGTCCAGCGCCGGGTCGGACCGACGGTTGGGCGTTCACGACGACCCAGTCCGCGCCTGACGACGTGACACAGGGCCTGACTGTCGATTGGCGAGCAGAGTGCGACAGTGGGATCGCAAATTTTGCCTCAATCGCGGTTCATTTCTTTCAATCGCGTGACGTACGATTGCGGCCGTGACCAAGCGGTTGACTGAAGTTGCCAAGAAGGCGGGCGTCAGCGAGGCCACCGTCAGCCGGGTGCTCAACGGTCGGGACGGCGTCTCCGAGGCGACCCGCACAGCCGTGCTGACCGCGCTGGACGTGCTCGGCTACGAGCGGCCGACCAAGCTGCGCGGGGAGCGTGCCCGGCTGGTCGGGCTGGTGCTGCCCGAGTTGCAGAACCCGATCTTCCCGGCGCTCGCCGAGGTGGTCACCGGGACCCTCGCCCAGCGCGGCTACACGCCGGCGCTCTGCGCCCGCACCATCGGCGGCGTGTCCGAGATGGACTACGTGGAGATGCTCCTCGACCACCAGGTGTCCGGCGTGATCTTCGCCGGCGGCTCGTACGCGCTTGCCGACGCCCGGCACGACCACTACCGGCGGCTGACCGATCGGGGCCTTCCGGTGGTGCTGGTCAACGCCGGTGTGGACGAGTTGGGCTTTCCCCGGGTGTCGACCGACGACGCGGTGGCGGTGGAGCAGGCGTACGGACACCTGCGCTCCCTCGGCCACGAGCGGATCGGGATGGTGCTCGGCCCGGAGGGGCACGTGCCGTCCCGCCGCAAGCTGGACGCGATGGTCCAGGCCGCGGACTGGGGTGACGCCGAGCGGGAGTGCGTCGAGCGGTCCAGTTTCTCGATGGAGGGCGCGCGGGTCGCCGCGACCAAACTGGTCGAGCGCGGCGTCACCGGCATCATCTGCGCCAGCGATGTCCTGGCCCTGGGCACGATCCGGGCCGCCCGGCGCCTGGGTCGCGCGGTGCCGACGGACATCTCGGTGGTGGGCTTCGACGACTCCGCGTTCATGACCTGTACCGATCCGCCGCTGACCACCGTTCGGCAGCCGATCGAGACGATGGGACAGGCTGCGGTGGACCTGCTGGTGACCCAGATCGAGGGTGCCGGCGTCCTCCAGGACGAGCTGCTGTTCGAGCCCGAACTGGTGGTCCGCGGCTCCACCGCGCCCGCGCCCGGCCGCTGACCGTGCTCCCGACGTACTGATCGACCGCCTTCGAGGCCGTCGACCGCTCTCGCGGTCGGCGGCCTTTTTGGTGCTCAATTCCGGACATACGGCACCCAATCCCTAGTTCTGTCGTCCCCTGCCGTCAGGCTGTCGAGTCTTTTCAGAACACGGTCGACACCTTGCTGAAATGAGTCGCCCTCGTTACAGTGACTCCACTCACACCTGGCTCCGGCGCAGCTACAGGGCGTCAGGTCGCATCACCGCAGATCAGCGCATCTCATGGAGACACCCGTTCCCGAAGGGATGGACAGATGTCCGTACCGCAATACCGAAGGGCTGCGACGCTGGCGCTCGTGGCCGGCCTGGGGCTCAGCCTCACGGCATGCTCCACGAAGAGTGACGACAAGGACACGTCCGCCGGCGGCAAGGTCACCATCACCGTGGACTGCCAGCCGGTCGGCGCCCAGAAAGAGCTGCTGAAGAACTGGAACGACGATGTCGCCGAGTTCCAGAAGCAGAACCCGGACATCACCATCAAGAGCGTGAGCGTCGGCGAGCAGTGCAACAACCCGCCGGACTTCACCGCCCGCCTGGCCGGCGGCACCGTGACCGACGTGTTCTACGGCTACATGACGGATCTGCAACAGGTGCTCGACTCCGGTCAGGCGATGGACATCTCCCAGTACGTCAACAAGGACACGATCTCCACCTGGGACAGCGTCGACCCGGCGCTCAAGGAGGTCTTCACCGACGGCGGCAAGCTCTACGCCGTACCGGTGAAGAACTACTCGATGGGCCTCGTCTACAACAAGGTCCTGTTCCAGAAGGCCGGGCTGGACGTCAACAGCCCGCCCAAGACCTGGGGCGAGGTCCGGACCGCCGCCAAGAAGATCTCCGGCCTCGGCAACGGCATCGCCGGTTACTCGGAGTACAGCGCCGGCAACACCGGTGGCTGGCACTTCACCTCGCTGCTCTACTCGCAGGGCGGTCAGGTGCTCACGGCCGACGGCAAGAAGGCCGACTTCAACAACCCGATGGGCAAGCAGGTCCTGCAGAACATCAAGGACATGCGGTACGGCGACAACAGCATGGGCTCCCGCCAGCTGCTCCAGTGGGGTGACCTGCTCACCAACGCCGGCGCGGGCAAGGTCGGCATGTTCATCGGCGCACCGGACGCCACCCAGGCGATCGTCAGCCAGTTCCAGGGCAAGTTCCAGGACTGGGCGATGAGCCCGCTGCCCGGCCAGGACGGTCCGGCGAAGGGCACGCTCGGCGGCGGCGAGGGTTACTTCTTCAAGAAGGGCCTCTCTCCCGAGCAGGTCAAGGCCGGTCTGAAGTGGATCGCCTACCAGAAGCTGACCCCGGGCAAGGGCCAGTTCGACTACGTGCGGGCCAAGCCGCAGAACTACCCGGTGGGTCTGCCGCAGCCGCTGCTGTTCGCCAACGGCAGTGAGGTCCAGAAGCAGGAACTCGAACTGCGCAAGGCCAACGCCAACGTCGACACCACCAACTTCGCGCTCTTCGAGGCGACCCCGGTGCCGATCAAGGGTGAGCCGCGCAACGCCCAGGCGGTCTACGCGGTGCTCGACGCCGCGATGTCCGGGGTGCTGACGAACCCGAACGCGAACATCGACGCGCTGCTCAAGACGGCCGAAGAGAAGGTCAACCAGCTCCTGGCCGCGGAGAGCTGATCCGCAGGTGTGGGGGCCGTCGCACCGGCCCCCACACCCCGCGCCGCACCGTCCGCCTCACCGACCTGCGCAGGAGTGTGTCGTGGCGATCACCGCCGCCCCCCAGGCCCCCGGGAAGCCGGGTCGCCCGATGCCGTCGTACGCGGTAGCGCCGAAGCGTACGAGCCTCGGCCGTAAGGTACGGGACAATCTCACCGGGCACGCCTTCCTGATCGGCGCCGTGCTCTGCTTCGTGGTCTTCTCCTGGTATCCGATGGTCCGCGGCGTCGTCATGAGCTTCCAGCGGACCAGGCGCGGCGAGACGACCTGGGTGGGCTGGGACAACTACTCCCGTCTCATCGCCGACCCCAGCTTCTGGCCCGCGTGGAAGAACACGTTCTACTTCACGCTGCTCGCGCTCGTGCTCGGGTACGCGGTGCCGTTCTTCGTGGCGATCCTGCTCAACGAGTTCCGACACGCCAAGGGCTACCTGCGAATCCTGGTCTACCTGCCGGTGATGCTGCCGCCGGCCTCGGCTCTCTACCTCTTCAAGTTCTACGCGTACGACCCCAGCGAGGCGGGGCTGTTCAACGCGATCCTCAAGGCGCTGCACCTGCCGACGTCGCAGTGGATGCAGTCGCCGCAGATGACGATGCCGGCCATGGTGATCGCGTCCACCTGGATGAACATGGGTGGCGCGGTCCTGATCTACCTGGCCTCGCTACAGAACATCCCCGGCGAGCTGTACGAGGCTGCCGAACTCGACGGCGCCGGGATCTTCAAGCGCATCCGCCACGTGACGATCCCGCAGACCCGGCTCATCCTCGCGCTCCTGGCGATGATCCAGATCGTCGCCACCATGCAGCTCTTCATCGAGCCACTGATCCTCGCCAACGGTGCGGGCGCGGAGGATTCCGCGACCACCGTGGCGTACCTCATCTACCAGCACGGGTTCTTCCAGAACGACCTCAACGGAGCTGCCGCACTGGGCGTGCTCATGCTCGTGGTGCTGGCCGGCTTCTCCGCCGTGTACGTGCGGCTGACTGCGAAACAGGACTAGGACGGCGCCCAATGGCACAGGATTCCGGAACCCGGACCCTCATCTCCCATGCCCAGATCAGCCGGGGGCGCGGGCGGATCATCTACTGGACGCTCCTGGTCGTCGTCGTGACGGCGTTCACGCTCGTCTTCCTCGGGCCGCTCTACTGGATGGTCACCGGCGCGCTCAAGTCGGGCCAGGAGATCGCGCAGACCCCGCCCACGCTGTTTCCGAAGGATCCGAAGCCGCAGAACTACATCGATGCCTGGAACAATCTCGAACTCGCCAAGCTGCTGTTCAACACGTTCTACTACGCGATCGGCGCGGTGTTGTTCCAGCTCGTCCTCGACGCGGCCGCCGCGTACTCGTTGTCGAAACTGCGACCGATCTTCGGCAACGTGATCCTCGGGCTGATGCTCGCCACGCTGATGATCCCGGCCATGGTGCTCATCGTCCCCCAGTACGTGACAGTGATCGACCTTCCGATCCTGCACATCAATCTGCTCGACTCGCCGTTCGCCATCTGGCTGCCACTGGTGGCAAACGCGTTCAACATCTTTCTGCTGAAGCGATTCTTCGACTCGATCCCCGAGGAGTTGATGGCGGCGGCTCTGGTGGACGGCGCGACGTCGCTGCGTACGCTCTGGTCGATCATCCTGCCGATGTCGCGCCCGATTCTCGGAGTCGTCGCGATTCTGGCCATGACGGCGGTCTGGAAGGACTTCCTCTGGCCGAAGCTGGTCATGCCCTCACCGGAGACCCGGACGGTCAGTGTCGGCATCTACTCCTTCGCCGGCGGTACGCCCATGAACGTCGTGATCGCCGCGTCGGTCATCGCCGCCATCCCGACCGTTATCGTCTTTCTGATCTTCCAGCGGAACATCATGTCTGGCCTGACCGCCGGAAGCATCAAGGGATAGCCATCCCCGCAGACAGCGGAGCGAACAACGGTCGTTCGTCCGACACACATTCGCCACCGGCGTACCCGGCGACGTACTGACGCAGAAAGCAGGTGCTCGTGTCCACAGCAGACAGCAGTCCGTGGTGGCGTGGAGCGGTTATCTACCAGGTGTACCCACGAAGCTTCGCCGACGGTAACGGTGACGGCATCGGTGACATCGCAGGTATCCGGTCCCGCCTGAACCACCTGTCCGCGCTTGGCATCGACGCGATCTGGTTCAGTCCCTGGTATCCGTCGCCCATGGCCGACGCCGGGTACGACGTGTCCGACTACCGCGACATCGATCCGGTCTTCGGCACGCTCGCCGAGGTCGAGGCGTTGATCGCCGAGGCGCACGACCTGGGTATCCGCACGATCGTCGACGTGGTGCCCAACCATTGCTCCGACGCACACCCGTGGTTCCAGGCCGCGCTGGCCGGCGGCCCGGGGGCGCCCGAGCGGGACCTGTTCTGGTTCCGTCCGGGGCGGGGCCCGAACGGCGACCAGCGACCCACCGACTGGGTCGGCGAGTTCGGTGGCGAGACCTGGACCCGCACCACCAACCCGGACGGCACGCCCGGCGACTGGTACCTGCATCTCTTCGCGCCCCAGCAGCCGGACTTCAACTGGGACCACCCCCGGGTGCGGGCCGAATTCGAGGACATCCTGCGGTTCTGGTTCGACCGGGGCGTGGACGGCATCCGGATCGACTCCGCCGGTCTGCTGGTGAAGGACGGGACGCTGCCGGAGGTCGAGCCCGACCGGCCGCACCCGTTCCACGACCTCGACGGTGTGCACGACATCTACCGGGGCTGGCGTCGCGTCGCCGACTCCTACGCCGATCGCGCGCTGATCGGCGAGGTGTGGCTGCCGGACCGGCAACGGTTCGCCAACTACCTGCGCCCCGACGAGCTGCACGCCGCGTTCAACTTCGACTTCCTCGGCTGCGCCTGGGACGCGTCGGCGCTGCGGGAGAGCATCGACGGCACGCTGAGCGCGCACGCGCCGGTCGGTGCGCCGGCCACCTGGGTGCTCTCCAACCACGACGTGACCCGGCACGTGACCCGCTACGGCCGGGCGGACACCACGTTCAGCTTCGCCGCCAAGCGCGAGGGGATACCGACCGATCTGGAGCTGGGCACCCGCCGGGCGCGGGCCGCCGCGCTGTTGTCGCTGTCGCTGCCCGGCGCTGCCTACGTCTACCAGGGCGAGGAGCTGGGCCTCTGGGAGGTCGAGGACATCCCGTACGCGCTGCGGCAGGACCCGATGTGGGAACGCTCCGGCCGCGTCGACCCCGGTCGCGACGGCTGCCGGGTGCCGCTGCCCTGGGCCGGTGACGAGCCGCCGTTCGGGTTCAGTCCCGAAGGCTCGGCAGCGCCCTGGCTGCCCCAGCCCGCCGACTGGAAGGACCGGACGGCGCTGGCGCAGACCGGCGACGCGGCCTCGATGCTGGAGCTGTACCGGGACGCGATCCACATCCGGCGGGCCGAGGCAGCGCTCGGCGACGGCGAGCTGACCTGGCTGCCCGCCCCGGACGGCGTGCTGGCGTTCAGCCGCGGCGGTGGCTTCCGCTGCCTGGTCAACCTCACCGACGCAGCGGTGCCGTTGCCCGCCGAGGGCGAGTTGCTGCTGGCCAGCGGCCCACTCGACGACGGGCTGCTGCCGTCGGACACCGCCGTCTGGCTGCGTACCCCCGAAGAGGTGGACGGACCGCGCGCGGACGCCGCCCTGACCTGACCCGGTCGACGTGGTGCCGGCGGTCCCGTCCCGACCGCC